>NZ_JBBDHC010000006.1:0-184902 GCF_037203605.1 Denitratimonas tolerans
GGGAGCCGCTCATCTTACACCAGTTTCCGGAACCGTCAACACCTGCGCTCCGACCCCCGGCGCGTCCGTTTCGCTGCCCCACAGAGCGGGCAAAACGTCCAAGCGAGCCGGCCATCCTACACCATGTCGCATGGTTGTCAACACATCCGACATCCGCCTCGGCCCCCAGCGCGCCGATGCTGGGCCACACCGGAGTGAAGGCGGCGTTCCAGTGCCCCGCGGACATCGGCTATCTTCGATCACTCCCTGTCCAACTGGTGGATGCCATGACGTTCTGGCGCAGCCGACTCTTGACCCTTGCACTTGCCTTGCCCGCTGCCGCAAGCCTGCTGTCGGGCTGCGCAGCAAGCGGTGCGCCCTGGGTGGAACTCAAAGGGCAGCGCTATGGCGTGGAGCTGGCGATGGACGACGAGGCGCGCCAGCGCGGGCTGATGTTTCGCGACCGCATGGATGCCGACCGCGGCATGCTGTTCGTGTTCGAGCGCGAGGAGGCGCAGGCCTTCTGGATGCGCAACACGCGCATACCGCTCGACATCCTCTACTTCGACGGCGCACTGCGGTTTGTCTCGGTGGCGGCGGGTGCGCCGCCCTGCACCACGCAGACCTGCCCGTCGTATCCGAGCCTGGGGCCGGCGCGGTTCGTCCTTGAGCTCAATGCGGGACACGCGCGCCGACTCGGGCTTGTTCCGGGTGACGTGCTGACCCTTGCCCCGGAGATCCGCACGCGCATCCAGCCTCCGCCGCGCGACCCGCCTGTTCCTCGATGAAGTCCCCGGCGGCGATGGCCGCCCGGGCGTCGCACTGGCTGCCGATGCGGGGAGCCGCGACAATGGCGGCTCGGGACGCGCGACTGCGCCGCGCTCGATCCACACCCCCACTTCCGCCGGATCCTTGCCATGACTTCCAACCACGACCTTTTCGTTCGCGCCTGCGCGCGCCTGCCCGGCGGCGTGAACTCGCCCGTTCGCGCGTTCCGCGCCGTGGGCGGCGAACCGTTCTTCACGCGGCGCGCGGATGGCCCGTATCTATGGGACGTGGAAGGCAATCGCTACATCGACTACGTCGGCTCGTGGGGGCCGATGATCGTCGGCCACAACCATCCCCATGTGCGCGAGGCGGTCGAGCGCGCGGTGAAGGACGGCCTGAGCTTTGGCACACCGTGCGAGGCAGAAGTGACGATGGCCGAAACCATCGCCCGGCTCGTGCCCTCGGTGGAAATGGTGCGCATGGTCAACTCCGGCACCGAGGCCACGATGTCGGCGATTCGCCTGGCGCGCGGCGCCACCGGGCGCTCGCGCATCGTCAAGTTCGAGGGCTGCTACCACGGCCACGGCGACGCCTTCCTGGTGAAGGCCGGCTCGGGCGCGCTGACGCTCGGCACGCCGACTTCGCCCGGCGTGCCCGCAGCGCTGGCCGATCTCACCCTGACGCTGCCCTACAACGACTTCGAGGCCGCCACGCGCCTGCTCGACGAAGTGGGCGGCGACGTCGCCGGCCTGATCGTCGAACCGGTGGCGGGCAACATGAACTGCATCCCGCCGCGCGAAGGCTATCTCCAGCACCTGCGCGCGCTGTGCACCCAGCACGGCGCGCTGCTGATCTTCGACGAGGTGATGACCGGCTTCCGCGTCGCGCTCGGCGGCGCGCAGGCGCACTACGGCGTTACGCCGGATTTGACCACCTTCGGCAAGATCATCGGCGGCGGCATGCCGGTGGGCGCCTACGGCGGGCGCCGCGACCTCATGCAGCAGATCGCCCCCGCCGGCCCGATCTACCAGGCCGGCACGCTCTCGGGAAATCCCGTGGCGATGGCGGCGGGACTGGCGATGCTGGAGCTGGTCCAGGCACCCGGCTTCCACGACGAACTGGCGCGCCGCACGCGCCTTTTGTGCGACGGTCTGCAAGCCTGGGCCGATGGCGCGGGCGTGCCGTTCACCACCACCCGCGTGGGCGCGATGTTCGGGCTGTTCTTCACCGCCGAAAAGATCGAAACCTACGCCCAGGCTACCGCCTGCGATGTGCCGATGTTCAACCGCTTCTTCAATGCGATGCTGGAACGCGGCGTGTTCCTGGCACCCTCCGCGTTCGAGGCCGGCTTCCTTTCCAGCGCACATACCGAAGACGTCATTGCCGCCACGCTTGATGCGGCACGCGAGGCATTCGCGGAAGCGAAGGCCGTCTGAGGCCGTGACCTCCGATAGCGCACGACCACAGGTGGCAGCGACAAGAACGCCGAGAGCTTCGTCACTCTGGAGACCTCCGAAAAGGTCCGCTATTGCCACGGGACGCTTTCCCCAAGGACTCTTGATCCAGCGCCATTGAATCATTGAAATCAAAGTCGCCGGACTGCTGCCTTCGCGCGAGTGACGCGATGCCGGCGCCTCTGGCATCGCGACCTCCGGCATGGAATGATGCGGCGACCTCCCCCGGACCCTGCCGTGGACACCACCCTGCTGATCGCCGCTGCCCGTTCTGGCGACAAGATCGCCGAGGCGCGGCTGTTCGATTCGGTCTATGCCGATCTGCACCGAATGGCGCAGCATCACCTGCTGCGCAGCGGCACCGACATCGCGCACGCGCAGTCGCTGGTGCACGAGGTGTACCTGCGCATGGCGCGTGGCGACGATGCACCCAACGACCGCCGACACTTCTTCGCGCTGGCCTCGCGCGCGATGCGCCAGATCGTCATCGACCACGTGCGCAAGCGCGGTGCCGCCAAGCGCGGGGAAGGGGTCGCGCCGCTGTCGCTGGATGACGTGCGCGAACCGGCCCTGACCGCCGTGCTGGCCGGTCAGGATGACGAGTTGCTGAGCCTGGACGCTGCGCTGCAGCGTCTGGAGCACTTCGACGAGAGCCTCGCGCGGCTGGTGGAGCTGCATTTCTTCGGTGGCCTGGGCTTTGTCGAAATGACCACCGTGCTCGATCGGTCCGAGCGTTCCCTCAAGCGCGACTGGCGCAAGGCCAAGGCGTTCCTGTACCGGGATCTGGCCCATGCCACCGCCGGGTGACGCCGCGCACTGGCATCGCCTGTCCGCCGCGCTCGACGAACTGCTTGATCTCGATACCGCCGAACAGGGCGAGCGCCTCGATGACATCGCGCGCGCCGATCCGGCCTTTGCCGGCGAGCTTCGCGCCCTGCTCAACGCCGAATCCGGCGAGGGCCTGTTCGAGCGCGGCCTGGGCGCACTCGCGCACGAGGCGCTGGAGCAATCGGCCAGTGCATCAAAAGGCGGAACGTCCAACGCCGCGTCGGAGCAGGACGCCGTCACCATCGGCCACTGGCGGCTGATCGAACCGCTCGGCCGCGGCGGCATGGGCGAGGTGTTTCTTGCGCAGCGCCACGACGGTGATTTCACCCAGCGCGCGGCGCTCAAGCGCCTCAAGCGCGGCATGGACAGCGAGGACATCCTGCAGCGCTTCCTGCAGGAACGCCGCATCCTCGCCAGTCTCGCCCACCCCAACATCGCGCGCCTGCTTGATGGCGGCATGGATGGCGAGGGGCGGCCCTACATCGTCATGGAGCATGTCGAGGGCACGCCGATCACCGACTGGGCGCGCGAGCACGGGCTGTCGCTGCGCGAGCGCCTGACCCTGCTGCGCAAGGTCTGCGATGCCGTGGCTTATGCCCAGAGCCGGCTCGTCGTTCACCGCGACCTCAAGCCTTCCAACATCCTCGTGGACGCACAGGGCGAACCGCATTTGCTGGATTTCGGCATCGCCAAGCTGCTCGACGACGCGCCCGACGCGCACCACACCCGCACCGGCCTGCGCGCACTCTCGCCAGCCTATGCCGCACCCGAACAGATCCACGGCGAGGCGATCAGCACCGCCACCGACGTGCACGCGCTGGGCGTGGTGCTCTACGAAATGCTCGCCGGTCAGTTGCCCTATCGGCGCGAGCGCGGGCTCACCACCGGCGTCGGTGCCGGGGGCGAATACGCCTCGCTGGTCCGCCCCAGCCAGGCGCTGCGCCAGCTTGAGCCCACGCAGCTGACGCAGCGCTGGGGCGAGGGAGCACCGGAACCGGCGAGGCTGGCCCGGCTCGTCGCGGGCGATCTCGACCGCATCGTGCTCGCTGCGCTGCGCCCCGAGCCCGAGCGCCGCTACGCCTCCGCCGCCGCGCTCGGCGCGGATCTGGGCTTGTATCTGGACGGCCGCCCGATCAACGCGCGGCCGGACACCTCCGGGTATCGGATTCGCAAGTTCGTGCTGCGCCATCGCCTCGGTGCCGCCGCGACCGCGCTGGCCCTGATCGCCCTCGTCGCCAGCTTCGGCACCGCGCTGTGGCAGGCGCGCATCGCGCGCGATCAGGCACACGAGGCCAACCGCCAGCGCGCCCTGGCCGAGCAGCACCTTGCGCGCGCCGAAGCGCAGGCTCGGCGGGCCGAGGAAACCAAGCGTTTCGTGGTTTCCCTGCTCAAGGCCGGCAATCCCGAGCTCTCGCGCAGCGGCGCGCAGACCTCGGCCGTGGACCTCATCCGCGACGCCGCCTTGCGCGTCGACGCACTCACCGACGCACCCGACACCCAGGCCGAACTGCAGGTCGCCATCGGGCACGGCCTGATTTCACTGGGCGCTGCCGACGAAGGGCGAACCCGGCTGGATGCCGGCATCGCGCAGCTGCGCACCCTGGGCGAGGCCGCCTGGCCTGCGCTGGCTGATGGCCTGCATTACTCGGCCATGCACGACACCGCGACCGGGCGACTGGCGGCGGCGATGGCGGACAGCAAAGAGGCATTGGCGATCTTCGACCGCATCGGCCCGCGCGCCGATCTCGCCCTGGGCCGCATCGCCACGCTCACCACACTGGCCAAGAACGTCCAGTTCAGCGGCGACCTTCCCGCCAGCCAGGCGCTTTACGAACGGATACTGGCCGAACGCGAGACCCTGCTCGGCCCGGACGATCCGCGCCTGGCCGTGGACTGGAACAATCTCGGTGCCACCGCCATCCGGCGCGACCGCTACGCCGAGGCCGAACACGCCTATGCGCAAGCCAGCCGTCTACTGGCGCTCGATCCGCAGGCTCCCGAATCGCGCCAGGCCTGGCTGCACCTGGGCCGCGCCAACGCCCTGTTCGGCCTGGGACGTTTCGACGAGGCCGATGCCACAGGCCTCGCCGCACTGGACATCGCCGAACGCACCCTGCCCGCCGATCACCCGATCAGCGCCAGCATCCGCACCATGCTCGCCCTGCTGTATCGCCACGCCGGCAGGCTCGACGAGGCCGCGGCGATGGCCGAGCGCGCCCGCGCCACTTTCGCGGCCACCAACGCCAGCCAGCTGGGCTGGACCGAAGCCCAGCTCGGCCTCACCCTGCTGGCGCAAGGCCGCGATGCCGAAGCGCTCGACGTTCTCGTCGCCGCGGAAGACCATTTCGCCAGCCGACGCAACCGCGAAGAGGCCGACTACTTCCAGGTTCGCGCCGCACTCGCCTTCGCGCGCCTGCGCCGCGGCGATGCCGACGCGCTTTCCATGCTGGACGAATCCCTGGACGAACTCATCGGCCGCCATCCGCACCCGAGCAACGCGCTGGCCGAGACCCTCACCCTGCGCGCCGAAGCCGCCGCCCTGCTGGGCCACGATGATGTGGCGCAGTGGCGCGAACGAGAGCTTGAAATGCTAACCGCCCTGCTCGGCCCCGAGCACCCACGCCGTCTTGCGGCAAAGCAGCGGTCGAACTCGGCGGGGCTTTCATAGCAGGCTGCGCGGGAACACCTGTTTCTCGTGGACAGGCTTGCCATCACACCCGTGCGGGCCCGCTTTCACGCCCCCTATTCCGCGTCATTGCGGGCTTGACCCGCAATGACGCGACATCAAGCCGCTTGCGCGAAATCAATTGTTCCCACAAGAACGCGGCTTCTGAAAAGCCGGCAGGACAGCCGTTCTTCACAGCAACGCTGCCCGAAGGGTGCAGCACAGGGTTGCGGCATGAAAAAAACTGGCACGACTTCCGGTGAACCTGCGTTGTTAGCGGCAAGCCCACCTTCCGAAGGATTTAGCCATGTTCGCCGTACGTACTGTTTTGCGCCCTGCCGCGTCATGGTCAGCCACGTTCACTTTGCTGCTGGCCCTGGCTGCACCCGGCGCGATGGCGGCAGAACGCTGCGTCAGTACCGTGGCCCAGTTCAATGCGGCGGTGGCCGTGGCCGCCAACGAAGCTGTCGTGATCAAGATGACGGCAGGCACCTGGAACATGACCGGCAGCATCATCGATGGCAATGGTGGCAGCCCCACGTATCCGGATGTGGAGGAGTCCATCAGCATTCAAGGCGGCTATGGCAGCGGCTGCACCACGCGCAGCGGAAACCCTGTTGCCACCGTGCTGACCGGCACCAACCTGTTCGTCAGCAACTTCAGGGCCGATGCGCCATTGCGGATCGAGCGATTGACGCTCCGCAACCTGAACTCGCTGTACCTGATCAGCGATGAAACCCTCACCCTGGAGCGGGTCTGGCTCGATCACGTCGGACACACCCAACTGGGTGCGAGCCGGGTGATCCTGCGCAACAGCCTGATCACCCACAGCGGCGGCGTCCATCCAGGCGGTGGCTGGCTCAGCGATTGCGCGGTCGAGATCCGATCCTATGGAATGGAGACGGCCCGCATAGAACACAGCACCTTTTCCCAGAACAACGGCAGCGGTGCGCTTTGCGTGACCCGTGCCGACGCGGAAGAGACCGATGCCTGGCGCATGTTCGTGACCAACAACGTGTTCTGGGACAACACGCGCGACATCCGGCTGCGCAAGCGTGCGTCCGTGCCGAACATCGACGCGCGCCTTTACAACAACATCCTGGGCAACGGCGTGGACGCCAATCGACCCTTGGCTGCCGCTCCGATGCAGTCCCAGTACGTCAATCCACAATTCGTGGATCCGGCCACCGATGACTGGCGGCTGGGCGGCGCATCGCCAGGCATCAACAGCGGGCGCAACGATGTCAATCTGCTCAGCCAGAAGGATTTTGCCGGCAACACGCGCTGGCAAGGCGCAGCCCCGGATCGCGGCGCATTCGAATCCGACATCGGCTCCACCGCCACCGTGCTGACGGTCACCAACACCAATGACACCGGCGCGGGATCGCTGCGCCAGGCGCTGATCGACGCCAATGCCGCACCCAACGTCAACCGGATCCACTTCAACATTTCCGGTGCCTGCCCGCGCGTCATCACGCTGGCTTCGCTGCTGCCCACCATCGCCGAGCCAGTTGTCATCGATGGCTATACCCAACCCGGCTCCAGCCGCAACAGTGCCGTGCTCGGCAACAATGCGACACTGTGCGTGGTTCTCAATGGCGCCAACCAGATCACCGGCGCCTACGGCCTGAACGTCGCCACCACGGCTTCACCCGACGCCACGGTGAGCATCGAGGGATTGGGGTTTTCAGGCCACTCGATTGCCGCAGCGCAATTCGCCGGTGGGCGCGACCATCGCCTGGCGGGTTCGCAAGTGGGCGGCACCTTCGGCAGCTACACCGCCCTGCCCAGCGGCACCGGTGTGCGCGTGGGCGGCAGTACCCAAGGCGTCCGCATCGGCGGGCCGGAGCCGCAAGACCGCAACGTCATCGTGGATGCACTGGGCACGGGCATCAGCATCTCGGGCTCCGGCAGCACCCAGCCGGGCACGGCCATCGTCGAGAACAACTACATCGGAACCCTCAGCGGCGGCGACCAGCGCGGCAACGAACGCGGCATCCTGATCCACGGCCCCGGTCACATCGTGCGTGGCAACGTGATTGCCAACAGCACATTGCACGGCGTCGAAGTAAGTGGCAGCCATGCGGTGGGCAACCGTATCACCGACAACCGCATCGGCATCCCGGCATTGTGTGCAGGCACATGCGCCAATCGCGGCAACGGCGGGCATGGCGTGCGTATCGCCAACGCATCCAGCGCCACCCAGGTGGATGCCAACCGCATTGGCTTCAGCGGCAATGACGGCGTGGCGGTGATTGCCTCGGCCTTCAACACCATCCGGCGCAACCGCTTCCACGACAACGCCGGCATCGGCATCGACCTGGGCGACGATGGCATCGGCTTCTTCGATGACAACAATTCCGATCCGCCCGCCAGCGCCGCCAACGGCAACCAGAACAAGCCCAGCATTACCCTGGTGGAAGGCAGCGGTGACACCGCACAGGCCAGCGGCGCGCTGGCCTCGTCCAACGGCTGGTACCGGATCGACTTCTACGCCGTGCCGCAGTGCAACCCCGTGGTGATCGGAAGCATACCGATGGGCTTCTGGGGCCAGGGCGAGGATTGGCTGGGCTCGACCTTCGCCCAGATCGTGAACGGCTGGGACGGCGTGGGCGACGGCTCGACGACCTACACGAACGCGGCGCTGACCGCGCCAGCCGGCAGCACCGGCTACTTCAACACCCCGCGCTGGGTCACCGCCACGGCCACGCGCCTGCTCGGCGACCCGGGCGGCACGTTCTTCTGGCATCGCGGCACCTCCGAGTTCAGCCGCTGCAGAAGCTCCATCCTCGGCGGAGACATCTTCAGCGACGGATTCGAGATGCCGTGAGTTCGACAGCGCAGCGTTTTCCGCCCCATTCGAAGGAATCCCCCATGCCCCTCCTGATCCAGCGTTTTCTCGCGACCCTCTGCCTTGCGCTCGCGCCGTTCGCCGGCACCCTGGCCGCACCCTTCGCCTACCTCGCCGAAGGTCCGGACGGCGACACCGTGCGGGTGCTGGACACCGCTACCCACGCGGTGGTGGCAAGCATCCCGATGGCCGCGGGCTCCTCGCCCTGGGGAGTGGCCGTCAGCCGCGACCAGGCGCGCGCCTACGTCACCCTCGCCGGCGGCGCGGCGCTGGCCGTGTTCGATACCAACGCCCATGTCCAGATCGGCAGCGTGCCGGTCGGAGCGGCACCGTTCTCGGTGGCGGCAAGCGACGACGGAACGCGCGTGTATGTGCCAAGCCTCATGGACAGCACTCTCGCCATCATCGACACCGCCAGCCTCACCGTGCTCGCCAGCGTGTCCCTGGGCGCGGGCAGCGCGCCGTTCGGCGTGGCTGTGAACCCGGCTGGCGACCGGGTCTACGTCGCCAATACTGGCAACAACACCGTTTCCATCGTCGATGCCACCACCCACGTCCTCATCGCCACCGTGCCGGTGGGCAACGATCCGCGCGGCGTGGCGGTTCATCCGAACGGCTCCCGCGTCTATGTGACCAACCGCATGGGCGACACGGTATCGGTGCTCGATGCCGGCACGCAGACCGTCATCGCGACCATTCCGGTCGGCCTCCACCCCAACAGTGTGGCCTTCAGCAACCAGGGCGCGCGCGCCTATGTGACCAACCAGTTCGGCGCGAGCATTTCGGTGATCGACACCACCAGCCATGCCGTGATCGCCACCGTGCCCACAGGTGCGGGCGAACCGTATGGCATTGCCATCACGCCGGACGATGCGCGCCTCTATGTGGCAGACATCAGCGCCGACCGGGTTTGGGCCATCGACGCCACCACCCACGCCATCACCGCCACCCTGCCCATCCGCGCCTTCGCCACCTACGGTCGATTCATCGCACCCGGTGCGGGCGGCGGGCCGCCCGTCGTCACGCCGCGCGCGATCACGACGGTGCCGACCAATGCCACCTGGGCACTGATCGCACTGGCGCTGATGCTGGCGTGGATAGCCGCGGTGCGCGGCACCCCGCGGTGAACGGCGCGGCGGCCTGAGCGCCGGGGCGGTTCGGCGCGGGCCTCCGGGGGATCGTGTGCAGGTGGAAGCCGCGCGGGCGAGCCTATCTTGCGGCTGCACGCAGAAGCCGCTGGGCACCCGCCTGCGTGGGCGCGACGAGCGCCGCTTCGCGAACTAGAGCGCTCCCAGGAAGTCGAGCGTGGCCTGCAGCATCGCGCGCAGGCCCACGTCGAGGGCACCTTCGTCGGGGGCGTAGAAGGGCGAGTGGTTCATCGGCATGGTGGCCGGATCCTTGTCCGCGGCGGTGCTGCCCACGAAGAAGTACAGCCCGCGCGAGGCGTTGGCGAAGTGGGAAAAATCCTCCGCCGCCGTGACCGGCGATATCTCGACGACTTTCCCCGCCCCGGTCGCCCGTTCGAGCGAGGGCAGGAGCTGGCGATACAGAACGGCATCGTTGATCAGCGCCGGGGCGTTGTTGACGACCTCCAGCGAGGCGCTGGCACCCGAAGCGCCGGCGAAGTGCTCGGCAGTGCTGCGGAAGCGCGCGATGACGTCCTCGCGCAGCGCCGGATCGAAGGTCCGCAGCGTGCCGACGAGGGTCGCCTCATCGGGAATGATGTTGAAGCGCACCCCGGCCTGGAACTGGCCGGCGGTCAGCACCACCGGCGAGCGGGTGATGTCCACCTGGCGGGCGATGATCGACTGGGTGCCCAGCAGGATCTGCGCCGCGACGGTGATCGGGTCAACCCCGGCCCAGGGCTGCGAACCGTGGGTCTGCTTGCCCTTCACGGTCAGCGTCCACTCGTCGGCGCTGGCCATCATGCCGCCGCTGCGCACGCCGATCTGTCCGACGTGCAATCCGGCCCAGACGTGCAGGCCGAGCACGGCGTCCGGTTTGAATTCTTCGAAGATCTTCTGCTCCAGCATCAGCTCGGCACCGGCGATCTCGCCCGCCACCGGCGGGCCTTCCTCGGCCGGCTGGAACACGAACATCACCTCACCGGGCAACTCGTCCTTCCGCGCCACCAGGGCATCGGCCACGCCCATCAGGATCGCCACGTGCATGTCGTGGCCGCAGGCGTGCATCACCCCGACCGGCTGTCCGCGGTATTCACCGCGGACAGTGGAAGCGAACGGCAGGCCGGTCCGTTCGGTCACGGGCAAGGCATCCATGTCGGCGCGCAGCGCGATGCGCGGGCCGGGCCTTGCGCCCTTCAGCACGGCGGTCACGCCGGTGTGGGCGATGCCGGTTTTCGGGGTCAGGCCGAGCGCACGCAGGTGGTCGGCCACTTTCTGCGCGGTGCGGGTTTCGTCGTTGCCCAGCTCCGGGTGTTGATGCAGATCGCGACGCCATTCGATGACCTGGTCGCGCAATGTCGCGTCCACGGAAACCGGGGGTTCGGCGCTGACAGCGGTAGCGAGCAGCAGCAGGAACAAGGTGAGAAATCGAGACATGGCGATACTCCGGAAAAATAGAGTCTCTCTCCCCCGCGAGCGGGGGAGAGGGAGCATCTCATGTTCGCCATGCAGCGAGTGCCGCATCCAGTCGTGCCAAACCTTCAGCCACATCCTCGGCACCGATGTTCAGCGCCGGCACCAGGCGCAGCACGTCCGGCCCGGCCTGGAGCAGCAGCAAGCCCGCGTTGGCGGCATGATCGAGAACCTCCGCCGCGCGCCCGGAATGTTCCGGGCGCAGCACGGCGCCGAGCATCAGCCCGCGACCGCGGACTTCGGCAAACACCTGATGCTTTTCGTCCAGCGCATGCAGGCCATCGCGCAGCGCCTGCGCCTGCGCTTCGACGTTGTCCAGCAGCTCCGGCGCGGACAGCTTGCGCAGCGCCGCCCGAGCCACCGCGGCGGCCAGCGGATTGCCGCCGAACGTGGTGCCGTGGCTGCCGAAATCCAGCGTCTGGGCGGCGGCATCTGCCACCAGCAGTGCGCCGATCGGAAAGCCGCAGCCCAGCCCCTTGGCCAGGGTCATCACATCGGGCGCAACACCGTCCCATTGGTGCGCCCAGAGTTTGCCGCTGCGGCCCACGCCGGTCTGGATTTCGTCGAAGATCAGCAGTGCGCCCATCTCGTCGCAGCGCGCACGCAGGTGGGCAAGGAATCCGGGCGCGGCAGGCACCACGCCGCCCTCGCCCTGCACCGGCTCCACGATCACGGCGGCCACGTCGTCGCCGAACGCGGCGTCAAAGCCGGCGACATCGTTGAACGGCGCGTAGCGGAACCCGCCCGGCAGCGGCTCGAAGCCGTGCTGGTATTTCGGCTGGGCCGTCGCCGTGACGGTCGCCAGCGTGCGCCCGTGGAAGGATCCCTCGAAGCTCAGGATGACGCGCCGCTCCGGACCGCGCCCGGCACGGGCGGCAAACCGGCGCGCCAGCTTGATCGCCGCCTCGTTGGCTTCCGCGCCCGAATTGCAGAAGAACACGCGCGAGGCAAAGCCGCTGGCGGCGATCAGCTCCTCGGCCAGGCGCAGCGGCGGCTCGGTGAGGAAGGCGTTGCTGGTGTGCCAGAGCTTTTGCGCCTGCGCGTGCAGGGCCGCGAGCAGGTCCGGGTCGCCGTGGCCCAGGGCGCTGACCGCGATGCCGGCGGAAAAGTCCACGTAGTCGCGGCCTTCGATGTCCCACACCCGCGCGCCGAGTCCGCGATCGAGCACCAGGGCGCGCGGGCGGTAGGTGGGCACGAGATGGCGGGCGGCGCTTTCGACCAGCGCGAGGGTTCGGTTGGACATGGCGGACTCGCGGCGCAAAGCCGCCATTGTAGGCCGCTGCGCACCCGGTCGCGCCGACGCGCAGGCCCGCTCAGATGGGCTGCATCGGAATTTCCGCCAGTCGCGCCCGCAGCGCCGCGATGCGCGCCGCGTCCACCGGGATCGATACCTCGTCGATGCGCGAAACCGGCCAGATGCCGCCCGAGTGGCAGCAGAACGCGCCGTCGAATCCGCGCGCGTCTTCCGGGGAAATTTCGCGCACCTGCGCGCGCGGGTCGGACTGCATCAACAGGTGCCGGGTGATGCCGTCGAGCTGCGGTGCCTGGGTCCATACCAGCGTCTCGCCGGAAAAAAAGCCGAGCGAGCAGGTCGCCCCTTCCGACAGGAAGCCCGCGCGGGTGCGCAGCACCGCGTCGTCGAAGCCCTGCATCCGCGCCTGGCGACGCAGGTGGAAGAGCTCGAAACCGCCCAGATGCTTGAACCGCGGCAGGTAGCGCTCGTGGACGAAGGATCGCAGGCGTACCGCCTTCTCCGGCTCCGGAGCCGGCGGATCGACAAGGATCAGGGTGCGGATGCGCGCCGGCCCGGACATGCCGCGCGCATTCCAGTTGCCCGCCACGACGCTGATCCGCACCGAAGCGTCCGGCGTTGCGGCCAGCGCCGCGCGCAGGTCGCCGCGCAGCGCTTCGATATCCAGCCGCCCGTCGAACAGGGCGCGGGTGGCGCGCTGCAGGCGGATCAGGTGCAAATCCAGCCCGCGCACCACGCCTTGGCGCACCTGCATCGTGGTGAAGTGGCCATAGCCGGTGCGCGTGAATCCGGCCAGGGCCTCGACTTCGGCCGGCGCGCCGTCGATGAAGACGCGGGTCGTGCTCACCAGCTGCCCGTATTGGGCATCGAGGCCCAGGGCTCGGCCGGCGGCAGCGGCGTTCCCTTCTGCAAAAGCTCCACCGAGATCAGGTCCGGCGAACGCACGAAGGCCATGTGGCCGTCGCGCGGCGGTCGGTGGATGGCGATGCCCATCGCCATCAGGTGCGCGCAGGTGGCGTGGATGTCGTCCACCTCGAAAGCCAGGTGGCCGAAGTTGCGCGCGCTGCCGTAGTCCTCGTGCGAGTCCCAGTTGAGGGTCAGCTCGATCTCGGCCTCGGGATTCGCCGGCGCGGCCAGGTAGATCAGGGTGAAGCGGCCGGCCGCGCTTTCGATGCGCCGCATTTCGCGCAGGCCCAGCCCGTCGCAGTAGAAGCGCAGCGATTCATCCAGATCGCGTACGCGCACCATCGCATGCAGATACTTCACGGGAGCCCATCCGATCGCTTCGCGCCAGGCGGCGCACCGCCGGCACGATAGCGCGCCCGCGTCGGGTTCCCAAGCCGGACAGAGAAAACCCGCCGGGGCGGGCCGCGGCGGGCGAGGGGAAAATCGCGCCGGAGCGGGGGAGCCGGGCGCGATGCGGGCTGTTATGGCTGCGCGGTGTCGGCCGGGGGACCGATGCGGATGCGCTGCCGGTTCTTTTCGAGCGTTTTGGGCCCGATGCCCTTCACGCGGACCAGCTCGTCGGGGTGATCGAACGGGCCCTGTGTTTCGCGGTAGTGGATGATCGCCTCGGCGCGCGACGGGCCGACACCGTTCAGGCGCGCAGCCAGCTCGATCGCATCGGCATGATTGATGTCGACCGGCCCCGCGTCGGGTGCGCCACCCGCGGCGGCAGCGGTCGCCCAGAGCATCAGGGCCATGAGGCGGAAAAGCGGCAGGAGCAGGAGTTTCGACATGCAAGGCGTCAGGCGGACGAGCCGGAGGGTGGCGGGACACAGTCTCGCGCCAGCGTCGCGGCCCGGCGATCGGACGAAGACGCGCAGCGCCCTGCGATAAAGCCGCGGCCGCGCCTAGGAAATCTCCTACCCCATCCAGGCAGGACGATGCGCATCCGTCCGATCGCTCCGGGCTGCATCCCGCCACGACCGCGACGGGCGCGCATCGATTCGGGCATCGCGCTATGCTGCGGGCCACTGCGACCCTGGATACCGGCCCACTGCACGATGAGCACGCCGATCACCTTCGACCCCGATGCCCTCGCGCTGCTGCGCATGCTCGACGAGAGCGAGCCCGGCAGCAGCGCACGCCTGATCCGACTGTTCATCGCCGACGCGCCGGCCCTGCTGAGCCGCATCGAGCTGGGCCACGAGCGGCGCGACAGCGAAGAGCTCAACCAGGCGGCCCACTTCCTCCGCTCCTCCGCGCTGGCGCTGGGCGCGACCGATTTGGCCGGCGCCACGCAGCGCCTGGAGCACCTGCCACCGGCCCAGTTCGGCAGTCGCGAAGCCGATGACCTGCTGGCCGCGCTGCGCGTCTGCCTGCGCGATACGCTGCTCGGCCTGCTGGCGCTTTCGCCCGAACTCTGATTGCGGCGGCACGCGGCAGAGCCACCGGCACCGGCGGCACGCACGCCACGCACAAAAAGAAAGACCCGCTTCGCGAACGAAGCGGGTCCCTCCCTCCCCACATCTTGTGGGTGCGCATCCTACGGGCCAAGCGCGCATCGGGCACGCTGCACTGCACGATGGCCCGGTGGCTTGCTGCCTGCGAAGGCACCCGAGGCGCGCGGATTGCAGGCCGGGCGGGGCTGAAGCCTGCGGCCACGGCAGGCGATGGACGCAGCACGTAGGCTCAGGCAGGTCGCCGCGCGAGCCTTGCCTGGAGCCTGGGCCACAGCGCGATCACCGCCAGTCCCGCCATCAGCAGCACCATGGCCTGGACCTTCCAGAGCGGCAACGCCTCGTCCAGCACGATGACCGAGGACAGCATCGCCACCACCGGCACCAGCAGCGAGAACGGCGCGATGACGGCGGTCGGATGGCGCGCCAGCAGCCAGTTCCACGCGCCGTAGCCGAACAGGGTATTGGCCACGCCCTGCCACACCGCTGCCGCCCACGCCGGCCAGGACGCATCCGCGAGCGTCGCACCGATCGCACCCGCGCCTTCCAGCCACAGGCTGCACGCCAGCAGAGGCGGGATCGCGAACAGCGAGGACCAGACCATGAAGCCCAGCATGTCGACCCTGCCGGCGCGCTTTGCGATGAGGTTCGCCACCGCCCAGCACAGCCCGCCGGCGAGAGTGAGAAGCAAGCCGCGCGTGGTGACCGAGCCGTCCACGTTGGCGAACAGGACCACCAGTCCGGCCAGACACAGCGCCAGACCCACGCCCTGATAGCGGCGCAGGCGCTCGCGCAGGAACACCATCGCCAGGGCGATGGTGAAGAAGGCCTGGGTCTGGACCATGATCGAGGCAACGCCCGGGGTGATGTCTTCACGCATCGCGATGAACAGCAAGCCGAACATGCCAAAACCCAGAAACAGGCCGTTTCCGGCAAGGAAGCGCCACGGCACCGCCGGGCGCTTGACCAGCAGCACCCAAGGCAAGAGGGAGAAGGCAAACCGCAGGGTGGCGAACAGCAGCGGCGGGAACGCGTCGAGCCCGTAGCGGATCACGACGAAGTTCGTGCCCCAGACCACGACCACGGCCAGCGTCAGGAGGAGGTGGGAAAGCGGCATGTTCCGGGGCCGGAATAAGAAGCGCCCGCGCACGGGGCGCGGGCGGACGACGGGCGCGGCACCGGATCGGCACCGCGCTTGCGGGATGGGTTTACGGCGAGGGCGCGGGCGCGCGATCGGCGTCGCGTACCGCCCGGAACGGATTGCCCGGATACCAGTTCGGCCAGGCCGTGCCATCGGCCAGTTCGCGGCCCACCGCGTACAGCGCCTCCAGGTCTTCCACCACGCCGGAGAGATCCCAGTTCGGGTCGACCACGTCGGCGGGCTTGTGATAGCGGTTGACGCCGTACTCCTGTGCGATCGCCATGCCGTACTCCTCGCCCTTCTCGACGTGGTCCAGCCCGGCGCTGGCGTACAGCGCCGGCACGCCGGCCTTGGCGAAATTGAAGTGGTCGGAGCGGAAGTAGAAGCCCTTTTCCACGCTGGATTCGCCGTGCAGCACGCGCCCCTGGCGCTCGGCGATCGGGCGCAGGATGTCCTCCAGCTCCGACGCACCGTAGCCGGTGACCACGATGTCGCGGGTGCGCCCGACGATGGTCATGGCGTCGATATTGATGACGCCGGCGATGTTGCGCATGGGGAACGTCGGATGCGCAACGTAGTACTTGGAGCCCAGCAGGCCCGACTCCTCCAGCGTCACCGCCGCGAACAACACCGAGCGCTTCGGTGCCTGCCCGCCGCGCGCGAAGGCGTCCGCGATCTCGAGGATGCCGGCCACGCCCGAGGCGTTGTCGATCGCCCCGTTGAAGATCTGCACGCTGCCATCGGCAGCGGTCTGGGTGCCCAGGTGGTCCCAATGGCCCATGTAGACCACGGCCTCGTCGGGACGCTCCGTGCCGGGCAGGAGCGCGAGCACGTTCCTGGACTCGGACGCCTTGATCGTGCTCTTGAGCGCGACCGAGAGCGTGGCAGGCAGGGGGACGGACCGGAATCCGGGCTTGCTGGCCGCCCGACGCAGCGCTTCCAGCGACAGGCCGGACTGGGCGAACAGGTCCTGGGCGGATTCGCCGGTGATCCAGCCCTGCAGCGGCAGGCGCGGCTCGGGATCCTCGGCCGCGGGCAGGTCGTACTGCGCGCCGGTCCAGCCATTTTCGACCACGCTCCAGCCATAGCCCGCGCCGTCGGTGTCATGGATGATCAGCGCCGCCGCCGCGCCCTGGCGCGCGGCCTCTTCGAACTTGTAGGTCCAGCGCCCGTAGTAGGTCATGCGCTTGCCGCCGAACAGGGCCGGATCATCGACATGGAAGCCCGGGTCGTTGACCAGCATCACGACGGTCTTGCCCTTCACGTCGAGGCCGGCGTAATCGTTCCAGTTTTCCTCCGGTGCCACGGTGCCGTAGCCGACGAACACCATCGGGCTGTCGGTCACCTCGACCGCCGCCTGCCCGCTGCGGGTACCCGTCACCCACTGCGTGCCGAAGGCCCACTCCAGGGTCTTGTCCCTGACTTTGACCGTCGCGGCCACGGGCTCGGCGGTGGTCTCCACCATCGACACGGTCTGGTACCAGCTGTCGCCATTGCCGGGCTTGAGGCCCATGGCCTGGAAGCGGTCGCGCAGGTATTCGACCGTCAGGGTTTCGCCTCGGGTGCCCGGCGCGCGACCGGCGAATTCATCCGAAGCCAGCGCGGTGATGTCGGCGAGGAAGTCATCGGCGGTGATCGCCGCATCGAACTGGTGCGGAGCCGGTGCGGTCGCCTGGGTCGGCGCGGGTACGGCGGCCGGATCGGGCGCGGTGGCAACGGGCTCGGACCGCCCGCAGGCGGCAAGCAGGGCGCAGGCCAGCACGGCCGGCAGCAGGGGGAATCGCATGGAGAACTCCAGGGATGTCCGGAACGGAAGCCGCCATTGTAGGCGGCTTTCGCGACCGGCGCGGCCGATCAGCGCTCGACCGGCTCGGCGTGGGCCACTTTGGCATCGGGCGCGATGCTGAGCGTCACCTCGCGCTCGAACACCAGGCGTCCTTCCACCGTGGCACCCGATTCGATCGTGACCTTGGGCGGCGCGCTGCGGCCCAGCGAGATCCCGCGCGCGCGGCGCACGATGATGTCGCCGCGCACCACGCTGTCGCGGCCCACGAGGATGTCGCCGTTCACCGTCTCGATGCTGCGCGCGACGGTCGCACCCTGCAGCGTGATGGCGCCGTTGACGTTCTCGATGCCGCCGCCCAGCTCGGCGCGCGTCAGCGTGATGCCGCCGTTGACCGCCTCGATGTCGCCACGCACGCGGCTTCCCGCGCCAACGGTGATGCTGCCGCTGACGCTTTCCACGTCGCCGTCCACCACCACGTTCTCGCCGATGGAAATCCTGCCGTTGACCGTCTCGGCGCCGCCAATGCGGGCGTTCTCGGCCACCTCGATCCGGCCGTTGACCGTTTCGACGTCGCCCGCCACGACGCCCGAGGCAACCTCGATCGAACCGTTCACCGTGTCCAGGTCGCCGTAGCGCACGCCGACCTCGGTGCGGATGCTGCCGTTGACCTTGCTGACGTCCTGTTGCGCCAGCGCCAGCGGGCTGGCGACGAGTGCAAGCACGAAGAGAATCCTGCGCATGATCAAACTCCTTTTCATCTGGGGGAAACCGCCCGTCGAACGACGCCGCGCCACACCCGATGTGACGCTGCACCGCGACAGTGTCCTCGCGTTTGCGGCCCGCGGCCTGAACCGGCCGCAACGCCAGCATCCGCTATCATGCGCCCGTTTTTCACTGCCGGAAGTCACGCCGTGTCCCGACCCAAGCCCGTGCTCCTGCTCATCCTCGACGGCTGGGGCCATCGCGAAGACCCGAGCGACAACGCCGTGGCGCAGGCCACGCTGCCGAACTGGCGCGCGCTGCTGCGCGACTGCCCCCACACCCTCATCCACACCTCCGGGCTGCACGTGGGCCTGCCGGACGGGCAGATGGGCAATTCCGAAGTCGGCCACATGAACCTGGGCGCCGGGCGCGTGGTCTACCAGGACCTCACCCGCATCGACGCGGCGATCGCCGACGGCAGCTTCTTCGCCAATCCGGCGCTGACCGGCGCCTGCGCCGCGGCGAAGGCGACCGGCGGTACCCTGCACCTGTTCGGCCTGCTCTCGCCCGGCGGCGTGCACAGCCACGAGGCGCACCTGTTCGCGATGCTGGATCTGGCGCGGCGTCAAGGCGTCACGCGCATTGCCGTGCACGCCTTCCTCGACGGGCGCGACACCCCGCCGAAATCCGCCCGCGCCAGCCTGGAGGCACTCGCCGCGCGCTGCGCCGCGGTGCCCGGTGCGCACGTGGCCAGCGTCAGCGGGCGCTACTACGCGATGGACCGCGACAATCGCTGGGATCGCGTTGAGCGCGCCTGGCAGGCCATCGCCCGTGCGCAGTCGCCGCTGCACGCCGACGACGGCGTGGCGGCGCTGGAAGCGGCCTATGCGCGCGGAGAAACCGACGAGTTCGTGCAGCCGACCGTGATCGAGGGCGCGGTACCGATGCGCGACGGCGACGCGGTGGTGTTCATGAACTTTCGCGCCGACCGCGCGCGTGAACTCACGGCCTCGTTCGTGAAGCCGGACTTCGACGGCTTCCCCCGGCCGCACTCGCCCGCGCTGTCGCGCTTCGTGTGCCTGGCCGAATACGACGTCACCCTGCCGGCGCGCGTGGCCTTTGGTCCGCAGTCGCTCGTCAACACTCTGCCCGAGATCCTCGCCGCGCGCGGCATGAGCCAGCTGCGCATTGCCGAAACCGAGAAGTACGCCCACGTCACCTTCTTCTTCAACGGCGGACGCGAGGAGGTCTGGCCGGGCGAGGAGCGCGTGCTGGTGCCCAGCCCCAGGGTCGCCACCTACGACCTGCAGCCGGAAATGAGCGCGCCGGAAGTCACCGGCAGGCTGGTCGAGGCGATCGAACAGCGCCGCCACGACGTCATCATCTGCAACCTCGCCAATCCCGACATGGTCGGCCACACCGGCGATCTTTCCGCCGCGATCCGCGCCGCCGAAGCCATCGACGCCGCGCTCGGCGCAATCCTCGCCGCCCTGCGCGCGGTCGGCGGCGAAATGATTCTCACCGCCGACCACGGCAACCTGGAAATGATGCGCGACCCGGCCACCGGACAGCCGCACACCGCCCACACCACCGGGCCGGTGCCGCTGGTCTATTCCGGCCGCCCCGCAACGCTGGCCGATGACGGAGCGCTCAAGGATGTCGCGCCCACCCTGCTGCACCTTCTTGGCATCGCGCAGCCGGATGAAATGAGCGGACACAACCTCGTCACCTTCCTGCACCCAGCCGATTGACACCCCGTGACCGCCTCCGGCACCCGCTTCCGGCTGGCCGCGTGCTTCGCGCTGGTGCTGGCCGTCGCGCTGCCGGCCTTCGCCGCCGATGCGGCCCCGGCGCAGGACGATCGCGCCGCGCGTGAAGCCGAGGCCGAGCGCCAGCTCGCGCAGGTGCGCAAGGAAATCGCCGAACTGGGTGCCGCGCGACAGGCGCTGGAAGGCGAGCGCGGCGACGCGGCGCGCACGCTGCGCGAAGCCGATCAGGCGGTCGACCGCGAGAGTCGCGCGCTGCGCGGGATCGATGCCCGGATCGGCGAGCAGGAGCTCGAGCTGGCGAAGCTGGAAACCGCGCGCCAAGGCCTGGAAACACGCCTCGGCGCGCAGCGCGAGGCGCTGGCGGCGCTGCTGCGCTCGGCCTATGCGCTGGGCCGGCACGAGCAACTCAAGCTGCTGCTGGCGCAGGACCGGATCGAATCGCTGGCGCGGGTGCTGGCCTACCACCGCTACTTCCAGCGCGATCGCGTCAGCCGCATCGACAGCCTGATGGCCGAGCTGGCCGAACTGGCCGGCGTGGTGCGCCAGGTCAACGCCCAGCGCGAGGCGCTCGACGCCAGCCGCGTCGCGCAGCAGGCGCAGCTGGCGGGACTGGAAGCCCAGCGCGAGGAGCGTCGCGCGCTGCTGGCCGCGCTTGAAGCCCGCTTCAAGGACACCGACAGCCGGCTCAAGGCGCTGGGCCGCGACGAACAGGCGCTGGTCGGCCTGCTCGAACGGCTGCACGACATCTTCGCCGACATTCCCGACCGGATCGATGCGACGCAGCCTTTCGCCCAGCGCCGCAGCCGGCTCACGGCACCGCTGAAAGGCAAGACGCTGGTCGGTTTCGGCGGCACTCTGCCCGACGGTCGCACCAGCCACGGCTGGCTGATCGCCGCCGAGAGCGGTGCCCCGATCCGCGCCGTGGCGCACGGCCGCGTCGCCTTCGCCGATTGGCTCAAGGGTTATGGCCTCATCGTGATCCTCGACCACGGCGAAGGCTGGATGAGCCTGTACGCCCAGAACGACAGCCTGCAGCGCGAGGTCGGCGAGTGGGTGGACGCCGGCGACGTGCTCGCCAGCGCCGGCAGTTCGGGCGGACAGACGCGCGCCGCGCTCTATTTCGAACTGCGCCGGGGCGGGCGGCCGGTCGATCCGCGCGGCTGGTTCAGCGCCCGCTGAGGCGCGCCGCGCGCGGTGCGGTTCAGCCGGCCATGCAATAATTCGCCGATGAATCGCATTTTCCTTCGTTGGACCGCCCTGGCGCTGTTCGCGCCGCTTTTCCTTGTCCGCCCGGCGCTCGCCGAAGCGCCTGCCGAACCGGCAGCCGGGGCGGACGCGGAAGCCGACGGCGAATCGGCCAGCCTGGACGAGATCCGGCGCTTCGTCTCGGTATTCCGGGCGGTCAAGGAAGGCTATGTCGATCCCATCGACGACGCGACCCTGATGCGCGCGGCGATTCGCGGCCTGCTGGTCGACCTCGACCCGCACAGCGCCTACCTCGACGCCGACCAGTCGCGCGCCCTCAGCGAAGCCGCCAGCGGCGCCTACGACGGCCTCGGGCTGGAAGTGATCCAGCAGCCTGACCGCAGCCTGCTGGTGATCGCGCCGATCGACGACACCCCGGCGGCGCGCGCCGGCATCCGCCCGGGCGACGTCATCACCGCCATCGACGGCAAGGCCATCACCGCCGACGGCGTGGACGCGGCGATCGACAGCATGCGCGGCGAGATCGGTACCCAGACGCGCCTGACCGTGATGCGCGAGGCCAGCCGCGAACCGCTCCAGATCACCCTCACCCGCGAGACGATCCGCGTCTCCAGCGTGCGCGTGAGCCGGCTCGAACCCGGCTACGCCTACCTGCGCATTTCCTCCTTCCAGGCCAACACCGGGCTGGATCTGGAGCGCAAGATCAAGGAACTCACCGCGCAGGAATCCTCACCCCTGAAGGGCCTGGTGCTCGACCTGCGCAGCAACCCCGGCGGGCTGCTCAACGCGGCGGTGGAAGCCGCCGACGCCTTCCTCGACCAGGGTGTCATCGTGAGCACGCGCGGGCGGCTGCCGCACTCGCGCAGCGAAGTCTCCGCACACCCCGGCGACCTGCTCGACGGCGCGCCCATCGCAATCCTCGTGGACGCCAACACCGCCAGCGCCGCCGAAGTCCTGGCGGGCGCATTGCGCGACCACCACCGCGCCCTGGTGCTGGGCAGCACGACCTTCGGCAAGGGCTCGGTGCAGACCGTCCTGCCGCTCGACAACGGCGACTCGATCAAGGTCACCACGGCGCGCTACTACACCCCCAACGGCAGCTCGATCCAGGCCACCGGCATCGTGCCCGACGTGCTGCTCCAGGCGCAGGGCGAGATCGACGAGGTCGCCAGCTACCAGCCGCCCACCCTGCGCGAGCGCGACCTGCCCGGACACCTGGCGGGCGACAACGAGATCGACGATGCGGCAGCTGTCAACAGCGGCGCGGTCCGCGTCCAGCCGATCGCACGCGGCGAGGAGCTGAACGACGCCGGCGTGCGCGAGGCGTTGAACCTGCTCAAAGGCCTGGCGGTGTTCCGCGATCGCCCGTCAGCGCAGCGCCACTGAGCACGCGGAGCCGAGCGGGCTCACTCTTCCCGGATCGGATAGGTTTCGGCGTCTTCCAGCTGCAGCGGCTGACTGGCCGGCGGGGTGGTGCGCGCCGGGGTCGCGGAACGGCCCGGCGCGGCGGTGCCGCAGCGGTAGGCGGTGAAGCGCTGCTCGCCGGCAGCAGGTTCTTCCAACGGGCGGATCGCATCCGCGCCCAGACCGATGGCTTCGTTGCGCGCCATGGTTTCCAGCTCGTCGCGCACCTTCAGGTCGTTGCGCTGATAGAAGGCGACGCGGTCCTTCACCGACACCCCGATTTCGCCAAGCCGGGTGCAGCCGTCGACGGGCGCATCGAGCCCCAGCACGCGCACGCCGGTTCCGCCAGGCTCCATCTTCACCCAGGTACACGCACCCAGCAGCAGGACGGGAAGCGCGATGGCGATGCGCATGCGGATCATGGGGATACTCCGGGCAACGAAAGACGGGCGGAGTATGTCACCCCGCCCGTCGCATCGCATGGCTGAACGGTGAATCGTCAGCGAATCTTCTTGCCGTCGGCATCGAGCACCGCGACCTCGCCCAGCTCCAGCGCGCGCACCGGTGCCTCGATGCTGGACAGGTCACCGACCACGACCCAGGTCAGCGCCTGTGGCTGGAGCTTCGCGGCCGCCGCGCGCACCGCCTCCAGCGGCACCGCCTCGGTGCGCTGCTTGAGCGTGGTGACGTAATCGTCGGGGCGCTGGTAGCGCACGATGCCGCCGATCGCGCCCATCACCGCAGCGGCGGTTTCGTAGGCACCCGGCAGGCTGAGCACGTTGTTGACCTTGATCTTGCCGAGCTCGTCGGCGGTCACCGCGCGCTCGCCGCTGGCGAAGGCGACGATGTCGTTCTTCATCTCGACCAGGGCCTCCGCGGTCTTGTCGATCTGCACCGGCGCGTAGGCGATCCACGGGCGCTGCCCGCGCGCCGCGGAGGTGAAGCTGTAGGCACCGTAGGCCCACTGCTTTTCCTCGCGCAGCTTCATGTTGAGGCGCGAAGAGAACTTGCCGCCCAGCACGCCGTTGGCGAGGTCGAAGTCGAGCGCCGCCGGGTCCAGGGTGGAATCGACCACCTGGCCGACAAGGATGTTGGCCTGCACCGCGCCGGGCTGGTCGACCAGGAACACGCGCGTTGCCGCGGGCAGGCCGACCGATTCGACCTTGGGCAGCTGAAGCTTGCGGCGCGGTGCCTTCCATTTGCCGAAGCGCTTTTCCAGCAGCGGCACGATCTCCTTCAGCGTGGTGTCGCCGACCACGACGATCGTGGCGTTGTCGGGGCGGATCAGGTCGCGGTGGAAATCCACCAGGTCGGCGCGCGTGAGCGCGGTGATCGAGGCCTCGTCGCCGCTGCCGCTGAAGGGAATCGCGTAAGGGTGCCCCGCGCCGTACATCAGCGGCGGCAGCAGGCGATTGGCGACCCCATTGGGCCGCGTCTTTTCCTGCGCGATGCCGGCCAGCCATGCCTTGCGCACGCGCTCGATTTCCTTGTCGGCGAAGTCCGGGCGCAGCACCACATCGGCCAGGAGATCGAGCGAGGGCGCGAGCCTGTCGGTGAGTGCGGAAAGATAGACGTTGCCGCCGTCGAGCGAGGCACCCGAGCCGATGTTGGCACCCAACGACTGGGCGCGGTCGCTCAGCGTCAGCGCATCCATGCCGGCGGCGCTCTCGTCCATCATTCCCATCGTGAAGCTGGCGGTGCCGAGCTTGCGGCCCACATCGGCGGCGTAGCCCCCGGCAAACTCCAGGCTCACCTGCACCACCGGGATCTCGTGACGCTCGGCCAGCACCACGCCGATGCCGTTCTTGAGCTTGGCGCGCTGCAGCGCCGGGAAGCTCAGGTCGGGGAAGCGCGTGGTTTCCGGCACGCCGAGGGAGCGGTCCACGTCGCTCTTGACGACGGTGAACTTCGGGTCGGGCGTGAGCACCTTGCCGGCATCGGCGGGCGCGGCCTCGGTGGACGCGACGTGCGGCGCATCCTCGGCCGGCGTGGGCGGCGCGTCGCCCGGCATCACCACCAGGGTGTGGTCGCCCTGTGCCAGCCAGGCGGCCGCCGTCTTGCGCAGCGCGTCCTGCGTGGCCTCTTCGATCACCGCCTGGCTGGCGCGGAAACAGCCGGGATCGCCGGTGAACACCGTGCACTCGGCCAGCGCATCGGCCTTGCCGCCGAAGCCGCCGATGCGCTCGATGCCGCGCACGAAGCCAGCCTGGAACACGGTCCGGGCGCGCTCAAGCTCGCGCGCCGTCGGGCCCTCGGCGATCAGGCGCTTGACCTCTTCATCGAGGATCGCCTCGATTTGCGCCACGTTGTCGGGCGAGGACGCGTTGACGATGACCGCGAACGAAGAGCCCAGCTCGCCGCCCCAGGCACCGGCCATCACGCTGTCGGCCAGCTTTTCCTCGTGCACCAGGCGCTTGTCCAGGCGCGAGGCCTTGCTGCCGCCAAGGATCTGCGCGACCAGCTGCAGGCGATCCAGATCGTCGGTGCCGAACTGCGGCACGTTCCAGACCCGGTAGATGCGGGCCTGGGCGACGCGATCGCTCATGGTCTCGCGCGTGGACGCCTTGCGCGGTGCGGGATCGGGCGCGAGCCTGGGCACGGTGATGCTGGCCGGGATATCGCCGAAGTAACGCGTGACCTTGGCCTTGGCGGTTTCAAGGTCGACGTCGCCGGCCAGCACCAGCACGGCGTTGTTGGGGCCGTACCAGGAGCGGAACCAGCCCTTCACGTCGTCGAGCGAAGCGGCATCGAGGTCGGCCATCGAGCCGATCACCGAACGATGATAGGGGTGGTCGGCGGGATAGCTTGCGCGCGAGAGCGCGTCCCACACCTGTCCGTAGGGCTGGTTCTCGCCCTGGCGCTTCTCGTTCTTGACCACGCCGCGCTGCTCGTCCAGCAGCGACTGGTCGATGGCGCCGAGGAAGTGGCCCATGCGGTCGGACTCCATCCACAGCGCCATGTCGAGCGCGGTGGTGGGCACGTTCTCGAAATAGTTGGTGCGGTCCTGGTCGGTGGTGCCGTTCTGGTTGGTGGCGCCGACCTTCTCGAACGGCTCGAAGAACTCGCCCCTGTGGTTTTCCGAGCCCTGGAACATCAGGTGCTCGAACAGGTGGGCGAAGCCGCTCTTGCCGATCGGCTCGTTCTTGGCACCGACGTGATACCAGATGTTGACCGCCACCACCGGTGCCTTGTGATCCTCGTGCACCACCACGCGCAGGCCGTTGGGCAGGGTGAACTGCTCGAATGGAATGTCGACGCGGGTCTGGGCCGGTGCGGAGCCGGCGGCCAGCAGAAAGCCAAGCGCGGCGGCCAGGCGGAAGGCTCGGGAAATGCGCATCGTTGGTGCGTCCTTGAGATGAAAGCAACCGTGCATTCTAGAAGCCGACCCGATGCCGGGCACCGGCCATTGGTCATGCACCCGCCGTCGCATCGCGCGGATTCACCTCAGCAGGGCAACGGTGAGGGTTACGCAGGCCGCCAGCGCGAGGATCGTCATCAGCCCGGCCGCGACCGGGTGCCGCCGTCGCCACTTGCCGGCGCGATAACGCAGGGTTGACGGGTGCGCGACCACCGGCAGATCCTGCAGGTGCCGATGCACATCCTGTGCCAGCGCACGGGCCGATTCGTAGCGCTGCGCCGGATCGCGCCGCAGCGCGCGGGCCACGATCGCATCCAGATCGCCGCGCAGGCACTCGGCGGGCAGTGCCGCCGGAGGCGGTGACGCCACGCTTCGGCTCGCCGGTGCCGGATCGACCTGCCTGACGTGGTCGGCATAGGCCGCCCAGTTGCCGTCGAACGGCGGATGCGGCGAGCGCCCGGTCAGCAGCAGGTGCAGCAGCGCGCCCAGCGCATAGACATCGGTACGCGGCGTGACGATGCCCCCGCCCAGCTGCTCGGGCGCGGCGTACTCGGGGGTGAGCGCCAGATGCCGGGTTACGCCCGCGCGGGCGTCCTGCGCCAGCAGCTTGGCGATGCCGAAGTCGAGCAGCTTCACCTGGCCCTCGCCGGTCACGCGGATGTTGCGCGGCTTGAGATCACGATGCACGACCCGGGCCTCGTGCGCGCTCGCCACCGCGTCGCAAACCGACAGGAACACCTCCAGGCGCGCGCGCAGCGGCGGGTTGGACGCCAGCCAGAGGTCCAGGTCCTGGCCTGCGGCCAGCTCCATCGCCAGCCACGGCTGGCCGTCATCGAGCACGCCGCCGTCGATCAGGCGCGCGATGCCCGGGTGATCCAGACGCGCCAGCAGGCGTCGTTCGCGCTCGAGCTGTTCGCGAAAGCGCGGATCCTCGCCGCGCAGGAGCTTGATCGCCACCTGCATGTCGAAGGCCCCGTCGGCGCGCTCGGCGCGGTACACCGAACCCATGCCGCCCTGCCCGATGCGTTCCTCCAGACGCCATGAACCCACGCGCAGCCCGCGCCGCTCGGCGGTGTGCCCGCGCGTGACCTCGGCCGCCAGATCGCCCAGCGCGGGCAGCCCGGCATCCTCCGCCAGCGCGCGGCGCAGGTCCGCGCCGAGATCGGGATAGATGTCCGCGCACAGCGCAATGAAGCGCTCGCGCGCGCTGCCTTCCAGCTCCAGCGCGCGGTCGATCAGCGGCTCCAGCCGCGCAAAGCGGGCGTTGACGTTGTTCAAGCCATCCACAGGTTTTGCCCCACGGGTGCCGATTGTGAAGCGCGGGCGCGGCAATTCCCACTCGCCGGCACGAATCCGCAGGAGCCTGAGGGCATCGTGCGGCTTGGCCCGGAGCCGCAGGCAAGCCGCGAATCGCGGGTAGAATCGGCAGATATGCCATTCAGTATTGAAAATACCCGCCAGTTCCTCGTTCGCCCAGGTTTTCGCCTGGCGGACGTCAAACCCGCGTCCACCCCGGACGTTTCCTCCGAAGCGGAGCTGGCGAAGGACGTTGCCCAGCACGACAAGGAGATCAGCGACCTGCAGGAGAACCTGTGGGCCAACGCCCGCACGGGCGTGGAGGGGACGGGTGCCGTCCTCCTCGTACTGCAGGGGATGGACACCTCGGGCAAGGGCGGCCTGATCAAGCGACTCGCGCGGGTCATGCATCCCATGGGTCTGAGCTTCCACGCCTTCGGCAAACCGACCGCGGAGGAAGCGTCCCACGACTTCCTCTGGCGGGTGCGCCCGAAGCTGCCCGATCCGGGGGAGATCGCCGTGTTCGATCGTTCGCACTACGAGGACGTGCTGGTGCAGAAGGTCGAAGGCCATGCGGACGAGGCCGAGATCGAGCGTCGCTACGGTGCCATCGTCGATTTCGAGAACGGGATCGCTGCCAGCGGCACGCGCATCATCAAGGTGATGCTGCACATCTCGCGCGAGTTCCAGTACGCGAACCTGGTGGAGCGCCTCACCGACAAGAAGAAGATGTGGAAGTTCGACCGCGCCGACCTGGTGGTCCGTTCCAAGTGGGGAGAGTACATGGCCGCCTACCAGATCGCGCTGGAGCGCACCTCAACCCGGACCGCGCCCTGGTACGTGATCCCGGGCGACAACAAGGAATACGCCCGGATGGTGGTCAAACACCTTCTGGTGGAGCAGCTGCGGGAACTCCAGCAGCCGTGGCCCCGGCCGGTGGATGACCTGGAAACCGCAAGGAAGCACCTGGACGCAACCTAGGAGCCTGCGCGGCCGCTCAGCGACTCCCGCCGCGCAAAGCAGGCGTTGGTGTCGATCACGCCACTCACGGGTTTTGCCCCACGAGCACCGACCGTGAAGCGCGGGCACGGCAATTCCCACCCGCCGGGGCGCAATCCGCCGCGCGCAAGAAGGCGCGGCGAGGTGACCGGCGGCGGTGCGGCCAAGTGAACCGGCACGGCCGGTTCGGCGAATGCACGCGCCTCTTCAGGGCGACTCGAAGCCATCGCTGAATATCACGTCGGCACCACATATCGCCACGCCTTTGGGCGTCAGCGCGGTACGCAGCACGACCTCGCCGCTGACGTCGCGCGTGGACTGCACGGGCACCAGCCGCGGGCGCAGCAGGTAACGCCCGTCCTGCAGCGGCGTGGCTGCGGCCTGCAGCCGGCTGGAAAGCAGCGCAGGAGCGCCGTCCGATTCAACCGGCTTGGCGATGGCCGCGCCCGGCAGTGCGCCACCCAGGCTGCAGGCGACCAGCAGCAGCCTGCGCCATCGATGGATGCCGTGGACGGCCATGTCACTGCACCCCGGCCAGCGCCGCCGGCACCGTCGACGCCTGGGCGGTCGCCTGCAATGCGACCCGGCGTGCGGCGTACTGCGCGGTGTCCATCGCATCCAGGCGCGCCAGCAGCTGCTGCTGGCGTTCGGCCAGCGCCGCAAGCTCGGCGCGCAGCTGCGCGTTCTCGCGTTCGAGCCTGGCATGCAGGCCCTGGATCGCGGCCAGCGCCACGCCATTGGTATCCACCGACATCAGGTGCGTGTCGTCGTCGCCATTGAGGCCGTAGGCGGCGTGGAAATCCTGCGCCATCGGGCCGATGTGGCGGTTGCCTTCATCCTCGCCCTTCCAGCGCCAGCGGTAGACCGGCATCTGCAGCAGCGCATCGAGCACTGCGGCGGTGTCGAGCGCTTCGATATCGTCCTTGCTGTTGCGATCGCTCAGGCTCGACCAGTCGCCGGCGTTGGGGGCGAGCCTGACTCCCGGGCCTTGGTAGGGACTGGAATAGAAGAACGTGCCGCCGCTGGCGCGCACGACGAAACTGTTGGATGGATAACCAAGTCCGTACATCGGTTCCACGTCACCCCCCGCCCACATGAACGTCCCCTCACCCCAGCTTGCCGGTGCCGTCGCGGAGTAACACGGCGAGCTGGTCGGCACGGACGAGGAAATCAGCCGCGCCTGGCGCCCGCCGACCCAGCTCCAGCGTGCACCGGTGCAATTGTCCTCGCCGCCTGCAACGGTCGAATAGGCACCGCCGGCCAGGTTGTTCCTGCCACCCTGGACCTGGGCGTGGGAGCCACTGGCGATATTGTTGCTGCCCCCGGCCACGTGCGCGGAGTTGCCGCTGGCAAGGTTGTTGTTGCCCCCGGCCGCGCTCGAATAGGACACGGTCGCCCGGTTGCCGATGCCGCCGGCAACGGTGGACCAGTTGCCCGTCGCAAAATTGTCGGCACCGCCAGCGACCACGGACGAGGAGCCGCTGGCGGTGTTCTTGTAGCCACCGCCGACGCTGGCACCCAGGCCGGATGCCACGTGTTCGTTGCCGCCGCCGATGGTGGACGACTCGCCGCCGGCGCGGTTGCCCATGCCGCCCGCGATGGTTCCCAGCAGGCCGCTGGCGATGTTGTCGAAACCGCCGCCGACGGCGCTGGTCTGGCCGCTGGCATGGTTGCTGGAACCGCCGCTCACGGTCGAATCGACCGGACCGGCGGCGAGATTGTGGCGCCCACCGGCGACGGTCCCCCAGGAGGCATCGACCCGGTTCCCCTGACCACCGCCGATGCTGCCGTAGCTGCCGTGCACCTGGTTGATCGAACCACTCGAACCGCCGCCGGCGATGCTTGCTCCGTATACGCTGCCGGTCAGATTGCCCGAGTAGCCGCCGATCAGATTGGGAATGGAAGCAGGAACAATTTGCAGTGCGCGCTGGTTGCCGACGCGAAATTGCAACGCGGCGACATCGGTGGTGCCGAGAAAATCCCCAGCGAGCACGCCGGCGTTGCCGGAAAGATTCCAGCAGGCGCCGGCCGTCGCCTCCAGCGCCAGCTTGCTGCGCCCAGGGAGCGCGCGATACGCCTTTTCACCGCTACTGCGCACCGCCACTTCCAGCCAGCCGCCCCGCTCGGCGGTACCGCCGGCCAGCTCCAGATCGGCGGAAAAGCTGCCGGCGGCAACCTCCACACCCAGCAGTTCCAGCGGCTCGCTCAGCCGGATGCCGTCCTGTTCGGCGGAAAACAGCTGGATGCGGAAGTCGTACTGGCCAACGGCCGGCTCGCCGGCGTCCTCCAGCGAGCCGTGCCAGGTGAACTCCCCGGCCAGGGCGGAGCAGCTGAAAAAGGCCGCCAGCACGGCGACAATGCGGGCAAACGTGAACATGGCAATCCTCCAGGCTGAATCCGCACGGGCGGGATAATCCTGTATTCGGAAAAGGGAGGCAGACCGTGCCAGCCCGGATGCCGCCGTGGTCACCGTGCTGCGGCGGCGGGCCGCGTCTGCGGGCAAATCCGCGGCACGAGCCGTCTCCACGCTTCGCGCTTCCCGCGCCGTACCACGGCACGGATGCCCGTTCGCACGGGCCGGCGTGCGCCGGTGACCCGCGCCCGCGGTGAAAGGATTGCCCGGAACCGCACGCGATGCGGGTTCACCTCACCAGGTCGACAGCCCCGCCGCCTCGCCGATGCGGTACCAGAGCCTGCGCCAGGTCGAGCCATCCGCGTAGCGGGCGTGGTCGACGCTGAAGCGGCGTCCGGGCGGGTTGGACCAGGCTTCATCGAACCAGTCCGCGGCATCGCGCATCGCGGGGTGATCGATCGGCGCGGCGAGCTGCACGCTGGTTTCGAGGTTGAAATCGTCGAGGTTGCGGCGGGTGAGGTTGGCCGACCCCGCAATCAGCGTGGCTTCGCGCGCGCCGCGATGCAGCAGCAGCTTGGCGTGGCACTGCTCGCCGTGGGTATCGCACCAGCGCACCGCGACGCCGGCGGCGACCAGCTCGGTCGCCACTTGGCGATTGGGCACGCCGTTCTTCTTGCGCCCGAAAGCATCCTCGTTGGGGTCAAGCAGCACGCGCAGGGCCACGCCGCGCGCCTGCGCGGCCTTGAGCGCGGCGATCACGGCGCGGTGCGAGAGGTAGAACATTGCCAGTTCCACGCGCTCGCCCGGCCGCGCGGCGGCGAGGGTTTCCAGCACCGCCTCGCGAATCGCGCTTTCGGTCAGGACGCGCAGCTGCGGTCCGTCGAGCGGGGCAACCGGCGCGGGCGGCGGCAGTCCGTCGAGCCGTACGCCGGAAAACTCCGCCGCCGCGACTTCGCTGGCGATCAGGTCGCCCGCCGCCTCGCCGGAAAACCGCAGCGCCACGTTGCCGTGCGCGCTGCTGGCGTCGTGCGGATTGCCCGAGGTCACCAGCGCCTCCCAGCCGTCCTCGCGGTCCACGACCAGGGTCTTGCGGTGGTTGGCGCGGAAGTTCGGCAGCGCCAGCCAGCTGCGCAGGGTGATCGGCGCGCTGCCGAAGGGATCGGGCAGCCAGCCCGCATCGGTCGAATTGCCGGCCCAGGCGCAGCACAGAGCCCACGGCCCGGACCAGAGCGGATTGGAGGCGCGCAGGCGGGCAAGATCGGTGACCACCACGGTCGCGCCGGCCGCGTCGAGCCGCGCCAGATGCGGCGAGCGCAGCGCGCCATACACGGTGTTGATCGGATCGGTGATGACCACCACGCGCAGGCCCGGCACCTGCGCCATGCGATCCAGCAGCGCCTGGGTCAGCTCCTCGCTCAAGGGGCGCCGCGCCGCACCGCCCGCACCGGCGAAATCGTTGAACAGGAACATGTCGAGCACGATCAGCCGCTGCGCCCGGCCGATCATCGAAAACGCCGTGTCGAAGATCCGCTGTTCGCTGTGGCGCGCGCCTTCGGCATCGGCGAAGGTGCGATCGGCCAGAAAGCTCGCCTCGGGCACGGCCCGCCACGGGAAGGCAATACCGACGCCTTCAGGCAGGGGCTTGAACGCCTGCCATGCCGCGCTGCCCAGCCAGATTGCCCCGAGCAGGAGCAACCCCGCCCGCCAACGCCTGCCCCTTGCCATGCTCCATCCCTGAACCCGCACCGGCGGCGAGCATGACAGGGTGCGCGGGCGCGCGCCGCAGTCGCGTTGCTACACTGCGCGATTCCCACCCCGGAACCGCAGCGATTCCATGAGCCAGACCCGCGTCCTGACCGGCATCACCACCACCGGCACCCCGCACCTTGGCAACTACGTCGGCGCGATCCGCCCGGCGGTGGCGGCCAGCCTCGACCCGGACGTGGACGCCTTCTACTTCCTGGCCGACTACCACGCCCTGATCAAGTGCGACGATCCGGCCCGGATCGAGCGTTCGCGCCTGGAAATCGCCGCGACCTGGCTGGCCGCGGGCCTGGACCCGGAGCGGGTGACCTTCTACCGCCAGTCCGACATTCCGCAGATCCCCGAACTGACCTGGCTGCTCACCTGCGTCACCGCCAAGGGCCTGATGAACCGCGCCCACGCCTACAAGGCCTCGGTGGATGCCAATGTGACTGCGGGCGAAGACCCGGATTCGGGCATCACCATGGGGCTCTATTGCTATCCCGTCCTGATGGCCGCCGACATCCTGATGTTCAACGCGCACCGGGTGCCGGTCGGGCGCGACCAGGTGCAGCACATCGAGATGGCGCGCGACGTGGGGGCACGCTTCAACCACCTGTTCGGCGGCGGGCGCGAGTTTTTCGTGCTGCCCGAGGCGCAGATCGAGGAAGACATCGCCACGCTGCCGGGTCTGGACGGGCGCAAGATGTCCAAGAGCTACGACAACACCATTCCGCTGTTCGCGGGCGGCGCGCGGCTGCTGAAGGACGCCATCGCGCGCATCGTCACCGACTCGCGCGCGCCGGGCGAGCCGAAAGACCCGGACTCCAACGCGCTGGCCACGCTGTACCAGGCGTTTTCCGAGGCCGAGGACACCGTCGCCTATCGTGCCGCGCTCAGCGCCGGCCTTTCCTGGGGCGAGGCCAAGGCACGGCTGTTCCAGACCATCGACGCACAGGTCGCGCCGCTGCGCGAACGCTACGAGGCCCTGATCGCGCGCCCGGCGGACATCGAGGACATCCTCCAGGCCGGCGCGACCAAGGCCCGCGCGGTCGCCGCGCCGCTGCTGGAAGCGCTGCGCGAAGCGGTCGGGCTGCGTTCGTTCCTGCGCCTTGCCGCCGCACCGCCGTCGAGCGATCGCGCCGCCGAAGCCCCGAAGCCGCCGCTGTTCAAGCAGTACCGCGAAGCCGACGGGCGCTTTTTCTTCAAGCTGCTCGACGCCGACGGCCGCCTGCTCCTGCAAAGCCCAGGCCACGCCTCGCCGCGCGATGCCGGCCAGCGCGTGGCCGCGCTCAAGGCCGACCCGCACGGGCCGCTTTGCGAGGGCGAGGCGCTGGGCGAAGGCGTGGCACCAGCGGACCTCGCCGCCGCGCTGGCGCGCTTTTCCGAAGACTGACCCCACACGGAGCCTGCCATGCAGTTCCTCAGCCTGGTGCTGTTTTTCCCCACGTTCTTCATCATGGGCGCGCTGTTCATGCTCTACCCGCGCCGCCCCGGCGGCGGCGCGCGCCGCCTGTTCGAACTGGCGGTGCTGGCGGTGGCGCTGGCGCTGAGCATCTGGGCCATGCTGTGGGGCGTCGAACACGCCGACCCCAACGCCGGTGCCATCTGGAGACAGGTGCTGGCCACCCTGCTGGCCTACGGCGTTTTCCTTGCCGTCGTGCTGCTGGCGTGGCCCGTTCGCAGCCGCCTGCTGCGCGGCAGGTAAGCCCCCGCGCACGGCAATGCTCACAACTTTGGCCGCCGTCATTCCGGCGAAGGCCGGCCGCAGGAGATGACATGAGCGACCGCTTCGGCATCCACACCATCGACACCGGCTTCCACCGCCCGGCATTCGACGCCGCCTACCTGATCGTGGAAAACGGCCGCGGCGCGTTCCTGGACTGCGGCACCTCGCACTCGGTGCCGGTCCTGCTCGCCGCGGTCGAAGAAGCCGGCCTGCGCCCGGCCGACATCGACTGGCTGATCCTCACCCACGTGCACCTGGACCACGCCGGCGGCGCCGGAGCCCTGCTGCGGCACCTGGCGAACGCGCGCGTCGTGGTGCATCCGCGCGGCGCGCCGCACATGATCGACCCGGCACGGCTGATTGCCGGTGCCACGGCGGTCTACGGCGAAGAAGAGATGGCGCGCAGCTACGGCACCATCGTGCCGATCCCCGAATCACGCGTGGACATCGCGCGCGACGGCCACCGCGTCGATCTTGCCGGCCGCACCCTCGCCTGCCTCGACACGCCCGGCCACGCCCTGCACCACCTGTGCCTGTGGGACGCAACCAGCCGCAGCGTGTTCACCGGCGACACCTTCGGCATTTCCTACCGCGAGCTGGACACCGATCGCGGCATCTTCCTCTTCCCCACCACCACGCCGGTGCAGTTCGACCCCGAAGCGCTCAAGACCTCGATCGCGCGCCTGGTTGCGCTCGAACCAGAACGCGCCTTCCTCACCCACTTCGGCGCCATCGACCACATCCCGCAAAACGCCCGCTCGCTGATCGAACAGGTCGACGCCATGTCCCGGGGCGCACTGGCCCTGATCGACGCCCCCGACCGCCACGCCGCGCTGGTCGCGATGCTCGACGCCCTCTACGTGCCGCGCGCCGTCGCGCACAGCGGCCTTGCGGAAAGCGCCGTGCGCGACCTATTGGGCATGGACATCGAGCTCAACGCCCAGGGGCTGGGGGTGTGGCTGGATCGGCGGCGCCGGGTCTGATTCGCACCCACGTCCAGACACGATCGGTCAGCGGTGCCGTACCAGCGGCGGCAGGGTTTGAGAAGCCTTGGCGACCGCCTCCCGGAAGGGATTCGACCACTGGGATTGGGGACAGATGCCAGACCGGGAACCTCCTTCGAGCCGCCTTCAAACGCGCTTCAACGCGCGGGCGGTATCCGATGGGGCCATGGCGTGTTTCCCGGAGCGACGAATCGGGGAACTCTACGTGCCTCGCGCGCCATGCGGCAACGCAGCGGGGTGCGCGCGGTGAATCCCCAACGAAAACGCCCCGGCGGAGTGCTCCACCGGGGCGCGTGTTCGCGATCGCTCGCAGGGTGATCAGAAGCGGAAGTTGACGCTGATGCCGTAGACCAGCGGGTTCACGTCCACCTTGCCGATGTCCGCACCGTTGAGCTTCACCTTGGCGTCCAGATCGATGTAGCGCACGTCGGCCACGATGTCCCAGTTCCTGCCCGCCTTGAACAGCAGGCCCGCCTGCGCGGCCAGGCCCCACGAGTTCTCGATGCCGACCTTGGTGCCTTCGATGATGCCCTTGGTCTTCTCGTCGTAGGTCCAGGTGTAGTTGACGCCGGCACCGACGAACGGATTCACCGTTGCGCCGGGGGCGAAGTAGTACTGCAGGCTGAGGGTCGGCGGCAGGTGGGTGAAATCCACCGCGCCCACGCCGTCGAGGCTGACTTCATGCTTGAACGGCAGCGCGGCAAGCAGTTCGATCGCCACGTTGTCGCTGAGGTGGTAGCCGAAGGCCACGGTCGGCTTGATGTCGCTGTCGATGGTGGCCTTGAAGGCGCCGGCCAGGGTGCCGCTGCTGGACTTGGGCTCGACGTTGGCCACGCCGGCCCGCACGAACCAGGTGTCGTTGGCGCTGGCAATGCCCGGCGCGAGGATGGCCACAGCGAGCGCGGCGGCGAGAATACGGCGGTGCGTCATGGTGCAACTCCTTGTTTCATTGCGTTGAAATCAATCCCGGGCGGCAGATTGATGCAATGCAACAAGCCGGGCTTGATCCAAGTCAAGTCCCTGGATTTCGTTGCTTCCGGTTCAAAAAAGCCGCATCGCCGGCTCCTAGTTCGCGACCGCACCCAGGCGGCTTTCCAGCAGCGCCGCCAATCGCGCCGCCGCCAGAACGACGCGCGCTTCGGCGAGCGGGCGATGGGCGTCCAGATAGGCCTTGGGCAGGGTGCCGGGGCGCTTGGGATAGACGCCCTCGTCGTCCAGCAGCCGGCACGATTCCAGCGCCCATGCGGTGAAGTCCATCGGCTCGACGTCCGCCGTCGCCACCTGCGGCGCGAGCCGCGCGCGGTAGGCCGCAAGGCTCAGACCGGCGCTCCTGAGCAGGTCGTGGTCCCACACCGCGTGCAGGTTGCTGCCCTTGCCCTTCACGTTGACCTGGAACCCGTTGCCGCCGCGGTCGTCGCGGTTGCCCGCGTGCATGGGCTGGTGGATGTCGCCGGCGAAATGCACCGTGAACTTCAGCGCTTCGAGCCGCTTCTCGCGCGGCTGCGCGCGATCCGCGAGCGCGGCGGAATAGCGCTCCAGCGCGCCGATCACGCAGGCCCCGCCCGCGCAGTCGCGCGCGGGCGCGTAGCTGCAGCTGCGGTAGGGAAAGTTGACGTAGTGCAGCGGCCCGGTGTCCTCGTAGCCGGGCGTGCGGCGCACCTCGTCGGCCCAGGGCGCGATGGTGCCGATGTCGGCGCCCGGTTCCAGCGCGAGGAGTTCGTCGACCTGCGCCTTCGCGGCGGGCGAGAGCTGGTCGTAGGCCAAAAGCGCCACGAGGCGATGCCCGAAGGCCGTCCAGGCGTGGGCGGCGGTGGGCAAGGACAGGGTCAGCAGCAGGGCGGCAGAGGTCAGGAGTCGTTGCATCATCCAAACACCGTTGCGGGAGTACGGCGCAGGATAGCGTCTCAGTCGAGCGCCAGCTCCCAGGGTTCGGCCAAGGTGGCTTCGTCGCAGTTGTGCCCCGGCCCGATGCGGTCGACCACGAGGAAATCGCTGGTCGCTTCCAGCGCCAGCAGGGTGTGGTGCCAGGTGCCGCGGCGGTAGTTCACCCCGGCGCCCTCGCGGGCCAGGAAGGCGCGCGGCGTGGCCTCGGGCGATGCCGCCACGACCACCAGCCAGGGCCGCGGGCCGAGCGGCACGAAAGCCTGGCTGCCGAGCGGGTGGCGTTCGAGCATCGCGATGGAAATCGGCAGGGCGCAGGGTTCGGCACGAAACAGGCTGATGCCGACCTCTCCGCCCTCGCCCACCGCTTCGGCCCGCGCCAGCGCGTGGAAGCGGCGCGCGCTGCCGGCGTTGATCGACCACACCTCGCGCGCCGCGCCGGGCGCGATCACCTCGCCAAACGGCGCGAAGGCTTCCGGCGTGAGTTCCTCGACCGGCAGCCGCCTCACGCCGGCCGGCCCCACAGCCGCAGGCGCGAGACGCCGCCGTCTGGAATCATGTTGAAGCGCACGTGGCTCACCGGACCCAGCGGGCGGATTTGCGTCTGGAACATGTGGATGGCATCGGCCGTCATCGCCTGCTCGGGCAGCAGCTCGGGCCAGAACATCGCCTGGGTCACCAGCGATTCGGCGCTGCCGCCGTCCACGCGCGCGGCCTGGATCGAGCAGCGGTCGGGGAAGTTGCCCTTGAAGTGCGCGGTGTCGATTTCGATGCGCTCGATCACGCCCGGGTGGCCCAGCGCGATCAGGCACCAGTCGCTGCCCGGCTCGCGCCGACGGCGGGTCTCCCAGCCGTCGCCCATGTCCACGCCGCGGCCGGGCAGCAGCATCACCGAAGCCGGACCGAAGTGCTCGTTGTTGGCCGCCACCACGGTGCCGCCGTTGAGCGCCGCCGACAGTTCGACCAGGCCGTCCACCGCGCCGCGCCGCGGATCGAACGCCGGCGTGCCCCAGGCGCGCAGGCGCGCGACGCCGCCATCGGGATAGATGTTGAGCCGCAGGTGCGACACCGGCCGCGCGTCCGCCACCGCGAAGTAGTGGTGGCTGTTGCCGGTGAGCGAAACGGATCCCAGCAGCGGAAACCAGGCCGCGCCGTCGTCCGGATCCACGCCATCGGGCAGGCAGCAGGCGTCGACCGACGCGCCCGGCGGAAAGTTGCCGGTGAAGTGCGAGGTATCGATGTCCAGCCCGGCAAGCGTGCCCGGCCGCGCCAGCCGCACCACGCACCAGTCGTGCCCGCCATGTCGCCGGCGGCGGGTTTCCCAGCCGTCCATCCACTTGCCGTGGTCGTCGTAGCGCCCGGGATGAAACTGCGCCGGCGCGGGATCGAGCAGGCGCTCCTTCGCCGCGAAGAACTCGTCGCTGGCCGCCACCGCCACCGCGCCGAGGCGTGGATCGGCCAGGTTCACGCTGCGGCGGGTGAAGGCGGGTGCGTCGGGATCGGGGGGAACGGCGGCCATGGCGGATTCGCGTCGGGGAAAGAGCGCCATTCAACCCCAAACGCCGCGCGAAAGACAGGTGGCACCTGCGCGTCACCGTTCGATGAGGCACTGCTCCGAACTTTAGCCGGAACCTCAACTTCGTCATCCCGGCGAAGGCCGGGATGACGGAAGCTAAAGTTCGGAGCATTGCTCGATGAGGGCCTCCAGCCGGAACCTTGCGATGCGGTCGATCTGGCGCAGCGCCTCAGCGCGCTCCTGCGCCGGCGCGTTGTGCAGCCGCGCGGCCAGCGCTTCGAGGATGCTGTCGCGGGTGTGGCCCTTGACCGCGAGGATGAAGGGAAAGCCGAACTTCGCCTGGTAGGCGTCGTTGAGCGCGGTCAGTCGCGCGAATTCCTCCGGCGTGCACTGGTCCAGTCCCGCACCGCGCTGCTCGCGGGTGGAGGATTCCGTAAGTTCTCCGGCAATGGCGGCCCGGCCGGCGAGCTGCGGGTGGGCGCGGATCAGCGCCATCTGAGCGTCGGCCTCGGCCTGCGCAACAACCTGCGCCATCGCCTCGGCGAGCGCGTCCACGCCGGTGAACGGGCGTCCGGATGCCACCGCCTCGGCGACCCAGGGCGAGTGCTCGTAGATGCCGGCCAGGGCCGCGACGAAGTCCGCCTCCGCGGCGTCGTTGAGTGCGTCGAGGTTCATGCCGCGATCTCCCTGGCTCACGAACCGGCCGGCGCGAACGGGTGCCGCTCGCGCCAGTGCCGGGCGATGTCCACGCGCCGGCACACCCACACCCGCTCGTGCCGTACGACGTGGTCGAGGAAGCGCTGCAGCGCGACGAAGCGCCCCGGCCGGCCGAGCAGGCGCGCGTGCATGCCGACCGACATCATGCGCGGGGTTTCCGCGCCTTCCGCATACAGCACGTCGAAGCTGTCGCGCAGGTAGTCGAAGAACTGGGTCGCGGTGTTGAAGCCCTGCGGCGTGGCGAAGCGCATGTCGTTGGCGTCCAGGGTGTAGGGCACCACCAGATGCGGCACCCGCGCGCCGGCGCCGGTTTCCACCGCCATCCAGAACGGCAGCTCGTCGCCGTAGTAATCGGAGTCGTAGAGAAAGCCCCCGTGCTCGGCCACCAGCCGACGCGTGTTGGGGCTGTCGCGCCCGGTGTACCAGCCCAGCGGCGGCGCGCCGGTGAGCGCGGTGTGGAGTTCCACCGCGCGACGCAGGTGCTCGCGCTCCTGCTCGATGGGCATGGCCTGGTAGTGGATCCAGCGCCAGCCGTGCGAGGCGATCTCGTGTCCGCGTTCCAGGCACGCGGCGGTCAGTTCGGGATTGCGCGCCATCGCCATCGCCACGCCGAACACCGTCAGCGGCAGGTCGCGCCGCTCGAACTCGCGCAGGATGCGCCAGGCCCCCACGCGCGAACCGAACTCGTAGATCGACTCCATGCTCATGTGCCGCGCCGGATACGCCGCCGCGCCGACGATTTCGGACAGGAACTGCTCGCTGCCGGCGTCGCCGTGCAGCACGCAGCTCTCCCCGCCCTCCTCCAGATTCAGCACGAACTGCACCGCGATGCGCGCCGCGCCCGGCCAATCGGCGAACGGCGGGTGCCGGCCGTAGCCGGCGAGGTCGCGGGGATAGTCGGGAGGCATCGGCATGGCGTCGCTTCAGGCGTGGGGAAACAGCGCCAAGCCTAGCGCAGCATCGGCCGCGCAGGGCCGACCTGCGCCACATCCATCGCCCGGCGCATCGCAGGGCGGGGCTACGCCCCCGACGGGCCGATTCCTTGCGCCAACCGCCGGCTCAGCGCACCACCAGCACCGGGATCCTGCTGTGCGTGATGACCGCGTTGGCCTGGCTGCCGATCAGGAGCCGCCCGAGGCCGCGGCGTCCGTGCGTGGCCATCACCACCAGATCGCAGCCGTGCCCGGCCGAGGTTTCGAGGATGGCCTCGGCGGGATAGCGATCGGGAACGTGCAGGCCGTGATGGGTCACACCCAGCTCGCTGGCGCGCTTCGCCGCTTCGTCCAGGATGCGCTCGGCTTCCGTCGCCATGCGCTTGCGGTATTCCTCGGCCATTTCCGAGGATGCGGTCCAGGTGCTGACCGGCTGCCAGGGATCGGTCACGGTCACCAGCAGCGCTTCGGCACCGAGTGCCGCCGCGAGCTTGAGTCCGTGTTCGACGCCCTTGCCGGAAAGCTCGGAGCCGTCGGTGGCAATCAGGATCTTGCGGTACATGGACATTCTCCAATGGCAGGATGCGTGCGCGAATCAATGGTCGGAGGCGGCGGAAATGCCGATGCCGGTCTGGCTGCGCACCTCCAGCGCGTCGAAGGCATCCTTCTCGCGCTGCGCCGCCGCGCTTCGGTCGGTGACCGAGAAGAACCAGATCGCGATGAAGGCCAGCGGCACCGAGATGATCGCCGGATTCGGGAACGGCGTGATCGGCGCCGCGAAGTGGAACACATCCACCCACACCGTGCTGCTCAGCACCACCCAGGCGGTCGCCGCCAGGAGGCCGGTGGCACCGCCGATCACGGCACCGCGGGTAGTGCAGCCGCGCCAGCTCACCGACAGCAGCAGCACCGGAAAGTTGGCGCTGGCGGCCACGGCAAACGCCAGGCCCACCATGAAAGCGACGTTCTGGTGCTCGAACACGATGCCCAGCAGGATCGCGAGGATGCCCAGCCCCACCGTGGCCACGCGCGAAATCACCAGCTGCTGCTTTTCCGAATCGCGACCACGCGCGATCACGTTGGCATAGAGGTCGTGCGCGATGGCGTGCGCGCCGGCCAGCGCCAGCCCCGCGACCACCGCCACGATGGTGGCGAACGCCACCGCCGCCATGAAGCCCAGCAGCAGGCTGCCACCGACCGCATTGGCGAGGTGCACGGCCACCATGTTCTGACCGCCGATCAGGTCCTTGATGATGTTGAAGCTGCCGTCTGCGCCGACGTTGAAGAACTCCGGATGACGCACCAGCAGCGCCACCGCGCCGAAGCCGATGACAAAGACCAGCAGGTAGAAGTAGCCGATGAAAACGCTGGCCCAGACCACCGACTTGCGCGCCTCGTTGGCGTTGGGAACGGTGAAGAAGCGCATCAGGATGTGCGGCAATCCGGCGGTTCCCAGCGCCAGGCCCAGCGCCAGCGAGAGCGCGTTGATCGGGTTGGCGCTGATCGCCTGGGTCGAGGCCAGGATCGTCTCGCCGGCAGGATGCACCTTCACCGCCTCGGCCAGGATCGCGTCGGGATTGAACCTGAACATGTAGAGCACCAGCAGCACCATGATCGTGGCACCGATCATCATCAGCACCGCCTTGATGATCTGCACCCACGTCGTCGCGGTCATGCCGCCGAAGCCCACGTAGATCATCATCATCGCGCCCACCAGCACGACCGCGATCTTGTAGTCGATGCCGAACAGCAGCACGATCAGCTTGCCCGCGCCCACCACCTGCGCGATGAGGTAGAGCGCGATCACCAGCAGCGAAGCGCTGGCCGCCAGCACCCGCATCTTCACCTGGTCGAGGCGATAAGCGGTGACGTCGGCGAAGTTGTAGCGCCCCAGGTTCCGCAGCCGCTCGGCGATCAGGAACATCACCACCGGCCAGCCGAACAGGAAGCCGATCGCGTAGATGATGCCGTAGTAGCCCTGCACGTAAACCATGCCGGCGATGCCCAGGAACGAGGCCGCCGAGAGGTAGTCGCCGGCGATCGCCAGTCCGTTCTGGAAGCCGCTGATGCCGCCGCCGGCGGTATAGAAATCCGAGGCGGTGCGGGTGCGCTTGGCCGCCCATCCGGTGATCCCGAAGGTCGCCAGGATGAACACGACGAACATGACGATGGCCGAAGTGTTCGCGGCACCGGGTGCCTGTGCCAGCGCCGGCAGCGGCAGCAGCGCCAGCAGCGCGGCGGCAAGGTAATGACGGGTCTTCATTGCACGTCCCTCAGGATGGCGGCAAGGATCGGATCGTGCTTCCTGCCCGAGATGTAGACGTAGGCACCGATCATCAGCACCGCGCTGAACTCGATCAGCACCGCCACGACCAGCCCGAGCGTCATCGTCGCGCCCTCCCACATCGGCCGGCCGAGCGCGCCGGACCAGAACGCCAGGGTGATGATGAAACCGAAATACACCACCGCCATCAGGATGAAGAATGCGAGCCGCGTCCTGGCGCGGCGCGCGACCAGTTCGCGATAGCGTGGATGCGCCAGCACCCGCTGCACGATGTCTTGAGTCATGGTCCCTCTCCTCTCAGAAGCTGTATTTGGTGGTGAACTGCAGGCGCGTCAGGTCGCCGTCCGCACCGCCCTCCACCTCGCGCTTGCCGAACATCAGCTCGGCACCGACATCCACCTTGGGCAGCGGCGAATAGAACAGGTTGGCGCGCAGGCTCTGCACTGTTTTTGTGGCGCCGGCACCGGTCAGCGCGGTGTCGTTGTCGTAATCGCTGCGCGCGTAGACGAGGTTGCTGCGCAGCTTCGGGCTGAAGGCGTGGCGCCAGCCGACGTAGCCGGCGCGCGCGCCGATCAGGTCGAGATGACCGTCCGCGTCCAGCGCCGCATCGCCGGTGATCGCAAGGCCGATGTAGCGGCTGATGCCATCGCCCACGGTGAGCTGGTAGCGCAGGTCGTCGCTGGCGCCCAGCACCCACTTGCCGCCCAGGGTGATGCCCGCTCCCAGCTCGCTGTCGCTGGCGCCACCGCGGTCCACGCGCAGCTGGCGCGCGATGGCACCGATCCCGAACGTGCCCCAGTCGCCCTTCCAGCCGTAGCGCAGGGTGAGATCGGGCATCGCGCCGCGGTCGGAGGACGCCGCGCCGGCCAGCACCGTCTCGGGATTCTCCAGCGCCGCGCTGAAGCCGCCGGCGGTGTAGCGCAGCTGCGCCTGGCGCACGAACACGATGGCGTCGGTCGGGCCGATGAAGTCCACCGTTTCCGGCATCGCAGTCAGATCCATCAGGTTCGACCAGGTTTGCCCGGCGAGCCAGCCGTTCCAGGTCATGTAGGCATGGCGCAGGGTGGTGCCGTAGGTGTTGGTAGCGCTCTGGTTGCCCAGCGCGTTGCCGAAGAAGTCCACCTCGAAGAAGGCACCGAATTTGTTGCCGGCTTCGGTCACGCTGTCGATGCCGAGGTTGACCCGCGAGAACTTGGCGTGGGCGTCGTACTCGGTGCCCGACGAGGTTCCGCCCACCGGGATCTGGCTCGGCAGGTACAGCGCGCGCCCCACCGCGCCATCGGCCAGCTGCCCGTCGCCGGTGCGCGTGACCATGAAGTCGGCCTTGACGTAGCCGCCCAGCCGGATCGTGGTGCCCGGCGCGGCGGCAGGCGTCAGCGAGGTCGACTGGATCACGGGCTTGCCGACCGGCGGTGCCGGCGGCTGCACCTGGACCGCCTTCACCTCCTCGATCTGCGCGCCTTGCGATTGCTGCTGGCTCATCAGCGCCTGCACCAGGCGCTCGAGTTCGGCGACTCGCGCCTCCAGCGCCAGCTCACGCTCGCCTTGCGCCAGCGCAGGCCCGGCCAGCCCCACCGCCAGCAGCGCCGTGAACAGGACCGCCCTTGCGATCTTCGTTGCGCCTTTCATTCGCAGTTCCTCCCTCCAGAGATACCGTGGAGCCGAGTCTGCGACGCAATTCGGGAAAGCCGCCATTCGCCTTTGGTCGTGGCTTCGACCAAGGTCTATTGCTCCGGCGCGCAGCCGTTGCGTCGGGGACGTAGCCCCGACCTACGAGTCGCTGCGCGCAAGCCAGGTCCGGCGGAAGTCGTCGAGCAGGGCGCGGTCGGCGCGCGAGAGCGTCATGCGCGCGAGCAGGTCCGGGCGGCGCAGCCAGGTGCGGCCCAGCGCCTCGCGGCGGCGCCAGCGCGCGATCGCGGCGTGGTCGCCGGAAAGCAGGACCGCCGGCACGGCATCACCCTGCGCATCGACTTCGGGGCGGGTGTAGTGCGGGCAGTCGAGCAGGCCGTCCTCGAAGGAATCGTGCGCGGCGCTGTCGGCGTCGTTGAGCGCGCCGGGCTGGAGCCGGCCCACCGCGTCGATGATCACCGCCGCGCCGAGTTCGCCGCCGGAAAGCACGTAGTCGCCGATGGAGATTTCCTCGTCGATCTCACGCGCGATCAGGCGTTCGTCGATGCCCTCGTAACGCCCGCAGACCAGCGCCAGACGCGGCAGCAGCGCCAGTTCGCGCACGCGGCGCTGGGTCAGGCGCGCGCCCTGCGGGGTGAGGTAGATGACGCGCGCAGGCTCGGGCACGGCAGTGCGGATCGCGGCCAGGCAGTCGGTCAGCGGCCGGGTGGACATCACCATGCCCGGGCCGCCGCCGAAGGTGCGCTCGTCGACGCGGCGGTAGTTGTCGTGGGTGAAGTCGCGCGGATTCCAGGCGGCCACCTCGATCAGCCCGCGCTGCTGCGCGCGCCCGACCACGCCGACCGCGGCGGCAGCGTGGATGAACTCGGGAAACAGGGTGAGGACGTCGATGCGCACGGGCGTTACCGGCAGGGGCTCGGGGGCATGATCGGTGCAGCGCGACCGATGCGCCAGCGCCGGGAGCCGCGCAGATGCCTAGAACTCCGGATCCCAGTCGATCCGGATCAGGCCGGCCGCAAGGTCCACGTCCTTGATCACGTCGCCGCGCAGGAACGGGACCAGACGCTCGCGTTCGCCGATGACGGACATCACGTCGTTGCCGCCGGTCGAGAACAGGTGCGAGACGCGGCCAAAATCGAAGCCGTCCACGCCGACCACGCGCAGGCCTTCCAGATCGACCCAGTAGTATTCGCCCGCCGCGGGCGGCGGCAGCACGGCGCGCGGCACGAAGATCTCGGCACCGATGAGGGCCTGGGCATGGTCACGGGTTTCCAGTGCCGGCCAGTGGGCCACCAGCCCCTTGCCCTGCTCGCGCCCTTCGACCGCATCCACGTACGAGGAAACGCCCCGCTGGACGAGGGTCCACGGGGCGTAACGGAAGATGTTGCGGCGGGGATCTGTATCGGATTCGAGCTTGATCCAGCCCGAGACGCCGTGAACCCCCACGATCCTGCCAACCCGGATAAGGCGTTCGCCGCTCATGCCGGCAGCGACCGGTGCTGGATCAGGCGGCCTGGGCCGCGGCCTTGACGGCGTCGCGATAGAGCTGGTCGACCTTCTCGGTCATCTGCGCACCGACGCCGACCCAGTGCTGGATGCGGTCGGTATCGATCTGAACGCGCTGCTCGTTGCCCTGCGCCACCGGGTTGTAGAAGCCGACGCGCTCGATCGCGCGGCCATCGCGCTTGTTGCGCTGGTCGGTGACGACGATGTGGTAGAAGGGGCGCTTCTTGGCGCCACCGCGGGTGAGGCGGATCTTGACCATGGTGTTCTCGGCGTTGCCAGCGGGCCGGGATGGCCCGATGAGCCGCGCAGTGTACCACGTTTCGGACGCATCGCCAGACCAGCCCCGGGCCGGTCCTCATCCGCCGGAGCCGCACCGGTCATGCCGGCCCGTCCGCGGTGAAACGGTCCCGGCCGTCCTGCTTGCTGCGGTACAGCGCCGCGTCGGCGCGCTGCAGCAGGCTGTCCGGGGTGTCGCCTGGCTGCCTGACGGCCGCGCCGATGCTGATGGTCACCGGTCGCCGCGGCCAGGCATTGGCGCGAAATGCCTCCAGCACGCGCTGGCCCACGCGCCGCGCGGCGGCGGCATCGGCGCCCGGGAGCAGGATCACGAACTCCTCGCCGCCATAGCGCGCCACCAGGTCGCCCGGACGCACCGCGGCGCGCAGCAGGCCGGCGGTTTCGCGCAGCACCTCATCCCCGGCCTGATGGCCGAAGCTGTCGTTGAAGCTCTTGAAATTGTCGAGATCGAGCATCAGCACGGCGAGCTGCGCATCCTCGCCATCACGCCAGATCCGGCCGAGCGCGCCATCCAGCGCGCGCCGGTTGGCGAGGCGGGTGAGCCCGTCGGTATCGGCCTCGGTACGCGCCGCCGCGCCGGTCCGGCGCAGGCGCTCGCTGCGATCGAGCAGGAAGGCCACCCACACGATCATGCTGGTGATGACGCCGCCGGTCAGCGCCGCCGTGAGCGCGTACAGCAGGGATTGCGACAGCCCCAGGCGCGACTGCCCCATGGCCAGGGAAAACGTGATGAGGACCGGCAGCAGCAGGGCCGGCAGGATCAGCCGCCGAGCGAACGCGCCGCCCAGGCTGTCGGCCACCGCAATCCGGGTCAGGCCGGTGGTGGGAACGGCCGACATCCAGCCCAGGCAGAGCAACAGCAGCAGCAGGGCCGTCACCACCGGCAGCCGGCGCAAGAGGTTGGCCTCTTCCCCGGCCAGCACCAGCCCCCACGACGCCCAGGAGGCCAGCGCGATGCCGATCACGATCACGACCAGGGCCTCGCGCAGCCAGATCGCGCGGCCCATGATCGCCGCAGCGCCGACCAGCCCCAGCAGCATGAACGCCAGCGCCGCCAGTTCGTTCATGCGGCGCGACGCATCCATTCCAAGCCAGCGCGCATCGGGCGCGTATTCCGTGGCCTGCAGCACGTGGCCCACGACTTCGATGCCAGCCAGCGCCGCGACCGCGAGCGACAGACCGACGCTCAGCTTCGGCGCAACGCGGCACAGCAGCAGGGCGCAGCCGGCCAGGAGAAAGGCCAGCGCGCTGTTGAGCCGGGGCGTGGCATCCGTCCATGGCAAGGCTTCGCGCGCGTCCGTCCCCAGCACTGCGGTCGCCAGGAAGATGGCCAGGGCGCAGGCCACCAGCAGCGCGCCAACCACGCGGGAAAACGCGACAAAACCCCGCACCACGCGCGGATTGAAACAAATGCCCTCGTCTGCGCCGGCGATGCGCATGCTCAGCCGGCGTTTCGCGGTGGGCTGGCGTAGTCGCCCACCGGGGTCCGGAAGGCCACGTTGAGCCGGTTCCAGCCGTTGATCGCGATGATGGCCAGGGTCAGGTCCACCAGGGCCTTTTCGTCGAAGTGCCGGCGCGCCTCCCCGTAGACCGCATCGGGCACGTCGCGGGCAGACGCGAGCTGGGTGACGGCTTCGGTCCAGGCCAGCGCGGCGCGTTCGCGCGGGGTGTAGATCGGCGCATCGCGCCAGGCGGCAAGAAGGTACAGGCGCTGCTCGCTCTCGCCTGCGGCACGCGCATCCTTGGTGTGCATGTCCAGACACCAGGCGCAGCCGTTGAGCTGGGAGGCGAGGGTCTTGACCAGCTCCAGCAGGGAGGCTTCCAACCCGCTGTGGTGGACCTGTTTCTCCATCTGCAGCATGGCGCGGAAGGCGTCCGGGGATGCCGTCTGGTAATTCAGGCGCTGCGTCACGTTTCTCTCCTCCACCCGTGCCAATCAATCATTCAATTCTCTGCCCTTCCATGTCGAAAGTCACTTGCGCCGCCGCCCAGCGCCCGTGAGCATCGGGCGGCACGCCGCACAGCGCGAGCCGCCAACTTTCCGTCCGCCTCCAAGGAGAAGCCCCTTGCAACGTCGCGACTTCATCGCCCTGACCGGGCTTGCCACCAGCGGACTGCTGGTGCCCTCGTTCTTCGGCCGCGCCATCGCCGCCGAGGAACTGACGAGCGTGCTCGATCCCGCGCTCAAGAAGCGCCTGGCCGACGATGCCCTCACCGCCGCGAAGGATGCCGGCGCCACCTATTGCGACGTGCGCATCGGCCGCTACCTCAGCCAGGCGGTGATGACGCGCGAAGACAAGGTGCAGAACGTGATGAACCGCGAGTCGACCGGCGTCGGCATCCGCGTGATCGTCAACGGTGCCTGGGGCTTTGCCGCCACCAGCGACCTGAGCCAGACGGGCGTGGTGGCTGCGGCGAAGCAGGCCGCCGCCATCGCGCGCGCGAACTCGAAATACCAGTCCGTGCCGGTGCAGCTGGCCAAGGTACCGGCCTTCGGCGAGGTGAGCTGGAAAACGCCGATCCGCAAGAACGCGATGGAAGTGCCGATCAAGGACAAGGTCGAGCTGCTGCTGGGGGTGAACGCGGCGGCCATGGAGGCCGGTGCCAGCTTCATCAACTCGACGCTCTTCGCGGTCAACGAGCAGAAGTACTTCGCCTCCACCGACGGCTCCTGGATCGACCAGGACGTGCACCGCATCTGGGCACCGATGAACGTGACCGCGATCGACAAGGCCAGCGGCAAGTTCCGCACCCGCGCCGGTCTCTCCGCACCGATGGGGCTGGGCTGGGAGTACCTGGACGGAAGCGCCGCCGACAAGACCGTGCTACCCAACGGCGTCACCGTGTACGGCAACTCCTACGACATGCGCGAGGATGCGGTTGCCGCCGCCAAGCAGGCCCAGGAAAAGCTCAAGGCGCCGTCCATCAAGCCGGGCAAGTACGATCTGGTGCTCGATCCCTCGCACACCTGGCTCACCATCCACGAGTCGGTCGGCCACCCGCTCGAACTGGACCGCGTGCTCGGCTACGAGGCCAACTTCGCCGGCACCAGCTTCGCCACGCTCGACAAGCGCAGGGAGCACTTCCAGTACGGCAGCGACAAGGTCAACCTCTTTGCCGACAAGACCCAGCCCGGCAGCCTGGGCGCGGTGGGCTACGATGACGAGGGCGTGAAGTGCAAGCGCTGGGACCTGATCCGCGAGGGCAAGCTGGTCGACTACCAGACCATCCGCGATCAGGCCCACATCCTCGGCAAGACCGAGTCGGACGGCTGCTGCTACGCCGATTCCTGGTCGAGCGTGCAGTTTCAGCGCATGGCCAACGTCTCGCTCGCGCCCGGCAAGGAAAAACTCGCTCCGGCCGACATCGTCAAGGACGTGGAAAACGGCATCTACATCGTCGGCTCCGGCTCTTTTTCCATCGACCAGCAGCGCTACAACGCCCAGTTCGGCGGGCAGGTCTTCTTCGAGATCAAGGACGGCAAGATCGCCGCCCAGGTCGAGGATGTGGCCTACCAGATCCGCACCCCGGAGTTCTGGAATGCCTGCGTCGCCGTGGCCGACGAAAGCGACTACCGCCTGGGCGGCTCGTTCTTCGACGGCAAGGGCCAGCCGAGCCAGTCCTCGGCGGTATCGCACGGTTCCAGCACCGCGCGCTTCAACGGCATCAACGTCATCAACACCGCGCGCTCGCTCGGCTGACCCGGACCGGAGGAATACCCCATGAGCATCCTTACCGAAGAACAGAGCCGCGCGATCCTCGACAAGGTCATCAAGCTGTCGAAGGCCGACGAGTGCTCGGCCACACTGAATGGCGAAGTCGCGGGCAACATCCGCTTCGCGCTCAACAGCGTTTCCACCAGCGGCATCATCGACAACGCCGAACTGAACGTGATGGTGGCGTTCGGCAAGCGCACCGGCATGGCCAGCATCAACCAGTTCGACGACGCCTCGCTCGAGCGCGTGGTGCGCCACGCCGAGGAGCTGGCAAGGCTGGCACCGGAAAATCCCGAGTTCATGCCGGCGATCGACACGCAGGAATACAAGGCCAGCGCCACCTTCAGCGAATCCACCGCCGCGATCACGCCCGAGTTCCGCGCCGAGGTGGCGGCCAAGTCGATAGGCCCCTGCAAGGAAAAGGGTCTGGTGGCGGCGGGTTTTCTGGAAGATGGCCGGAGTTTTTCCGCCATCGCCAACAGCAAGGGCAACTTCGGCTACCAGAAGGCCACTTCGTTCAGCTATACCTGCACCGTGCGCACCGAGGACGGGCGCGGCTCGGGCTGGGTGGGCCGCAGCCTGAAAGACGCCTCGGCCTTCAAGCCCGAAGACGACATCCAGGTCGCCATGCGCAAGGCCGTCGAATCGACCGAGGCGCGCGCGCTGGAGCCGGGCAAGTACACCGTGGTGCTGGAACCTGCCGCCGTGGCCGGGCTGGTCGGCTTCATGATGTTCTTCTTCGACGCCCGCAGCGCCGACGAAGGGCGCAGCTTCCTGTCGAAGAAAGGCGGCGGCAACCGCGTCGGCGAACAGCTCTTCGACAGGCAGGTGAACATCATCACCGACCCCTGGGACGCCGACACGCCCACCCTGCCCTGGGACATGATGGGCCTGCCGCGCCGGCGCGCCGAGATCATCAAGGACGGCAGGGTCGCCTTCCTCAACTATTCGCCCTACTGGGCGCAGAAGCAGGGCAAGGACGCCACCGCCATGCCCGGCAACCTCCTGATGGCCGGCGGCAGCAAGTCCACCGCCGAGCTGGTCAAGGGCACGAAGAAGGGCCTGCTGGTGACGCGCACCTGGTACATCCGCATGGTCGATCCGCAGACGGTCCTTCTCACCGGACTCACCCGCGACGGCACCTTCTACATCGAGGACGGCGAGATCAAGTACCCGGTGAAGAACTTCCGCTTCAACGAGTCGCCGGTGATCATGCTCAACAACATCGACGAGCTGGGCAAGCCGGTGCGGGTGCAGGGCGACGAATCCCCGATCGCCATGGTGCTGCCGCCGATGCGCCTGCGCGATTTCACCTTCACCTCGCTGTCGGATGCCGTTTAGCCCTTCCGTCGGGGCATAGGTCGGCCCTACGCCCCCGACGTTGGCGATGGAGGGTGCCGGGGCCTTCCGTCGGGGGCGTAGCCTCGACCTACCGGCGCGGCGCGTCCGAGCCCTCACCCAGATGGCCGACCACGATGTCCATCAGCTCGTGGGTGATTTCGTCCTGGCGGACTCCGGCCAGCTCGCGCCGCACGCCTTCCAGGCGCTCGCCGACGGACTGCTCGGCCTGCTGCATCAGCGCCAGGCGCGCCGCGTTTTCGGTCACCATCGCCTCGGCCGATGCGCGAAACACGCTGGCGAAGATGTGGTTGCGCACCAGCGCCGAGAGCATGGCACCCGGTGCCAGGCTGAAATCCGGCAGCGCGGGCGCTGCCCAGCGCATCGGCGGTTGGAGCAGTGCCGGATCCAGCGGCAGGAGGACGGTGGTCGCCGCCTCGCGCGCCCCGCCTTCGATGCGTCGCGTCCACGCCAGCCGCACGCCCAGTTCCGCCAGCGGGCCGCCGCTGAAGCGCTCAACCCGCATGACGATCTCGCCGGAAAGCCGTCCGATGCCCTCCACCGAGGCCGGCGGGGTGAGGCGCTGGTCGACCGTCAGCCCGACATCCTCCAGCGCCCGCGCAAGCCGGGCACCGACGCAAATCAGCAGGGCCTTGTGTCTATTGTTCTGCGGGACGTGCGGCAACAGCGCGCGCGCGACCTGTTCGTTGTAGTTGCCGCAGAAGCCGTGGTCCGAACCGAAGGCGACGATCACCCGGCGCGTCACCCGCGGCAGGTCCAACTGCGCCCGGCCGCGCATGCGGAAGGCGAAGGCGGAAAACCCCTGCAGAATGGTGCGATGGTAGGCCCCGATGGCCTGTGCGGCGCGTTCGTAGGGCCCGACGTTGATCGCGGCGAGCGCCTTCATCGTGCCCACGATGCCGCGGATGCTGGAAAGCACCTTCTCCTGCTGGACGAGCTGCTCCAGGCCCTGGGTCATCCACGCCCCGCCGCGCGCTGGCGCGCAGCGCCCTCCGATCCGGCGTCGAGGGCTGCGCGCGCGACGTCGACGATGCGCTCCTGCTCGGCCTTGCCCAGCGCCAGGTTGCTTTCAATGCGCTGCGCGACATCCTCCAGCGCATCGCGCGCGGCGCGGCGCACCCGCCGCATGGCGTCGATGAAGCGCCCTTCGGCGATGCCGTCGAACAGGCCCTCCATCGCGGCGACCAGCACCGCGACCTGCTCCAGCGCCGGCATCGGATCGCGCTCGGCCTGGCGCAGCGCGGCGCGCACGCTGGCACCGCGCGCAAGGCGCGCGCGGACCGTGTCGTCCAGGCGCGTACCGAAGCGCGCGAACTCTTCCAGCTCCTCGAACTGCGCCAGCATCACGCGCAGGTTGCCGGCGACCGCGCGCAGCGCGCGGTTCTGCGCCTTGCCGCCCACGCGCGACACCGACAGGCCCGGATCCGCGGCCGGAAACTGGTTCTTGCGCACCAGCCGCGGCGAGAGGTAGATCTGCCCGTCGGTAATCGAGATCAGGTTGGTCGGGATATAGGCGGAAAGATTCTCCGCTTCGGTCTCGACCACCGGCAGGGCGGTGATCGACCCACCCCCGCGATCGGCATGGAACTGCCCGGCGCGCTCGAGCAGGCGCGCATGCACATGGAAGATGTCGCCGGGGAACGCCTCACGCCCGGGCGGGCGGCGCAGCAGCAGCGACAGCTCGCGGTAGGCGCGCGCGTGGTGGGTCATGTCGTCGAATACGACCAGCACGTCGCCGCCCTGGGCAGCGAAATACTCGGCCATGGTCATCGCGGCATAGGGCGCGATGTGGGACAGGCCGGGGGCTTCCTCGTCGCCGCTGCTGACGATGATGCAGCGGCCCAGCATGCCGCCCTCGTCCAGCGCGTGGATCACGCGCGCCACCGCATCACCGCGCTGGCCGATGGCACAGTAGACGCAGATCAGGTCCGAGCGTCGCTGGTTCAGCAAGGTGTCGATGGCCAGCGAGGTCTTGCCGGTCTGGCGGTCGCCGATGATGAGCTGACGCTGGCCCAGGCCCACCGGGATCATGGCATCGACCACCTTGATGCCCGTGGCAAGCGGCCTTGCGACCGGCTGGCGTTCCAGAATCCCCGGTGCCTCGGCCTCTATCGCATGCTGCGCCACCGCCACGACGGGCTCCCTGCCATCGCGCGGCCGGCCCAGCGCATCGACCACCCGGCCGAGCAGGCGCTCGCCCACCGGCACGCTGACCACCTTGCGGGTGCGGTACACGGCTTCGCCCAGGCGGATCGCCTCCGCCGGCCCGAGCAGCACCACGCCGAGGCGGTCGGGCTCCAGGTCCAGCACCAGCCCGCGCACGCCGCTGGCGAACACCACCAGCTCATCGGACAGCGCGCGCGCCAGACCCGAGACGATCGCCACGCCGTCGCCCACGTCGGTGACGATGCCGGTTTCGACCATGATCGGCGCGGGCGCAGGTGTCGCCCACAGGCGCGCTTCCCAGGCCGCGAACGCGGACTCGCCGGCAACACGCGGGTCGCCGCCGCCGGGCCGCGCCTCAGTGCTCATGATCGTCCGGGAACAGCACCGCGCGGGCGTCCGGATCCTGTGCGAACAGCCGCTCGAACTCATCCATGTAGCTGGCGATCGTCCACTCGACGCGGGCGCCGCCGATCTGCAGCACGACGCCGGGCGACTGCCCGGCATCGACCGAGAACCGCACCCGGATGCCGGGAAACAGCGCCGCCAGATCCGCCTGCAGGTCGTCCTGCAGCGGCGTGGCAAGCGCCTCGCGGCTGGTCACGGTGGCCTGCCGGCTGGCACCGGCTGCCGCCACGAGCTCATCGGCCATCGGTTCCAGCCTGCGGCCGATGTGGCGCACGATGCCGGCCTCGAGGGTTTCGTCGGCAAGGTCCTTGAGCGCGCGGCGCGCCAGCTGCGACAGCACCAGCGCACCGGCCTCCTGCAGATCCGCCATGAACTCCCGGCGCTCGCGCTCCAGATGGCGCTGCCACTCGCTGCGCTCCTGTTCGAGCTGCTCGCGCGCGTGCTGCATGAGCTGCGCGCGTGTGCCCTCGGTCGCGGCCAGCGCGTGGGCGATCCTGTCATCCTGCTCGGCCACGCTTTGCTCGTACTGCGCCAGGAAGCGCGCCTCGGCGGCCTGCGCCTCGGCGCGGGCCTCCTCGGCGGCGGCCATGCGGCGGGCGATCTCGGCCTCGCGCTGGTCGATGCCGTCGAGGATCGGGCGATAGAGAAAGCGCCGCAGCAGCCACACCAGCAGCAGGAAGTTGGCGACCTGCGCGACCACGGTGACCCAGTCGATCGACATGGTGGCTAGCCGCCGACGCTGGCGCTGACCGCGTTCCAGAACGGGTTGGCGAAAATGAGGATCAGCGCCACCACGAAGCAGTAGATGCCCGAGGATTCCACCATCGCCAGGCTGACGAACAGGGTGCGCGACAGCATCGGGGCGGCATCGGGCTGCTGGGCGATGGCACCCATCGCGGCGGCGGCGGCGCGACCTTCGCCCAGGGCGGCACCGAACGAACCGATCGCCACGGTCAGGCCCGCGGTCAGGATGGACACCAGTGCCACCAGGCTCAGTTCACTCATCGGGAATCCTCCGGCAGGGGTTTGGTACGCGGCTGGCTCATCGCCGCGGAAATGTAGACCGTGGCCAGCACGGCGAAGATGTAGGCCTGGACCATGCCGATCAGCAGGCCGAACAGGTCCATGACCACGGGAAAGAAGAAGGGCGCGATGCCGAGCAGGATGGCCACGATCACCGCGCCGCTCATCACGTTGCCGTAGAGGCGGATCGACAGCGAAATCACCTTGGACACCTCGCCCAGGAGATTCATCGGCAGCAGCAGGAACGAGGGCTGGATGAAGCTGCCGAGGTAGGCGCGCCAGCCGCCGTGCGCGATGCCGAAGGCCGGCACCGCGAACAGCACCACCAGGGTCAGCGCGAGCGTGGTGGACAGCGAGCCGGTGGGCGAACGGAAGCCCGGCACCACGCCCAGCAGGCTGGCGGTGGCGATGAACAGGAACACGCTGCCGGTCAGGTGCATTATCGGGCGTACCGAATAGGGCGTGATGGCGCGGATCTGGTCCTCGATCATCACCACGATGGTTTCGGCCAGGGTGCGCCAGCGGCCCGGCGGCACGTCCGGACGCAGCCTGCGCGTGATCCGCCAGGACGCCAGGGTCAGCGCCGCCATGACAATCCAGGTGTTGACGATGGTGGCGTTGAGGCGCAGGCCCCGGTATTGCCACAGCACCACGGTATCGGGCGTCAGCTCCATTCAGCGGTCCTCCGTGGCGGAAGGCCGCGGCGCGCGGGCGCGGCGCACCGCCACCGTGCGCGCCGCGAAGAACGCCGCCATGTAGCCGATCCAGCACGACAGCGGCTGCAGCCAGCGCGCCAGCGCGAAACCCACACCCAGCAGCAGGACCGCGCGCAGCAGGAAGCTGGCCAGCAGTATCGGGCCGGGCCGGGCCGAGCCCAGCGCCTTGTGCATGCCCCAGGCCAGCCCCGCGAAAAACAGCGCGCTGACCGCAAGCCCCGCGCCGAAGCCGGCCAGCAGGGCCACACCGTCAAGGGCTGTCATGGCGTCATTCATCGCCTGTCTCCGGTTCCTCGGGCACCTCGTCCTCGCGCGCGCCCTGCTGTTCCCGCGCGACCCACTCCCAGGCCACGAGGACGCCGACCACCAGGCCGCCCAGGATCAGCGCCAGCGGCCAGGAAAACGGCTGCGGCGCGACCCGCTCCAGCCACAGTCCGAGCAATGCGCCCAGCACGGTCGGCAGCGCCACCGACCAGCCGATCGCGCCGAAGGCACTCAGCCCGCGCAGCGGGCTCCAGGGCCGGCGGGCGCGGCTGCGCCGCATGCGTTCGGCACGCGCGCGGATGCGGTCGGCGGTGGCGCGGTCCATGTCGCTCATGCCGCCGGCTTCCGCAGTTCGGCAAACTGCCGCACGATGCCCACCTCCAGGCGCGACATCGCGGTGCGCGCCTCGCGCTCGGCCTCGTCCATCTCCAGCAAAGTCGCGTCGATGGTGTCCGACAGGCTGGCCAGATCCTCGCCGCGCACCGCGCGCCGCACCACGACCTCGACCCGCGCCCCGTGTTTCACCAGCAGGCCATGATCGATCCCGAAGAAATACTCGCGCCCGTCCGTGCCGGTCACGACCAGCACCGAGGGCACCAGCGGCGCGACGTGGTCCGCGTGCCGGGGGAGCAGGCCGAAGGCACCGTTCTCGGCCACCGCGAACACGCTGCGCGCCGACGCTTCGAACACCGTCCGGGTCGGCACCCGCAGGCTGAGCCGCATGTCGCCGGCGACGCTCACGCCGCGCTCCTCACCAACGGCAGGGCACCGATCATGTAGTAGTCCATTTCGCTGTCATCGAAGTGGCTGCGATCCAGTATCGCCTCGCAGCCGGCCAGGGTCTGCTCGATCGACACGCGGTGCCCCGGCGTCGCGCTGAAGGACTCGGCGGCATGGAAGGGCTGGGTCAGGAAGCGTTCGAGACGGCGCGCCCGCGCCACCACCGCGCGATCGGCGGCGGAAAGCTCCTCCATGCCCAGCATCGCGATGATGTCGCGCAGTTCCTCGTATTCGGCCAGGGTGCGGCGCACCGCGCGGGCGATGTCGTAGTGGCGCTGCCCGACCACGGCCGGGGTCAGCATCACCGAGCTGGAGGCGAGCGGATCGACCGCCGGGTACAGGCCCTCGCTGGCGCGCTTGCGCGAGAGCACCACCGAGGCGGAAAGATGCGAAAAGATGTGCACGGCGGCCGGGTCGGTGAAGTCGTCGGCCGGCACGTAGACCGCCTGTACCGAGGTGATCGCGCCGTTGCGGGTCGAGGTGATGCGCTCCTGCAGGCTGGCCAGCTCGGTCGCCAGGGTGGGCTGGTAGCCCACGCGCGAGGGCATGCGGCCAAGGAGGCCCGACACCTCGGCCCCGGCCTGGACGAAGCGGAACACGTTGTCCATCAGCAGCAGCACGTCCTGCCGAAGCTCGTCGCGAAAATATTCGGCCATGGTCAGCGCGGCCTTGCCCACCAGGAAGCGCACCCCCGGGGCCTCGTTCATCTGGCCGAACAGCATCACCGTCTGGTCGCGCACGCCGGCTTCGGCCATCTCGCGGTACAGCTCTTCGGCCTCGCGCGAGCGCTCGCCGATGCCGCAGAACAGGCTCACCCCGTGGTGGTGGCTGACGGTGTTGTGGATCAACTCGTTGATCAGCACCGTCTTGCCGACGCCGGCACCGCCGAACAGGCCGGTCTTGCCGCCGCGCTCGATCGGGGAAAGCAGGTCGAGCGCCTTGATGCCGGTTTCCAGCACCGCGCCGCGCACCACGCGCTCCTCCAACGGCGGCGGCGGGCGGTGGATCGGGCGACGCTGCCCGGTTTGCAGCGCCGGCCCGCCGTCGATCGGCTCGCCAAAGAGGTTCAGCATCCGGCCCAGCACGGCCTCGCCCACCGGCACCTCGATCGGCGCGCCGCTGGCCGTCACTTCGCCCCCCAGACCCAGGCCGCGCACCGGTGCCAGCGCGATGCAGCGCACCGTGTCCTGATTCAGGAGGCTGGCCACTTCCAGCCGCAGGGCGCCGGCATGCAGCATGTCCTGGATGCGCGGCACGGCACCGGGGAAGCGCACGTCCACGACGTCGCCGCGAATCCTGGTCACCGTTCCCGTGGCGCGTTGGCTGGACAGCGTGGCATCTCCGCGTCGCGTCATGAAGCCCCATGGTATTGCAAGATGCGCGCTTCGACGCGACGAGGCGACGACGCGCGCGGTGATGCTACTGTCTGGCCTTCGCAGCGCCCGCGCGCCGCACCCGTACCACACCTCCAGGCCGCCCGCCCTTGCTTCGCTCCGCCCGCCCGTCAAAAGCTCCCGTCATGAGTCGCGCGCAGTTCCTGCGCGGGCTGCTGGCCGGAGGCGCGGCACTGGCGCTGGCCCCGTGGGTCAGCGCCAGTGCCAATCCCCAATCGCCAATCCCCAATCCCCGGGGCGGCGCTGGCACCGGCCCGTATGACTTCCACTTCACCCGCCTGCGCTACGACTCGGGCGACTGGGACGTGGACGCGCGCATGCCCTCCAACCTCATCACATCGCTGATCGATTACACCCACCTGCGGATCGATCCGGTCGAGCACGTGGTGGCGCTGGCGGACCCGCGCATGCTGACCGCGCCGTTCTGCTACCTCGCCGGTCACACCCTGGTCGAGTTCAATCCCGAAGAGCGCCGCAACTTCGAGCACTACGTGAAAAACGGCGGCTTCGTCTTCGTGGATGACTGCAACCACGACATCGATGGCCTGTTCGCGCGCTCCTTCGAGGCGCAGATGGCCTCGATCTTCGGACCCAGGGCGCTGCGCAAGCTGCCCAACAATCACCCGATCTACTCCAGCTTCTTCCGCTTCCCCGATGGCCCACCGGCCACCAGCTTCGAGCTCAACGGCTGGGGCGACGACCTGGTGCACGACTACCTCAAGGGCATCGAGGTCGACGGCCGCCTGGGCGTGCTCTACAGCAACAAGGACTATGGCTGCGAGTGGGACTACGACTGGCGCAACAAGCGCTTCCTTGCCGAAGACAATACCCGGTTCGGCGTCAACATCATCATGTACGCACTGATGGCCTGAAACCTCCATGCAAATTCCCGAGAACGAAGCCGCCGTGTCGCAGCGGATCGAGCGCCTCGACGCCCTGCGTCGCGCCATCGCCACCGCCGTGGTCGGCCAGGAGGCCGTGGTCGAACAGCTCCTGATCGCGCTCCTGGCTGGCGGCCACTGCCTGATCGAAGGCGTGCCGGGGCTGGGCAAGACCCTGCTGGTGCGCTCACTGGCGCAGGCGCTGGCGCTGGACTTCCGCCGCGTGCAATTCACCCCCGACCTCATGCCCAGCGACATCCTCGGCGCGGAGCTGCTGGAGGAGGACCGCGGCACCGGGCACCGCCAGTTCCGCTTCCAGAAAGGACCGGTCTTCACCCACCTGCTGCTGGCCGACGAGCTCAACCGCACCCCGCCCAAGACCCAGGCCGCGCTGCTGGAGGCCATGGCCGAGCGCACCGTGAGCTATGCCGGCACCACCTATGCCCTGCCCGCGCCGTTCTTCGTGCTGGCGACCCAGAATCCGCTCGAACAGGCCGGCACCTATCCCCTGCCGGAAGCCCAGCTCGACCGCTTCCTGCTGCACGTGATGGTGTCCTATCCCGACGAGGACGATGAACGCGAGATCCTGCACCAGACCACGGGCGGCCCGGCCGCGCTGGTGCCGCGGGTGATGGGTGCCGACGATGTGCTCGCGGCGCAGGCGCTGGTGCGCGGGATCCACGTCGGCGATGACCTGCTCACCTGGATCACCCGGCTGGTGCGCGCCAGCCGCCCCGACGATCCGCTGGCACCGCCCGAGGTGCGCGGCTACGTGCGCTGGGGTGCCGGCCCGCGCGCCGGGCAGTCGCTGGTGCTGGCCAGCAAGGCCCGCGCCCTGCTGCACGGACGCCTCGCCGCCACGCGCGAGGATGCTGCCGCGCTGGCCGCGCCGGTGATGCGCCACCGCCTGCTGCTGTCGTTCGCGGCCGAGGCCGAAGGCAAGTCGGCGGACGAGGTGATCGCCGCGCTGCTGCGGGCCGTGCCGTATCCCGCGCCTTGAGCCGCGCGCCGTGGCGCATGCGCTGATCCCGCCCGATGTCCTGAGCCGGCTGAAGAACCTGCGGCTGGCGGCGGCGCGCTCGACGGGTGCCGGCGGCATCGGCCAGCACGCCAGCCACACCCGCGGTGCAGGGCTGGAGTTCGTGCAGTATCGCGGCTATGAGCCCGGCGATGCGCTGCGCCAGGTCGACTGGAAGCTCTATGCGCGCTCGGACCGCTTTTTCGTGCGCGAAGCCGAACGCGAAAGTCCGCTCACGCTGTGGCTGCTGGTCGACGGTTCGGCGTCGATGGCGCAGTCCGACCGCGCGCGCCCGGAGTGGAGCCGCCTCGACGGCGCGCGCCTGATCGCCGCCTGCATCGCGGAAATCGCGCTGCGTCAGGGCGACCGCGTCGGCCTTGTCGGTCTGCACGCGACCGATTTGCGGATGCTGCCGCCGCGCGCCGGCACCCGTGCGCACAACGGCCTGTGGCTGGCGCTCCAGGCGCTGGAGTGCGGCGGGCATTTCCCAGCCCGGGCCCGGCTGGCACCGCTGTGGGAACGCACCCGCGCGGGCGATCTGGTGATCCTGATCGGCGATCTGTTCGACGAGGCGGCGGTGGCGCTGGCCGAACGCCTCGCCGCCGCCGGTCGCGAGGTCCGCACGATCCAGCTCCTTACCGCCGAAGAGCGCGACTTTCCCTTCGACGGCAGCTTCCTGTTCCACGACGCGGAAACCGGTGCCGAAATCCAGGGCGATGCCCGCGCCATGCGCGACGGTTATCTGGAGCGGTTCAGCGCCGCGCTGCGCGCGCTCGACGCCCGCCTGGACGCCGCCGGCATCGCACGCGCGCGCGGCGCGCTCGACGAACCGCCCGACCGGGTGCTGCACCGCATCCTCGCGCCGGGAGCGCCGGCGTGAGTCTCGCGCTGCTGCTGCCCGGCGCGCTGGCGGCGCTGACCGCGCTGGCGCTGCCGGTCCTGATCCACCTGGCGCGCCGCGACGTGCACCGGCGCATCGACTTTGCCGCGCTGCGCTGGCTTGCGCCCGAGGCGCGCCCGCGCCGGCGGCTGCGGCTGGAGGAACGCGCGCTGCTCGCCGCACGCCTCGTTCTGCTCGCGCTGATCGCGCTGTGGCTGGCGCAGCCGGCGCTGTCGGGTGCCGGCGACGCGCGCCCCTTCGTTGCCGTGATGCCGGGCGTTTCCGCGGCATCCCTGACCGCGCAGGCGCTGCCGGCCAGGGCCCGCCTGCACTGGCTGGCGGAAGGTTTTCCGGCGCTGGGAGACGGCGCGCCGAACGCGCCGCAGCCCGTCGCCAGCCTGCTGCGCCAGCTCGATGCCGAGCTCGATGCCGCCGCGCCGCTGATCGTGCTGGCCACGCCGATCTTCGACGGCGCGGACGCGCAGATTCCACGGCTGTCGCGCACGCTGGACTGGCGCATCGCGCCGGGCTCGCCGCCCGGCGTCCGCCCGCCGCCCGAACCCGGACCACCCGCGCTGCACGTGATTGCCGACGCCGCGCACGCGGCAGGTGCGCGCTACCTGCAGGCCGCCGCATCCGCATGGGGCGGCTCGGACGCGCCCATCCCCACGCACGCGCCCGACGCCGCCCTGCCCGCCGACCGCACGGGGTTCGTCGCCTGGCTGGCGGAAGGCGCGCTGCCCGAGGCGCTGCAAACCCGAATCGCCGAAGGCGGCACCGCTCTGCTGGCGGCCGATTCGCCGCTTCCCGCCGGCGTGGATGCGGTTGCGCTCTGGCGCGACGCGGACGGGGCGAGCCTGGCCGAAGGCGCGGCTTTCGGACGCGGCCGCGCGCTGCGTTTCACCCGCGCACTGGATCCGCAGGTGTTTCCGGCCCTGCTCGAAGCCGATTTTCCGCAGCGGCTGCGCGCGCTTTTGCAGGGATCGGCACCGGAACCGGCGCGCGCCGACGCCCGCGCCTGGCGTCCGCTCGACGGTGCCGCGCCGTGGCCGGAATCCCCGCGCGACCTGCGCCCGTGGCTGGCGCTCCTGATCGCGCTGGCGTTCGGCGCGGAGCGCTGGCTGGCCGCGCGCCTGCCTCAAAGGAGCGCGGCTTGAACGCGCTGCCGCGCCGCATCTGGCTGGCGGCACGCCGTCGCGATGCCGCGATCACGCTCGCCTTCGGCCTGCCGTGGCTCGCGGCCATCACCCTGCTTGCCGCGCGCCTGGGCGGAAGCCGCGCGGCGGGCCTGGCGCTGGCCACGCTCGCCTTGCTGTCGGGCGCTCTCGTGATCGCGCGATGGCGACGGCGCGATGCGCGCTGGCTGGTACGCGCGCTCGACGCCGCGCGGCCGGATCTGGACGACAGCGCCGACCTGTTGCTGCCCGACGCCGCGCCGTCGGCGCTCCAGCGGCTCCAGCGCCAGCGCTTGCTGGACCGCCTGCAAGCGCGGCCTGCGGACCTGCGCGCGCCCTGGCCCGCCGGCGCGCTGGCATGCTCGTTCGCTCTGGCCGCGGGCTGCGCGCTGGCCGCAGGGTTCTGGCCGGCACCATCGGCCGCGCCCGAGCAAGTCGCCCGCACCGCCGTCGTCGATACCGGCCCGCTGCGCCTCATCGACACCACCGTCGAAATCACGCCACCGCCCTACACCGGCCTGCCGCCGACAACGAGCGCCACGCTGTCGCTGCGCGCACCGCAGGATTCGCGGCTGCGCTGGCGGCTGCGGTTTTCCTCTCCGCCCCGCGAGGCGGCGCTGCTCCTGCTCGACGGCCGCCGCGTCACGCTCACGCAGGAGGGCGATCTGTGGCTGGCCGAGCTGGGGCTGGATCGCTCCGTGCTCTACCGCATCGAGGCGGACGGCGTGGCGCCGGGCGATGCGCCCGCACGCCTCGACGCGATTGCCGACCAGCCGCCGCAGATTCGCGTGCTCGCACCCGAGCACGGCCTGAGCCAGGCTGCACCCGGCCAGAAGCGCTGGTCGGTGGCCTTCGAGGCCAGCGACGACCATGCGCTGGCCGGATTTGCCAGCCTGCGCATCACCCACGCCCAGGGCAGCGGCGAGAACATCGGCGTCTCCGAACGAACCCTGCGCCTGCGCGGCGAGGGCGAGCCCGCGCGCCGGCGCTATGCGCACGCGCTCGATCTCGCCGGCCTGGGCTACGCGCCCGGCGACGACCTCATCGTCCAGCTCGCGGTGCGCGATACCCGCGCGCCGGTGCCGCAGGAGACGCGCAGCGCCAGCCTGATCCTGCGCTGGGCGAACGCGGGCGACGCCGGATCGGGCGACCTCGAAGCGGCCGTCCAGCGCGTGCTGCCGGCCTATTTCCGCAGCCAGCGCCAGATCATCCTCGACGCCGAGGCGCTGCTGCGCGAGAAGCCGGCGCTGGAGGCGGGTGCCTTTGCCCGGCGCGCCGATGCGCTGGGCGTCGATCAGCGCATCCTGCGGCTGCGCTACGGCCAGTTCCTGGGCGAGGAATCCGAAGGCGCACCCGGCGGGCTTGCCACCGGGCCGTCGGAAGACGGCGATGACCACGACGATGCCGGGGGACACGACGACCACGATCATGCCCGCGAGGCGCATCCTGAAAGCTTCGGCCAGGACATGGACCTCATCGCCAGCTTCGGCCACAGCCACGACATCCCCGAGGCCGCGACCCTGCTCGATGCGCGCACCCGGGAGGTGCTGCGCAAGGCGCTGGGGCAGATGTGGCAGTCCGAGCTGGGCCTGCGCCAGGCGCAGCCGCAGGCCGCGCTGCCGCACGCCTACCGCGCGCTCGATCTCATCAAGGAGGTGCAGCAGGCCGACCGCATCTACCTGCCCCGGCTCGGCACGGACCTGCCGCCGATCGACGAAGCCCGGCGGCTGGGCGGCACCCGCGACGGTCTGGCATCGCGCCCCGACCCGCTGCGCCCGGCGCAGCTCGAACCCGACGATCTGCCCGCGCTCTGGCGCGCGCTGGGCGACATGGATACAGCTCCCCTCGACCCGACGCTGCTCCAGCGCCTGCGCGCTGCGCTGGCGGCGCAGTCCGGGCGCGCGGCCGACCCGCTTGTGCTGCAGGAGGCGCTCGACGCCGCGGCGCGCCAGCCGGACTGCCGCGACTGCCGGCACGCCCTGCGCGCGGCGCTCTGGCCGCTGCTGGATGCGCCGCCTGCGGCCGTGTCGCGCCGCCCCGCGCACGATGCGGCAGGCGCGCGCTATCTCGACGCGCTGCGCACCGGGGAAACCGAATGATCGGCGCATCGCCACCCGTGCTGACGGGCATCGCGCTGGCGCTTGCGGTGCTCGCGTCGTGGCTGCGGCTGATGCGGCGGCGCACGCGCGGCGAACTCGCGGGCACGCACCTCCGCTTCGCGCTGCGGCTCCTGCTCCAGCCGGCGCTGGCGGCGCTGCTGTTCTTCGGCCTGTTTCCGCCACGCGCGGCGCTGCCCGAGGCGTCGCTGCTGGTGTTCACCGCGCGCGCCACCGACCTTGCCAAAGATCGCATGCTGCCGCGCATCGCCCTGCCCGAAGCCCCATCGGACATCGCCGCCGAGCGCGTGCCCGATCTGGCCACCGCGCTGCGCCGCCATCCGCAGGTGACATCGCTGCGCGTGCGTGGCGAGGGCCTGCCGGCGCGCGACATCGAGGCCGCGCGCGAGCTTGCCATCGTCCCGGGCGGCGACGCGCCGGCTCAGGGCCTGGTCGAACTCCACGCCCCGTCGCGGGTGGCGGCAGGCAACGGCTTCGCCCTGCACGGGCGCGTGGCCGGCGTCCCGAACGCACGGGTGAGCCTGCTCGATCCGGCCGGCGAACCCGTAGCGCAGGCACGCACCGACGCCAGCGGCCGCTTCGTCCTGGCGGGCACCGCGCGCGCCGCCGGCCTCGCCCGTTTCGCCCTGCGGCTCGCCGCCGGGGATGGCAGCGAGCGCGAGCGCCTGCCGCTGCCGATCCGCGTGGATGCGCCCGCGCCGCCGCGCGTCCTGGTGCTGGGCGGCGCGCCCAATGCCGAGCTGAAGTACCTGCGCCGCTGGGCGAGCGACAGCGGCGCGGCGCTGCGCACCCGCATCGGCACCGGAGCCGGGATGACGCTGGGCGATGCGCTGCCGGCGCTCGATGCGGCGGCGCTGGGCACCGTCGACCTGGTGGTGCTGGACGCACGCAGCCTCGCTGCGCTGGATGCGGCGACGTTCGCGGCGCTGGGTGCGGCGCTGGATGCGGGGCTGGGCGTGCTGGTCCGGATCGACGCGCCGCCCGCCGCGCGGGCGAGTGCGCGCCTGCGCGACTGGGGCCTTGAACTCGAAGGCGGTGCCGACCCCGTGGCCGCGCACCTGCCGTCGCGCGACGAGGAGGACGCCGGCACGCTGCCGGTGCTGACCCGCATCGCGATCTCCGTCCGCGGCGAAGACGCCGCGCTCCTGCTGCGCGATTCGCACGGCGAGGCGCTCGGCCACTGGCGCGCGCGCGGGCGCGGGCGGCTCGGCCTGATCAGCCTGGTCGACAGTTATCGCCTGGTACTGACGGGCCATCGCGAACGCCACGGCACGCTGTGGGCCGGTGTATTCGCCACCCTCGCGCGTGCCACAGAGGCTCCCGCCCGGGTCGACATCACGCAGCCGCTGTGGCCCGGCGAGCGCATCGCGCTGTGCGGGCTCGCGGACGGTGCGCAGGTAATCGATCCTGCGGGCGCGGTGATCGGGCTTGCGATCGACCCGGCGACAGGCTCGCGGCGCTGCGCCGCGTTCTGGCCAGCGCGCGAGGGCTGGCATCGGCTGCGCGACGGCGAGTCCGAGGTTCCGTTCGCGGTGCTGCCCGCCGCGGCGGGGCGGGCCTGGCAGGCGCAGCGTCGGCACGACGCGACAACGGCGCTGGCGGCGCTTTCATCCCAGGGCAACGCGAAATCCGTCGCACCGCAGCCCGGGCCGCGCGGATCGCCCTGGCCGTGGCTGGCCGGCTGGCTCGTTCTGGCAATGCTGGCATGGTGGATGGAGCGGCGCGAGGCGCGGCCCGCGGCCAGCCCGGGCCGATGACGCCACGAAGATCGGCCTGCCTGCGCCCCGGGCTTTCCCGCCTGCGCAGCGGTGCGCGCCTCAGCGCATCGGGAAGCCGCCGCGCCCGCCCATCAGGCCCTTCATGCCGCGCATCATGCCCTTGATGCCGCCCATGGAAAGCTTGGACATCATCTTTTCCATGTTCTGGTACTGCTTGAGCAGCTGATTGACCTGCGCCGGGCTGGTTCCCGAACCCCTGGCCACGCGCGCGCGGCGCGAGCCGTTGAGCAGGCCCGGATTGCGGCGCTCCTTCAGGGTCATCGAGTTGATGATGGCGATCATGCGCGGCACTTCCTTGCCGGTGACCTGGTTCTTGAGGTTGTCCGGCATCTGGCCCATGCCCGGCAGCTTGTCCATCAGGGCGTGGATGCCGCCCATGTTCTGCATCTGCTCGAGCTGGTCGCGCATGTCGTTGAGGTTGAACTTCTTGCCCTTGGCGACCTTCTCGGCGAGCTTGGCGGCCTTCTCCTGATCGACGTCGCGCTCGACCTGCTCCACCAGCGAGAGCACGTCGCCCATGTCGAGGATGCGGCTGGCGATGCGGTCGGGGTGGAACACGTCCAGCCCGTCCATTTTTTCCGAGGTGCCGATGAACTTGATCGGCTTGCCGGTGATGTAGCGCACGCTCAGGGCCGCACCGCCGCGCGCGTCGCCGTCGGTCTTGGTGAGCACCACGCCCGTCAGCGGCAGCGCCTCGGAAAACGCCTTGGCGGTGACGGCGGCGTCCTGGCCGGTCATGGAATCGACCACGAACAGTGTTTCGACCGGATCGACGGCCTGATGCAAGGCCTTGATCTCGGCCATCATCGCTTCGTCGATGGCGAGGCGTCCGGCGGTATCGACCAGCAGCACGTCGACGAAGCTCTTTTTCGCATCGCTGATCGCGGCCTTGACGATATCGACCGGCTTCTGCGAGGGATCGGACGGGAAAAACAGCACGCCGGTCTGTTCGGCGAGGGTCTTGAGCTGCTCGATCGCGGCGGGGCGGTAGACGTCGGCCGAGACCACCATCACTTTCTTCTTGCGCCGCTCCTTCAGGAGTTTGGCGAGCTTGCCCACCGTGGTGGTCTTGCCCGCGCCCTGCAGGCCGGCCATCAGGATCACCGCCGGGGCGGGCACGTTGAGATCGAGCTCGGCGCTCTGCGCGCCCATCACCAGGGTCAGCTCGTCGCGCACCACCTTGATGAGTGCCTGGCCGGGCGTGAGGCTCTTCATCACCTCCTGACCGACCGCGCGCACCTTGATGCGCTGGACCAGCGCCTGCACCACGGGCAGGGCGACATCGGCCTCCAGCAGGGCGACGCGCACCTCGCGGGTGGCCTCGCGGATGTTCTCCTCGGTCAGCCGACCGCGCCCGCGCAGGCGCTGGACCGTGGTGGAAAGACGCTGGCTGAGGGAATCGAACATGGCGGCAGTCGTGCGGGATGGCCAGCCAGTATATCGCGTGGGTTCGACCACACGTCGCCGGATGCGGCCGCCATGCCTGCCAAGCATCGGCGGGCTGTGCCAAACTTCGGGAATGTCAGGGCTCCTCGTCTACGCCGCCGTCATCGCCTATTTCGCCGCCGCAGTCTGGCAGGTGCGCGCACTGGCGGGCGATGCCGGCGTCCGCACGCGCGTTCCCGCCGGGCTCGCGCTTCTCGGGGCCGCGGGCCACGCCGCCGCACACCTGATGGCCTGGCATGCCTCCGGCGGGCCGGACATGCACTTCTTCGCGGCGCTGTCGCTGATCGCGTTCGGCACCGCCGCGCTCACCGCGGAGCTGAGCCTGAGCCGGCCGGTCGGCGCGCTGGGCGTGGTGGCGTACCCGCTCGCGGCGCTCCTGCTGCTGCTCTACCACTACGGCGCGGCCCCGGCGACGGCGGCATCGATGGGTTGGCAGATCCAGCTGCACGCCTGGCTGTCGCTGCTGGCCTACGCGGCGCTGAGCCTGGCGGCGCTGCTGGCGATCATGCTGTGGGCGCAGGAGCGCGGCCTGCGGCAGCGTCGCCTCGGGCGGCTGCTGCAGGTGTTTCCACCGCTGACCCTGGTCGAGACGCTGATGTTCCGCCTGATCGGGGTCGGATTCGCCCTGCTCACGCTGTCGCTGCTGACCGGCGTGGTGTTCGTGGAAAACCTCTTTGCCCAGCACCTGGTCCACAAGACCGTGCTCAGCCTCCTGGCCTGGGTGATCTTCGGCATCCTGCTGCTGGGCCGCGTGCGTTACGGCTGGCGCGGGCGCCGCGCGGTGCGTCTGGCCCTGGTGGCGATGGCGCTGCTGGGCCTGGGTTTTTTCGGCAGCAAGTTCGTGCTCGAAGTGATCCTGGCACGAGGCGAATGAACAGCACTCCGTCCATCGATGGCCTCGATGTTTCCGCCCTCGCAACCACGCAGCGGCGCTTCCGCCGTTTCCCGATCGACGGCAGCGTGCGGCTGTATTCGGGCAGCGCCATGTGGAACACGCGCCTGGTCGATCTGTCGCTGGCCGGCGTGCTGGTGGAACCACCGCCCGACTGGGATGGCACGATCGGCCACCGCTACCGGCTCGATCTGCGGCTGGAAGGCGGCATCCTGATCGGCATGGGCGTGGAACTGGCGCGCATCGACGACGCCGGGCTCGGGTTTGCCTGCAGCAAGATCGACCTGGGCAGCTTCACCCAGCTCAAGCGCCTGATCGAGCTGAACCTGGGCAACGTCGACGCGCTGCGGCACGAGCTGTCCGAACTGGGCGGCTGAGTGCGGCGTCGGGGGCTCGCCCCAAGACGGCGGAAACCACTGCGTGGGTTCCGCCCTACCGCGTTCCGACGAGGGGTATCCGCCCGCTTCGGGTCGGCCTACGACGTTGCTTCCAATGCATCGACCAGGCGCTCGACGGCGATCACGTCCATCTCCCCGAAGCGCTTCTTGGGTGCATTCGCACGCGGCACGATGGCGCGCCTGAAGCCGTGGGTGGCGGCTTCGCGCAGGCGCTCCTCGCCGTTGGGCACCGGCCGCAGCTCGCCGGAAAGCCCGACCTCGCCGAAGGCTACGGTGGGAAGTTCGAGCGGGCGACCGCGCAGACTGGAGAGAATCGCCAGCAGCACCGGCAGGTCGGCGGCGGTTTCCTGGATGCGGATGCCGCCGACGATGTTGACGTAGACATCCTGATCGTAGACGCCAATGCCGCCGTGGCGGTGCATCACCGCCAGCAGCATCGCCACGCGGTTCTGCTCCAGCCCGAGCGCGACGCGACGCGGGTTTGCGAGCGGACTCTGATCGACCAGGGCCTGCACTTCCACCAGCAGCGGGCGGGTGCCCTCGCGCGTGACCATCACGCAGCTGCCCGGCTGCGGTTCGCTGCTGCCGGAAAGGAAGATGGCCGAGGGATTGGGCACTTCGCGCAGGCCGGCGTCGCCCATCGCGAACACGCCCAGTTCGTTGACCGCGCCGAAACGGTTCTTGAAGGCGCGCAGCACGCGGAAGCGACTGCCGCTCTCGCCCTCGAAGTAGAGCACCGCATCGACCATGTGCTCGAGCACACGCGGCCCCGCGATCCCGCCCTCCTTGGTGACGTGGCCGACCAGGAACACGGCGGTGCCGGTCTCCTTGGCGAAGCGCACCAGCTTGGCCGCCGATTCGCGCACCTGGCTGACCGAGCCCGGCGCCGCCGCGAGCGGCTCGGAGTACATGGTCTGGATCGAATCGATCACCACCAGGCGCGGCTTCTCGCGCACGAGCTGGGGCAGGATGCGCTCGACGCAGGTCTCGGTCAGGCAGCGCAGATCGCCCAGCGCCAGGCCGAGCCGCGCGGCGCGCGCGCTCACCTGGCCCAGGCTTTCCTCGCCGGTGACGTACAGCCCTGGCAGGCGCGGCTCCATCGCGGCGACGGCCTGCAGCAGCAGGGTGGACTTGCCGATGCCCGGATCGCCGCCGATCAGCACCACCGAACCCTCCACCAGGCCGCCTCCCAGCACGCGATCCAGCTCGCCGATGCCGGTGGACTGGCGCACTTCCTCGCCCCGGGTCACGTCCGCCAGGCGCGTCACCTTCGCCGCGCCACCCGCGCCCGCATAGCCGCCGCGCGCGCCGCGCGCCTTGCCTTCGGCCGCGCTTTCCAGCGCGTATTCGGTCAAGGTGTTCCACTGCTCGCAGCCGGGGCATTGGCCCTGCCACTTGCTGGCGGTGGCACCGCACTGGGTGCAGACGTAGGCGGATTTCTGCCTGGTCATGGGCGCTGCCGGCGGTCGGCCTAGGCGCGCGTCGCGACCAGCGCCCAACCGGCGATTTCCCCGTTCTCGAAGTGCAGGGGATCCAGCCGGTCGATGCGGCCGCCGAAGGCATCGACCAAGGCGCGCACACCGGCCTCGTCGAGCGCGGCCGGCGGAAGTTCTTGCTGGCGCAGGCGTGCCGCGCGCAGGGCATCGCGCATGTCGTCCAGATGCTGCTGGCCGGCCTGCGCGCCGATGTCGGGCACGGCGGCCAGAAGCTGCATCAGGTATTCCCGCTGCTCGATCAGCGCATCCGGATGGCGCGCGCCGGCGACGCGCTCTTTGATGGCGCGCAGTGCCTCATTGAACGCGCCGCGCGCGGCGTTGGCGGCGGCGTCGGAGCGAAGCGCGTCGCGCCCTTCCGTGGTGGCGGCGCTGGCGAGAGGTTCGATCAGCGTCTGGGCGCGGGCGAGCAGCCCGTCATCCTCCAGCAGAAAGTCGATATGGGCGCATTCCTCGTGCGCGATGCGCACCGGCAGGGCATCGACGTGGTGCAGCACCGCGGCCAGGCGGCCACCGGGGCGCAGCACCCGTCCGCACTCCCGGAACGCCGCCTCGCCGACGTACTCGATGCCGTACTGGCTCATGCACAGATCGAACGTGGCGTCGTCCAGCGGCAGCGCGGCGACATCCGCGCCGGCGTGCAGCACGAAGCGCGCACGCACGGATTCCGATGCGGCATCCAGCCACTGCGGCGCGACCTCGGCCGCGTCCACCGCATCCACGCGCGCGACGCGCGCCCCGTAGTCGGAGTCCAGCAGCATCTGGCTCATGGGCGCATTGCCGCAGCAGGCGTCCAGCACCCGGGCGTCGGATGGCAGCGCCTCGAACACCGACTTCCAGAAGTCACCGATCCTGCCGGTGTAGTTGGCGGCAAAGCTGCCCGGGCATGAATGCTGCACGCCGCTGGACCAGTAGCGGGTCCAGGCTTGCGCGCGCGTGAGCGGCTCATCGACCGCCGGCGACTGCGACATGAAGAAACTCCTGCGTGTAATCGACGCCGCCGCACGAACGCGACAGCGCAATGGGCCAGTCTAGCGGCAATCAGGCGTGTTCCGGCGGCACCTTGAGCGGCTCGACGCCATCCATGCGGAAGCGCGCATTGAAGGCCACGGTCATGCGCAGGCCGTCGCCTTCGGGATTGAACGGCGTGACTTCGTGCAGCAGCCAGGACGGGAACAGGATCAGCTGCCCGGGCTTGAGGCGGATCGGCCAGCTGCCGGTGTGGAAGGGCGGTTTGAGCTTGTGCGAGGCCATGTCGACGAACATGGTGTTCATCGCGAAGGGACTGATGAAGGTCAGGCGGCCGCTGTGCTCGTCGGCCTCGTCGCCTTCCTGGCAGACGCAGTACACGCCCGACCAGGAGTGCAGCGGATGGTTGTGCGCACCGAAGAAGCCGCCCTTGCGGGTCACGTGGAACCAGGACTCCATCGCGACGTGCAGGCGCGCCAGCGTCGGCTGGTCGTAGCCGTTCAGTTCGCCGACGCCGTGATACAGCGAGGCGAGGCAGAAATCCCGCAGCTTCGTCACCGCAGGGTGCTTCCAGTCGAACAGGTTGAAGGCGCTCTCGAACAGCGTCGCGTTGCGCTGCACGAGGGCCTCGCGGTTGGCGTAGCGCTCGCCCTGCGATTCGCACTCCAGAAAGAAGCTGCGCAGTTCGGCATTCAGCGCGTCGGCCTCGTCCAGCTGCACGTTGACGAGGGGAACCGCATAGGCCGTGATGAAGGAAACCTTGTTCATCGATGGAATCCGTGATGTGGAAACCAGACATTTTAACTGCGATTGCGCAGGATTCCGCCGCGCTCGGCGCGCCCGCTGCGCCACGGCAATCGCGCGCCGCGCGGTGATGCCCGCACCCCGCACCCAGCCTGGCGGCGCGAACGGCGCGCGGCGTGATCGGCACAAAAGCGGAGGGGCCTCTTTCGAGGCCCCTCCGGGTACAGCATGCAGCGAACGATCCGCGAGGATCAGAAGCGCTGGGTGTAGCGGAAGTACGGCACGCGACCCCAGACGTCGTACAGGGTCACATCGACCGAGTCCGCCGCATAGTGGGTGTACAGGTAGTCGTTGCTCGGATCGCGGTTGAGCGCGTTGCGCACGCCGAGGCTGACGGTCGCATCCCACGGTGCCTTGTAGCTGAACTGCAGGTCGTGCGAGGTGAACGACGGCATGGTCTTGCCGACCAGGCCTTCCGCGTACTCTTCGAACGAGCCGGTGTAGCCGTTCCTCGAGTCACCGATCCAGTCGCGATAGGTCCACGAGTGGGTGTGGTGGATGTAGTTGATGTTCCAGGTCACCTCGAAGTCGTTCATCGACCACACGTTCTGCAGACCGGCGCGGATGCGCGGGGCACCCGGCTGGCCAACGTAGCTCGGGTTGTCGTTGGTGTGCTGGTCGGCCACGTAACCGATCATCAGCTGGTTGCGCAGCGAGCCCCAGCCGCCCAGATCGAAGTTGGTACGCGCGGTGAAGTCGTAACCTTCGGTCTGGATCTCGCCCAGGTTGGCGTAGCCGGTCTGGGCGTAGACGATGCCGCCGGTCACCGGGTCGAGCTCGAGGCCCAGGCCGATTTCCGGGTGCGGCGGGTTGACCGAGGTGCCGGCCGGGAAGAGCGACAGGCCCGTCGGGCACATCGTGATGCTGCCGCGCAGACAGCCGGTGATGGTGGCGCTGCCGATGAAGGCGATCTGGTCGGTGATCTTGATGTTGTAGTAATCAAGGCTCATGTTCAGCCAGTTGGTGGCATCCCACACCACGCCCAGGCTGAACTGCTCGGACTGCTCCGACGTCAGGCTCGGGTTGGCGATGCGCCAGGTGTTGATCTGCGTGGAGCAGCTCGGGTTGCCCGTGAGCATGATGCAGGTGTCGCGATCGTTGGTGTCATCGGCGCTGAACGAGGGCTTGGCGGTCAGGATGTCGAGCGACGGCGCGCGGAAGCCTTCGCCGTAGGAGCCGCGGAAGGTCAGGCTGTCGAGCGGCTGCCAGCGCAGCGAAACCTTGGGAGCGAAGTCGCTGCCGTAGTCGCTGTAGTCGTCGTAGCGGCCGGCGATGTCGACCTCGAAGTTGCTCAGGAACGGCAGCAGCACTTCGAAGTAGACGGCGGTGACGTCGCGGCCACCGGCGGCGGAGTTGCCCGCCGAGCCCACGACCTGGCCCGACTCGGACAGCGGATCGTAGTTGTCCTGGTAGTAATCCTCGCGGTACTCGGCACCGACCACGGCCGCGGCCGAACCACCGGACAGCGAGAACAGGTCGAAACCGGCGTTGGCGTAGAACTCCTTGGTGGAGGTCTTCAGGTCACGCAGGATCGTGGTGGTGAAGCCCAGGCCGTTCGGATCGCCCGCAAACGGGTCGTAGATGTTGTACGCGCCGGAGGTGATCGGCGCCTGGGCGAGGCCGCCCACGACGTAGTTCTCACCCTTGTCCCAGCCGCGGCTCTCGACGTAGCGCGCGCCGAAGTCCAGATCGACGGCACCGAGGCGGCCCTGGAAGCCACCGGTGTAGTTGTTGGTGGTGACTTCGGAGAACGAGTCGCGGTTGCCCAGCGCGGCGAAGCGGTGGAACAGGAACAGGTCCTGGTTGGCGTACTGCGCGTAGAAGTCGTCGTAGTACGGGTTCAGGCCGCCGTCGGCGGGCGCGGTGCCCGGGTGGTTGGGGCTGCCGGCGACGAGGCGGATCGCACCGCCCGGGAACGGGCTGGACGGCACCGGCGCGTAGCGGCCGAAGGCTTGGGCCTTGGTGGAAGCGGCGTCGAAGTAGAACGTCCAGTCGTCGTTGATCTCGTAGTCGCCGCGCGCGAAGACCGAGTTGTTCTTCATGCTGGAGATGACGGCCGAGACGGCCTTGTGGTTGAACTGGCAAACGCCGGTGCTGGCCTGCCAGAACAGGTCGCTGTCGTCGCCGTTGGTGCACAGGCCGGGGACCGCGGTGCCGTAGGTCGGGTGCGGCAGGCGCGCGCTGGCCGCGGTGGAGATGCGGGTGGCGAAGTTGTTGGAGTAGACCGAGCTGCCGGGGCCGGTGTACCAGTAGTCGCGGTCGCGGTTGAACACGATGTCGCGCTCGGCATAGGAGGCACCGGCCAGCACGCGGCCGCGGTCGCTGGAGGTGCCGATGATGACGCTGCCTTCCTCGGTGTCACCGCCGTCTTCCGTCGGGCGACCCATGCCGAAGCTGATCTGGACGCCATCGAAGTCCTTGCGGGTGATGATGTTGATCACGCCACCCAGGGCGTCGGAGCCGTAGATGGCCGAGGCACCGTCGCTGAGGATTTCAAAGCGCTCGACCGCCGCCAGCGGGATCGAGTTGAGGTCCTGGCCCGAGCCGAGCTGCGGGGAGGTCGGGGCACGGCGGCCGTCAATCAGGATCAGGGTCCGCTCGGATCCCAGACCGCGCATGCTGACCGTGGTGGCACCAAGGCCCGAGCTGCCCGAGGAGCTCTGGTAGGAACCGAAGCTGTTGAAGGTGGTGTCGCGCAGGAAGTCGGCGACCGAGATGCTGCCGCTGGCTTCGATCTGCGCGCGGTCCATCACGACGACCGGCAGCGAGCCTTCAATGTCGGCGCGCTTGATGCGCGAGCCGGTGACTTCGATGCGATCCAGCTTGGTCGCTTCGTCCTTGTCCTGCGCGAAGGCGACGTTGGCGGTAAGGCCGATGGCACCGGTGGCACCGAGCACGAGGCAGGTTCGCACTGCGTTGCTCAGTAGATTGCGAGTGAACTTCATTCTCTCTCTCCAGCTTCTGTTAAGAGTGGTTTGGTTTGTCCGGGATCGGGGGTGTAACCCCTCCCTCCTCAACGTTTGCCGCCGAACGGAGACACCCCCGATCCTGCCGCAGTGGCGGATCATAACAACAAATTTTTAATGTTGGAAGTGTCGCCGGCGGGCGCACGCAACACATTGTTGCGGAAGAACAACAGCGCCCGCGAAAGGCGTCATCCGACCGTCATCGGAATCAGCGTGCTGATCACGTGGTCGACGTAGGCCTCGAACTCGGCATGCTGCAGGCGCGGCTGGCGCAGATGCAGGGAGAGCTGCAGGAAGCCGACGTAGGCCGCGTAGGTCAGGTGGGCGCGGTTCTGGGCTTCGACGCGCGCCATGCCGACCTGGCGAAAGGCGAGCATGAGGTAGTCGAGGCGGCGCTTGGAGACGCGCTGCATCACCGGCTGCACCACGGGATGATCCAGCGCCTTGAGCAGTTCCGAATAGATCACGTGCGAGCGCACCTCGTGCGCGACGCGAAGGAAAAGCTCGCGCATGCGCTGGCGCGGGTCGGGAATGGCTTCGAGCTGGGCGAAGACCTCGTCCAGTTCGACCTGCTCCCAGCGCTCCAGCGCGGCCTGCAGCAGGGCATCGCGCGAGGGGAAGTGCCAGTAGAAGCTGCCCTTGGTCACGCCGAGGCGGCGCGCCAGCGGTTCGACCGCCACCGCCCGAACGCCTTCCTCCGCGATCAGGTCCAGTGCCGCCGCGGCCCAGTGCGTGGCGCTGAGGCGCCGGGTGCGTTCGGCCTTGGCGGAAGCGGTGGCGGATGCACTCATCAGGCGGAACTCCGTGGGGTGGTTGCAAGGGTAGTCGGGGCGAAAAGAACGGGCGGGGAAATCACCATACGGGTGCGTATTGACAGGTGTCGCCGCGCTCAACATACTAATGTGTATGGTATCGCAGATCCCTTCCGCACCCGAAGCCTCGGGCCTGACCTATTCCGGGCCGCTGGCGCTGGAACGCTTCGCGGGGCGGCCCTCGCATCCGGACCTGCTGTTCGCACACGGCTTCGGCCAGACCCGGCTGGCGTGGTCGCGCGCCGCGCGGCAGCTGGCCGCGCGGGGCTATCCGGGCACCAGCTTCGACGCCCGCGGCCACGGCCAGAGCCGCTGGAACCCGCCGGACCAGGACTACGCGCTGGAGCAATTCGCCGACGACCTGACGCGGCTGGCCGATGAGCACGCGCGGCCGCCGGTGCTGGTCGGTGCCTCGATGGGCGGACTGCTCGGGATGTTCGCCCAGACCCACCGCGCGCCGCCGCCGTTTCGCGCCCTGGTGCTGGCCGACATCACGCCGCGCTGGGAGGCGGCCGGCGTGGAGCGCATCCTCGGCTTCATGACGGCGCACCCGCAAGGCTTCGACAGCCTGGAGCACGCCGCCGACGAGATCGCCGGCTACCTGCCGCACCGCGCGCGCAAGTCGCCCGCGGATCTGGAAAAAATCCTGTTCCGGACGCCTGCCGGGCGCTGGCGCTGGCACTGGGATCCGCGCATGGTCGATGCGATCGGCCGCCGCGGCGAGGAATACCAGGCGCATCTGGTCGAGGCCGCGCGCCGCATCAAGGTACCGGTGCTGCTGGTCAGCGGCGGACGCAGCGAGCTGGTGAACGACGCCCACGTGCGCGAGTTCCTCGCGCTGGTGCCGCACGCGCAGCACGTCCGCCTGCCCGAGGCCACCCACATGGTGGTCGGTGACGACAATGACGCTTTTACTCGAACCATTTCTGCTTTCCTGACGACGCTGCACGCCGACGGCCCGACCTCTCGCGGAGAATCCCGATGAACATCCTCCTTCCCTTCCTCCTGCTGCTGCTGGCCGGAGCCATCGCGGCCTACCTGCGCGCATCGCTCAAGACCTGGGTGATCCTGAGCGCGGCGGGCCTCGTCGGTGCGCTGGCGGCCAAGGCCAGCGTCATCGCCACGCTCATCGCCGCCGCGCTGCTGGCGCTGGTGGCGGTGCCGCTGCTCAGCACCGGCCTGCGCCGCCACCGCATCAGCGCGCCGCTGCTTGCGATCTACCAGAAGATGCTGCCGACGCTCTCGGAAACCGAGCAGACCGCGCTGGAAGCGGGCACGGTCGGCTTCGAGGGCGAGCTGTTTTCCGGCATGCCGAACTGGAAGTCGCTGATGGACCAGCCCAGGCCGGAGCTGACGGCCGAGGAACAGGCCTTCCTCGACGGCCCGGTGGAAGAGGTCTGCGCGATGACCAACGACTGGGACATCACCCACGTTCGCGCCGACCTGCCGCCGGAAATCTGGAGCTTCCTGGGCAAGCACAGGTTCTTCGGCATGATCATTCCGAAGGAGTATGGCGGCCTCGGCTTCTCGGCGCTGGCGCACGCGCGCGTGATTGCCAAGCTGGCCTCGATCTCGGCCACGCTGTCGTCCACCGTGGGCGTGCCCAACTCGCTCGGGCCGGCGGAGCTGCTGCTGCACTACGGCACCGACGAGCAGAAGAACCACTACCTGCCGCGCCTGGCCGACGGACGCGAGATCCCCTGCTTCGCGCTCACCGGCCCGATGGTCGGTTCCGACGCCACCTCGCTGCCCGACTACGGCACGGTCTGCGAGGGCGAGTGGAACGGCGCCAAGGTGCTCGGCGTCAGGCTCAACTTCGACAAGCGCTACATCACCCTGGCACCGATCGCCACGGTGATCGGGCTGGCCTTCCGCCTGTACGACCCGGACGGACTGCTGGGCGACACCAGCGATCGCGGCATCACGCTGGCGCTGATGCCGCGCGAGACGCCGGGCCTGGAGATCGGCCGCCGCCACGTACCACTCAACTCCGCCTTCCTCAACGGCCCGGTGCGCGGTCACGAGGTGTTCCTGCCGCTGTCCTCGCTCATCGGCGGCGAGGACTACATCGGCCACGGCTGGCGCATGCTGGTGGAATGCCTCTCGGTCGGCCGCGGCATCACCCTGCCGTCGACCGCGGCCGGCGGCATGAAGGCCGGCGCGCTGGTCACCGGTGCCTACGCCCGCATCCGCAAGCAGTTCGGTCTGGCCATCGGCCGCTTCGAGGGCATCGAGGAGGCACTGGCGCGCATCGGCGGCAACGCCTACGCCGGCAGCGCGCTGGCGCAGGCCACGGCTGCGGCGGTCGATCGCGGGGAAAAACCCGCCGTCGCCACCGCCATCGCCAAGTACCACTGCACCGAGAAGGGCCGCCAGATGGTCAGCGACGTGATGGACGTGATCGGCGGCAAGGGCATCGTGCTGGGGCCGCGCAACTTCGCCGGGCGCAACTGGCAGGCCGCACCGATCTCGATCACGGTGGAAGGCGCGAACATCCTCACCCGCTGCCTGATGATCTTCGGCCAGGGCGCGATCCGCTGCCATCCCTGGGTGCTCAAGGAAATGCAGGCGGCGCGCCATCCGGATCCGGCCACGCGCCTGCGCGAGTTCGACCACGCGCTGTTCAGCCACATCGGCTTCGCCATCTCCAACGCGGTGCGCAGCCTGGTGCTGGGGCTGACCGGTGCCAGCGTCGGCACGGTGCCGGGCGATGCCTACACCCGCCGCTACTACCGCAAGCTCAACCGCTACTCGGCCAACCTCGCGCTTGCGGCCGATGTCTCGATGCTCACCCTGGGCGGACGGCTCAAGTTCAAGGAACGCCTGTCCGCGCGCCTGGGCGACGTGCTCAGCCAGCTCTACATCGCCAGCGCCATGCTCAAGCGCTACGAGGATGAAGGTCGCCCGACCGGCGACCGCCCGCTGCTGGCCTGGGCCTTCCACGACTGCGCGCACAAGATCGAGCTGGCGCTGTCCGAGGCGCTGCGCAACTTCCCGATCAAGCCGGTGGGCTGGGCGCTGTGGATGCTGATCTTCCCCTGGGGCCGCCGTGCGCACGCGCCGGGCGACCGCCTCGGCCACCGCGTTGCCGCGATCCTGCTTTCGCCGGGCGACGCGCGCGACCGCCTCGGTGCCGGCACCTTCCTGACCCCGTGCGAGAACAACCCGGGCGGACGCATCAACGCCGCCTTGCCCGTGGTGGTCGCGGCCGAGCCGGTCGAACGCAAGTTCCTCAAGGCGATCAAGGCCGGCCAGATCGAAGCGCGCGAGCACGACGCGCAGCTGCAGGAAGCGCGCCTCAAGGGCCTGCTGAACGCCGACGAGGTGGCGCTGCTGCAGGAGCTGCACGCGCTCACGCTCGACGCGATCAGCGTGGACGACTTCGACCCGTCCGAACTGGCGGCGGCAAGCTTCGTGCAGAAGCCCACGCCGCGCAGCAAGGCGGCGTAAGAACAGCCCGTCGGGGGCGTAGACCCGACCTGCGCGCCGAGGCGGGAACCCTCTCCACCACCGCAGGTCGGCCCTGCGTGGCCGACGTGGCTACGCGGCCGACGTCGCCTTCCCATTGATTCGAGGTCATCCGATGCCGTCCACGCTCGCCCTCTACCGCCGCCTCGCCGGCAAGCCGATGGGGCGCTGGCTGTTCAGCCGCCTGGTCTGCTTCAAGGCACCTTATTTCGGCTCGATCCGTCCGCGCATCGCGCAGCTGGAGCCAGGCTGCTGCAAGGCCACGCTGCGCGACCGCCGCGCGGTGCGCAACCACATCGGGACCGTCCACGCGATCGCCATGTGCAACCTGGCGGAGCTGGCCGGAGGGCTGATGGTGGACGCCAGCCTGCCGCCCTCGATGCGCTGGATACCCAAGGGCATGACGGTGGAATACCTGCGCAAGGCCCACGGCACGCTGGAAGCCACGGCCACGCCCGAGATTCCCGTCGCCGCCGCGGATAGCGGCTACGAGCTTCCGGTCGCGGTGGCCGTGCGCGACACCAGCGATGAAATCGTGTTCCGCGCCCGCATCACGATGTGGCTGGCACCCAGGGCGGCACGCGCCGCGCGCTGAGCTTCAGGCGACGCGGCTTTCGGCCATTGCGGCCCGCGGCACCTCGTCGGGCAGGCTCTTCTCCGCGCGCACCACGCGCCAGGCACCCAGCGCCATGCCCGCGGCCACGCCCACGCCGACGAGGAACACCACGTTCGAGCCGAAGCCGGACAGGAGCTTGTGCAGCCACACGAAGGTCAGGTCGCCGCCGCGGTAGACCACCGTGTCGATCACCGCCTTGGCCTTGTAGCGCGACTCCCGATCGACGCGGGTGTAGAGGGTTTCGCGCGCCGGTTTGGCGAGAGAGAACTCGCCGGCCCGGGTCATCACCTGCACCACCCAGATCAGCGCCGGCAGCGGCGAGGCGGACAGCACCGCGAAGCCGATCAGGATCGCCATCGCCGGGATCAGCAGCAGCGGGGCCACGCCGTAGCGATGCAGCAGCCAGCGCGTCAGGAACACCTGCACGATGATGGTCAAAAGGTTCACGCCCAGGTCGAGTCCGGCGTAGTAGGTGGTGCGGGTGGCGTCATGCGCCAGATGGCGCGCGATCGCGGCCTGCTCGTTGTAGAGCAGGGTGCCGACGCCCACGCCGAAGAACATCAGCATCGCCAGCGCGCGCAGCAGCGGATCGCGCCACACCAGCGCCAGGCCGGCCAGCATCGAACCGCCCATGGCACCCTCGCCGCTGGCGGCCCCGTGGCGGCGCTCGCGCAGGATCGCCCAAGGGCGCAGCTTGAGGATGCACACCAGGCACAGCGCCAGGAATGCGGCCGACACCAGCAGCAGGTTGGCCACGCCGACGCGCTCGGCCAGCAGGCGCGTGATGATCGGCCCGGTGAGCGCGCCGATGGTGCCGCCGGCCCCGATGTAGCCGTAAACCTTCTTGGCGTCCTCGTTGTCGAAGACATCGGCCATGTAGCTCCAGAACACGGTGACGGCAAAGAGGTTGAACACCGCGGTCCAGATGAAGAACAGCGCCCCGCGCCCCGGCAGCTCGCGCGCGAACGCCCAGTAGAAGAACAGCAGGCAGGCGATGAAGAAGAGGTACACGCCCGGCAGGAACACCCGGCGCGGGAAACGCGAGACCAGGGCACCGTAGATCGGCTGCGCCAGCACCATTGCGAAGAAGGTGCCGGTGAACAGCACCTGCAGGGTGAAATCCCCGAGGCTGAAGCCGTGGCCCTGCGCCCAGGCGATCAGCGCCGGCGGGAAGATCGCCTGCGCATCGGCCGACGCGCCCATGGCATCGCGCACCGGGCGCAGCACGTAGTAGCCGGTCAACAGGCTGAAGAAGTAGAGCAGCGACCACCACAGCGCCGGCGAGCCGACGCCCAGCGAGGCGATCACGTCCCGCAGTCCGCTGCCGGGACGGGTTCGGTGACGGGTTGGCGTGGTCAAGAGGTGGCGTACTCCGCCGCGGGTGAAGGATCACCGGACCGGCACCGGGGCCGTCCAGCGCGCAAAGTATCCGATGCAGTGCAGCATCGCCAAGCCTTTTCCCGCCCTTTCGGCTCCGATCGACGGCCCACGTCACGGTTCCGTGGCATCGAAGCACACAAAGCTCCGGTCCGAGCATTTGCTCTATGGCTCCGCAGCTAGGTTCCATGAGGGGCTGACCGCGCCCTGATTCGGCCGGATGCATGTACGACTACATCGTGATTGGTGCCGGTTCCGCCGGCTGCGTATTGGCCAATCGGCTCAGCGCAAACCCCGAGGTCCGCGTACTGCTGCTGGAAGCGGGCGGGCGCGACTGGCACCCGTTCGTGCACATGCCTGCGGGCCTGGCGCGCATTGCGGGCATGACCTCGATCAACTGGGACTACCAGACCGAGCCGCAGGCCCGGCTCGGCGGACGCCGGCTCTGGTGCCCGCGCGGCAAGCTGCTGGGCGGTTCGAGCTCGATCAACGCCATGTGCTACATCCGCGGCGTCTCGGGCGATTACGACGCATGGGCCGCGAACGGCGCCACCGGCTGGCAGTGGGACAACGTGCTGCCCTACTTCCGCAAATCCGAAGGCAATTCGCGCGGCACCGACGCCTTCCACGGCGGCGACGGGCCGCTGTCGGTCTCGGACCTGCGCTACGTCAATCCGCTGACGCAGGTCTTCGTGGAAGCCGGCCAGCAGGCCGGCCTGCCCTTCAACCCCGATTTCAACGGCGCGCGGCAGGAAGGCGTCGGCCTCTATCAGGTCACCCAGCGCGACGGCGCGCGCTGCTCCAGCGCGGTGGCCTACCTCGATCCGGCGAAGGCGCGCCCCAACCTCACCGTGCGCACCGGCGCGCAGGTGGCCCGCGTCCTGTTCCGCAACGGCCGCGCCATCGGCGTGGAATGCCGGCAGGGTGGCCAGACGCTGCGCCTGGAGGCCTCGCGCGAGGTCATCCTGAGCGGCGGCGCGATCAATTCGCCCCAGCTGCTGCTGCTTTCCGGCATCGGCCCGGCGGCGCAGCTGCGCCAGCACGGCATCGAGGTGATCCACGACGCGCCCGAGGTCGGTGCGAACCTGCAGGATCACCTCGACGTGACCACGCTCCAGCACTGCACCAGGCCGATCACCTACGACCGCATCAGCCAGATCAAGGCCGGCTTCGACTACTTCCTGCGCGGCCGGCGCGGGCCGGGCACCAGCAACGTGGCCGAAGGCGCGGGCTTCGCGCGCTCGGCACTGGCACCGGACGATCGCCCCGACATCCAGCTCCACTTCATCCCGGCCATGATCGACGACCACGGCCGCAAGCGCCTGTCCGGCGACGGCTACACCCTGCACGCCTGCCACGTGCGTCCGCACAGCCGCGGGCGCGTATGGCTCGCCAGCAACCGGCCGGACGACAAGCCGCGCATCGACCCGAACTACCTGGGCGACGCCGAGGGCTTCGATCTCAAGGTGATGGTCGAGTGCGGCAAGCTGTCGCTCGACATCTTCGCGCAGAAGGCCTTCGACCCCTACCGCGGCGCGCCCATCTTTCCCGCAAAAACTCCGCAGACCGAGGCCGAGTGGGTGCAGTTCGTGAAATCGCGCGCGGAAACCGTCTACCACCCGATCGGCACCTGCCGCATGGGCAGCGACGAGGCGGCCGTGGTCGATCCCGAGCTTCGCGTGCGCGGGGTGGAGGGACTGCGCGTGATCGATGCCTCGGTGATGCCGAACCTGCCGGGCGGCAACACCAACGCGCCGACGATCATGATCGCCGAGCGCGCTGCGGACCTGATTCTGGCCGGCTGACGGCGGCGCGGCGTTGTCTCCGACGCGCACCGCCCCGGGTTTGCCAATCGCCCCGCCGCAAGGCATCATGATGCTCAATGATTTGATGCCTGACACATCATGCGCACCACGCTCACCCTCGATCCCGACGTGATCGCCCTGCTCAAGCAGGCGACGCACGCGCAGCAGCGCCCCTTCAAGCAGGTCGTCAACGACGCCCTGCGCAAGGGTCTGTCCGCCCCGGGCAAGCCGGCTCCCTTCGTGCAGAAGTCCTATCCGATGGGCCGCCCGCGCGTGGACCTGACCAAGGCGCTCGCGCTGGCCGGCGAACTCGACGACCAGAGCACCCTGGCGCGCTACCGCCCGTGAAGATGCCCGACCTCAACGTGCTGCTGTACGCGGTCAACGCCGATGCGGCGCAGCAGCCCGCCGCAGCGCGCTGGCTGGAAGACGCGCATGACGCGCCCGACGGCATTGGCTATGCCTGGGTCGTGCTGCTGGGTTTCCTGCGCATCGCCACACGCCCCGGCATCTTTCCGCGCCCGCTCACCATCGATGAGGCCCTGGGGCAAGTCGACGACTGGCTCAACCACCCGCGCGCCCGCCTCCTTCACCCCACTGAACGCCACGCCGCCGTGCTGGCGCGCCTGCTGATCGGCGCAGGCACGGGCGGCGACCTCGTCACCGACGCCCACCTCGCCGCGCTTGCCATCGAGCACGGTGCCGAGCTGGGCAGCTTCGACCGCAACTTCGGTCGATTCCCGGGATTGCGCCTGGCCGCACTGCAGGCCGGGCGCGTGCACGACGCCCCGGGCGCGTAATCCAGCCGCGCGGCGCGGTGGCATCATGGCGATGCCCGGCCCGCCGTCGGCAAACCGCCGCATCGGGCCCACCCGTTCGATGCGGCGATGCCCGGATCGGATGCAGGCCGCGCCTGCGGGATCGCGCGCCGTCGCTGCGCGAAGGATCGAACGCGCCCGCCGCCGTCCTCCAATCCGCCCGCGAGCGCAGGCCCATGACTACCGACCATCACTCCATCGAACATTCCCGGCCTTCCGGCGATCATTCCCGCCACCACGCGCACGGCGGCGGACACGGCGGACACGGCATGGACGAACACGCCGGCCACGACAAGCACGCCGGCCACAGCGTGGAAATGTTCCGCGATCGCTTCTGGCTCAGCCTGGCGCTGACGATTCCCGCGCTGGTGTGGGAGCCGATGCTGCAGGACTGGTTCGGCTACACCGCGCCGCGCTTCCCCGGCTCGCAGTACATCCCCGCGGCCTTCGGTGCCGCCGTTTTCCTGTACGGCGGCTGGGTGTTCCTGAAGGGCGCGTGGGGCGAACTGAAGAACCGCCTGCCCGGAATGATGACGCTGATTTCGCTGGCGATCCTCGTCGCCTTCCTCTACAGCGCGGCGGTGACGCTGGGCTATCCGGGACACGCGCTGTGGTGGGAGCTGGCGACCCTGGTAACGATCATGCTGCTGGGCCACTGGATCGAGATGCGCTCGATCTTCCAGGCCCAGGGCGCGCTCAAGGAACTCGCCAAGCTGCTGCCCGACACGGCGCTGCGGATCGTCCATGGCGATGAAGTCGAAGTGGTGCGGGTCGGTGAACTCCACGACGGCGACCTGCTGCTGATCCGCCCCGGCGCGGGCATCCCCGCCGACGGCCTGGTGAGAAGCGGCAAAAGCAGCGTCAACGAGGCGATGATCACCGGCGAGTCCAGGCCGATCGAAAAGCGCGAGGGCGACAAGGTCATCGCCGGCACGGTGAACGCGCAGGGTTCGCTGCGGATCGAAGTCACCGGCACCGGCGACAGCACGGCGCTGGCCGGGATCATGCGCCTGGTCGCACAGGCGCAGACCTCGCGCTCGCGTGCCCAGGCGCTGGCCGATCGCGCCGCGTTCTGGCTCACCTTGGTCGCCATCGGGGCGGCCGTGGTCACCTTCATTGCCTGGCAGGTGGCGGGCGCAACGCTGGATTTCACCATCACCCGCGTGGTGACGGTGCTGGTGATCGCCTGCCCGCATGCGCTCGGGCTGGCGGTGCCGCTGGTGATCGCGATTTCCACCACCGTCGGCGCGCAGAACGGCCTGCTGGTGCGCGACCGGCGCGGTCTGGAGGAAGCACGCAACCTCGATATCGTGGTGTTCGACAAGACCGGCACGCTGACCCTGGGTTCGCATCGCGTGGTGTCGATGACGGTCGCGGATGGCGTGACCGGCGATGACGCCCTGCGCGTGGCGGCGGCGGCGCAGCGTGACGCCGAACACCCGATCGCCCATGCACTGACCACCAGCGCGAAGGAGCGCGGTCTGGAAATCCCCGCGTCGTCCGGCTTCGAATCCATGCCCGGCGTCGGCATCCGCGCCGAGGTCGAAGGCCGCACGCTGCACCTGGGCGGGCCCGGCATGCTCAGGCGGCTGGGCGTGGAACCCAGCGAAAAGATCCAGCAGGCGGCCCGGACTGCGGCCGCCAACGCACAGTCGGCCACCTGGCTGATCGAGGGCGAGCGCGTGCTCGCCGTGTTCGCCATCGCCGACGCGGTGCGGCCCGAATCGCACGAAGCCGTCGCGCGCCTGCACGCCGCCGGCATCAGGGTCGCCATGCTCACCGGCGACTCGCAGGCCGTGGCCGAATCGGTGGCGCGGGAGCTGGGCATCGACAGGGTTTTCGCGGAAGTCCTGCCCGAAGACAAGGTCGCCAAGATCGAGGAACTGCAGCGCGATGGCAGCAAGGTCGCGATGGTCGGCGACGGCGTCAACGACGCGCCCGCGCTGGTGACCGCCGACGTGGGCGTTGCGATCGGTGCCGGCACCGACGTCGCGGTGGAAGCCGGCGACGTGGTGCTGGTCCGCTCCGACCCGCGCGACGTGGCGCGCATCGTCGCCCTGAGCCGCGCCAGCTACCGCAAAATGGTGCAGAACCTGTGGTGGGCGGCAGGCTACAACATCATCGCGATCCCGCTGGCCGCCGGCGCGCTGGCCTGGGCTGGCATTCTCCTCGACCCGGCCGTGGGCGCGATCCTGATGTCAGCCAGCACGGTGATCGTGGCGATCAACGCGCAGCTGCTTCGGCGGACGGCGCTGTAGCCTGCTGCCGTGGCCCGACAAACCGCGCCTGTGCCCTACTGCAACAGGCCGACGGATGGATCCTTTGCAGCGTCCGCCGCCACCGCATCATCCACGCGATGCGCGCGGTTTGATCTCGGTCAAACCGCCCCGGACGTCTTGCAGTTTACTGATCACCGGTTCGCACAAAGGGACTCGAGGCCATGAACATCGTTCGACAATTGCTCGCAATCTGCCTGTGCCTGCAGGTCGGCGCGGTCGCTGCGGCGGCGGACCAGCCTGCCCGCGGCGAAGCCGTCTACGCCACCTACTGCGTCAGCTGTCACGGTGTGAACGGGCAGCCCGACCTCGACTCGCCGCTGGTCCAGAGCCTGGAAATCACGCCCGCGAATTTTTCCGACATCCTGTTCAACAGTCGCGAACCGGCGTCGACCTGGAAAGGCGTGATCACCCACGGTGGGCCGGCGCTCGGCTTTTCCGTCTCGATGCCGCCTTTCGGCGAAACCCTGACCGAAGCCGACATCGATGCCGTGCTCGACTACATCAAGACCGACATCGGCGGCGCCCACGACTACCCGGACGGCGCGCTCAACCTGTTTCTGCCGGTGCGGACCAAGAAGGCGTTTCCGGAAGACGAGTGGGTGTGGAAGACGCGCTACAGCGACGTGGACGGCGGCCACTCCTGGAAGAACACGCTGGAGTACGAGTTCCGCATCGGCACGCGCGCACAGGGCGTTCTCGAAGTCAGCCACGAGGCCAATGGCGACACCTCCCGCTTCAGCGCGTTCGAGCCCGGATTCAAGTACGTCCTCAAGCACGACCGGCAGGCGGGCTTCATCCTCACCGGCGCGGTCCAGCTTGGCGTACCGCTGAACGGCGACGCGCACTGGCAGCTCCTGCCCTATCTCGCGGTCGGCAAGATCCTCAATGACGATTTCACCTTCCAGGGCAGCGCCCGGCTGAAGCTGGATCTGGACGACTCCGACATGAGCAGCGCGGAGCTCGCCGGCATCGTGCACTGGACCCACACGCCCTGGCCGCGAAGCGTTTTCCCGGCGCTGGAAATCGTGGCCGAGGTGCCGTTCGAGCGCGGCATCGGTCCGGCGCGCAAGGAAGCCGTGCAGTGGTCCGCGCTGCCGCAGGCCCGCATCGGCCTCAACAAGCGCGGCAACATCGCCCTCAACGTCGGTGCGGAACTGCCGCTCAACGACACCCAGCGCTACGACTGGCGCGGCTACGTCTATTTCATCTGGGACTTCGCCGACGGCGGTCTTTTCGACGGCTGGTAGACGGCAAGGGAACCTCCGGGCACGTCGATTTTGCCCGTCGCTCCGGCCTTTGCGGGAGTGACGGCGGAGATATTTTCAGCCGCCTCCCGCGTGCTGGGATACATTGGTCTGGTGGGATCAAGCTACTTTCGTATGGCGATAGCGCGCCCAGTCGATAGTCAAAGCGACAACCTGATTAGCCCTGACCCTCCGCCATGAAAATTGCTCGCCGCACGCAGAATCGCCTCAGGACAAGGCTTGCAGCGCATCAGCGCCGTTGCCAGGCGCGGCAGCATTTCGCGCGGCTGATCAGCCCCGAAGAATGTTCTCACGGTGCCAGGCAAGGTACGGTAGGTGTCCAGGTGTCACGCTTCGTAAACGCGACCCTTCATGGATATCGAAGTGAGCGCGAACCACGGGATCGAGGTGCGCCGAAGTTATCACACGCCCATGCCCGTCGAAGCTGATCAAGCCTGTGTCGAACATCGCGTCGAGATGCGTAGCCAGAAGCAGACCGTTGAATGGATCCAAACGTTCGGCATCGGTCGCCTTTGACCACGGTTTGGCGTGACTTGCGCGCAGTAATTCGGACGGGAATGGAATACCGGTGAGGGCGCAGCGTCCCTGCCAAAGGTCCATCAGCGCCTCGCGGAACACATCCTGACCGACACGCTGGCGCACCTCACGGGTGCGCTCGGTTTCCGGGATTCCTGCCAATCGCGCCTCGACTCGCGCGGACAGCGTGGATGCCGGATGGGTCTGCAGTGAATGGAGCACGCGCAGGGCTTCGTAGAGCTGCATGGCGCCGCGGGCCATGCCGATATCGGCCATGCCCGCAGGCACTGCCACTTCGGTCGATGCCAAGCCGATCCTCTGCGCCATGGTGGGGTCGGCCACCGCCAGCAACACGCCTTCATCGACAGCCTGGACCAGCACACGCCAAGCGCTCCCACTGATCGCTGCGGCGAACCAGTCGCCATCTGCCGAGGAAATGAGGTCGTAGCCGGTGTCGGCAAGCGCCTTCGCCACCAGGGCTGGAAGGGGCTTATGGATGCCTGCACTCGCGGCTGCGGGTGCCCCAGCCCGCAGCGCCATGGATGCAACCTCCGCCGAAGCGCCCCAGCCAAGGATGGCGTCATAGCCATATCGGTACAGCCCGCTCCGATTGCCGTTGTCGAACAACCAGACGCTGCGCCCGCGCGAGAAAACCTCCACTACCAGCTCAGCGATAGTCGCAACGGGTACCGCGTGCTCGATCAGGTTGGAGCCGTCGGACACCCAGAAGCTACTGAACCCATGATGCTTCGAATACCGATGCCACGGATAGAACCGACCGCCGTCCTTGTGGATGAACCAAAGCGACTCATCGAGCAGCGCGCGTTTCATGATCGCCCTGCCTATCCCTTTGTCTGAGCACAGAGCTGGTCGACCATCCACACCTCGCGGGCAAGCTTGGCCATGCTTGTCTGTCGGGCCTCGATGGCCTCAGTGCTCCAATCCAGGCAGCTTCCATCCGCCGACGATGTATTGCCGGCAGGAGCAATAGCGACCAAGCCAATGGCGCGCTGCAGTGAAGTGTTCTTGCCGAACACGTCCGAATTGCCAATTGCACGCGTGAGCATGATCTTGGAATTCCTGTAGGCCGCGAGTTTCTTGTCGAACCCGGCGTTGCATACGGCGGCGTTGAGCGGCTTCTCCAGCAAGGTCAGGTTGCCAAGGCGCTGGACGCAGCGGGCGGCTGTTTCCGGATCATCGAAGTCGGTCCAGGCCGTCTGCTCCGGCTTCTGCGGAAACACATGCTCGATCTCCAGCTTGCCGTCCAGGTAATGGTCGAGCTGCTGGACGCTCTGGGCGCCTTGCCACGCGACCTGATCCACATGCTGCGCCAGCTTGGCCAGCACGTACTTCAGGCGATACTTGGGGACAGCCGTCGCCGCGAGCTCGTTCATCGCGAAGTCGAAGGTCCGCGACTTGCTTTCCACCTCGGGCGCGATCCGCGAACGGATGATCCCCTGCACGTCTTCCAGGGTGCGGGCAGTGCGCAGGCTCTCCGACCAGTCCGCGAACTTGGTTTCAAAGTTCTTGGTTGGCTCACGGACGATCACGAAGACGAAGAACAGATTCTCCACCTGGCGCGCCAGCTCGACCAATGCATCGACCGGAAGATGCCTGGATGCCAGCATCAGGATAAAGTGCTGGCGCGCCTTGCCACTCAGATGCTGAATGTTCTGCAGGCCGGCGATCGGCGTCTTTCCATCCGGCGCACGCCCTGCGGCAAACTGTCCGTAATCGCGCGCCGCAGAGACCAGATCCTTTGCGAACACGAGCGGCTTGGCGTCGATTCCAATCTCGGCAGCATGCCTGCCGAACCACTCATACAGCTCATCCTCCCGTACGGGCTTGCCGCTGGAACTGCGGTAGTCGCGGTAGTTCGCCATCACGTAGTAGCGCAGGAAGCGCAGTGGCTTCTCCCTGCAGACCTCCAGATGCGAAGTCAGCTCCTTCCATAATGCTTGAAGCTTCGGGTAATCAGCTGGCGTGGTGCGCATGAACAGCAGGTTCTTGAGCAGATCCATTGCGGTCAGACCCACGCCGCGATCATTGACCGTCTCGAACACCTTCAGCGCGTGGGTCAGGTCCGGCGTCACGATGCGGATCAGCTTGACCCGGCGGATGAAAGCGACGAAGAACTGCTTGATCTCATCGACGTTGCCTCCAAACTCGGCCGCCAGGAAATTTCGCAGGGTCTCGTAGGCTTCGATGATGCAGGCCATGGACCGGGTGTCGTCCCGGCTGGAGGCAACGGGTCCGCCCTGCGCGATCCGAACCAGAACGTCGCGGCTGTCCTCGTATTGGAGCAACAGGCGGAAATCCTGCACATCATTGCCGTCGTCCCCGGTGCGGGTGTCGCAGATCATCGCCTCCAGCGATTTGCTTGACGCTTCACCCAGCGCCTGCAGCGCGTCGCGGATTGCGCACAGGAACAGGAAGATCGTGGTCATACGTTGCTGGCCATCGATCAGATCATAGGGGCCATGGGCCGTGCGACAAACCACCACGCTGCCGATGAAGTACTCCCGGTCGGCGATCAACTCGCCCTTGGCGCCGTAGAACTCGTTGTAGATGTCGTCGGCGAAGGCCTGCACATCCACGTCCGACCACACGTATTCGCGCTGATACGGTGGAACTACGTAGAAGTCCTTGTACATCTGCTCGATGGACAGATCCGCGGATTCGATCTTGGGTGAAGTGCTCATGCAGGATCATCACGTTTGTTGGCGGCGTCTGATGCGGGTCGCGCCGGGGGCGTCCACTGCACCCGGTTCCATTCCAGCTTGCGGCTGCGCCAGTGGCTGTCGATGGCTTGGGTGAAGTCGGCGCGGACGAGTTTGCCGCGGGCCTGCAGCCAATCCTCATCCTCGCGGCGCACCACCACGCCCTCCAGGCCGCCTTCGCGGTAACGGCTTCTCCACTCGCCCACGCCCCTACGCAGCGACGCTACGGTCTGCAGGCCGGCCGCCAAGCGCGGCACGGTAGCAAGACCCAACGTTTCCGCCAGCTCATTCCGACGTCGGGTGCTCCAGAACCTGCCCTCGCCGCGGTCATAGACATCGAACAGCAGCCACCAGTCCGGCAGTGCGGGATAGTCCAGCGAATGACGAGCGGCGCACCATTCGCCGAAGGCGATCAGATCCTCGCCCAGTGAGTCGACAAGGCCAGACCCATGCAATGCCAACCACTCGGGCAGGCGCTGGAACTGGCCGGCGTGCGGCTCGATCAGGTACTGGCCGCGGTTCTGGGCGCGCAGATGCCTATCCGGGCCGACCGAGAAACCGAGGTTGGCGCCGTCGAGCTTCTCTTCCACCACCACCGGGCCGGACAGTAGCGCAGCGACTTCATCCGGTGCCAGCACTTTGTCGTCGCGTGGGGCGCCCTCGCCAAGCCAGGCGATATGCGGGGTGTTGGGGAAGCGGAAGAAATCATTCATTTCGGCAACGCGGGAACAGGCTCTTCTGGATACTTTTTCCCGTAGAACCGGCACACGTCGTCTGGACACGGGAAATGAACAGCGATGCCGGCCGCCTGCAGATCCGGCCACCAGCGCAGCCACTTGCAATCCGCTGCTTGCAGGATCGGAGGCTTGGCAGGATGGGCATTGGACACGGCTGGAAACCTGCGATCCGGCGGATCGAACTCCGCCTCCAGAGCGGCCACCGGAAACTCGGTGTACCGATCTTTCGCATACTCATTGACAGCCACCTGGACAACGTGCCTAGGATTTGCCTGCCGCTGCAACAGCCACTTGAGGAACGTCGCGCCCACACCCTTGCCGCGCCTGGCGTCGAGCTTGTTCTGGTACTCGCCAAGGACGCGGTAGCCGTCATCCACCACCACCGTTTCCCCCTGCATGATCTTCTGCAGTCGGCTCACGCATGCCAGTACACATTCTTCGCTGACATCCGGGTGCTTGCCCTCCGCAACCAACAACACGTTGGTGTCCACCACGACTTCAGCCACCCTCTTTCCCCCGCTCCTTGATGCGCCGAGTCATCGCTGCCTGTGTCCGTGCGGCGATCTCGGCCATCTCGTCGCCAAAGAAGTTGTCGGGCCAGTTTTCAATATCGCCGTACATGTCCAGCCGCAGAGCTTCCAGGTCGAGGGTCCTGCCGCCGCGCCTGGCGAAGTAGACTGCCACGTCGTCCGGATGGATCATTTCTTCGGCTATCCGGCGCTGCAGCCGCATCAGGAAGTGTTCGGAATGGCTTTCCACGATCAACTGGACGTTGCGCGGTTGCCCGCCCTCGTGGGCCTGTACCGCACTGATGAACGCATCGGCCAGCTCTGCCTGGACCTGCGGGTGCAGATGAATCTCAGGCTGCTCCATCCACACCGTGGAGTTTGCGGGCGCATAGAAGGCCTGCACCAGCGCAGGAAGCACTTGCGAAACGCCAAAGCCGACGTCGGTCAACTTCACTTCAGGCGCGCCCGAACTGGCACGCACCAGAACCTCGTACTCCTTCCGTCCGCTGCCGACGGGCTTGACCGAGAAGCTTTGGATCACGCCAAGATCGCGCAGCCAACTGGCTATAAACTCGTCGAAGCGCTCCCGCTTCCTTCTATAGCCGCGATTGAGCATTCGCTTTTCCTGGGCTGCGGCCAGCAAGGCCGCAATGGCAAACTCCCCCTTTGCGCCAACGTCAGGAACGATGTCGCCCGCCCAGGAATAAGTGCGTTTCGGATAATCACGCAACGGGCCGAGATAGGTCAGTCCGGCCAGCAGGCGCTCGGTCTCCAATGCGAATTCGCTCAATGAATCCGCATTCTGATAGCGGGCCAAGGTCACATCCGAGAACCGGTAGAACTTTTCCGGCGATTCGATCGGCCACTTGCGCCCCTGCTTCATTAGCAGTTTCATCGGCTCGGCATCGAGATACGCCTTGCCACTTTCGCGCACGCCGTGCTCCACGCGCAGCTGCCCAGCACCCTGATCGTCCGTGAGCTCATAACTGAAGCGTTCCAGCTCCGGCAAGCCACGACCGTCCGCCCGAAGCACGGATTCCAACTGGATTCGGTTGCCGACGTACGGCTTCTTCGGTTGCAACGGGTCACGAAGCTCCGCCGCCTGCGGCAAGCGCCAGCCAAGGGTGAACTCCAGCTTGGCCTTCAGGTCGTGTCCATGAAGGCAATCGGCGAAGGTGCCCAAGTCGATCAGGGAGTTGACGTCGCCCAGGTGCAAGGCGCGACGGCGATCGGTCAGCAAGGCCGTCTGCTTCAGGCCCAGCAACAGATGCCCCAGACTGCTCTTGCCGGCACTGTTGGCACCAAAGATCACCGTCAGCGGCGCGAGGCGGATCGGACCGGTGTCCTTCCAGGCCTTGAAGTTCTTGATTTGCAGATGCGTCAACATCAGTGCAGCTCTCCGGATTGCAATTTGTCCCACGCCTCCAGTACCAGCCGCCGGGTGCGATATTCGCCGAACTCGCGCATTTCGTTGTTCTTGAGCACGCGGAAGGTTTCGCTGGGGTAGTCGGCGCCCATGACGTCGGCGGGGTCGAGGATGTAGCGCAGCTCGTCGCGGGTGAGGCCGTAGAGGCGAGCGTAGTACGCGTCCAGTTCGGCACGCAGGATGGCGCGACGATCCGGGTCGAAGGTGAAGGGCGGGCCGTCGTAGCCGAGGTCGCGCGCCCAAGGGGCGATGTCGTGGGCGGTGTAGGTCAACTCCAGAACGCGCGGAACGACGAAGGAAAAATCCGCATCGATGTAGCGGCTGCGAGGAAAGACAGGGAACTGCTTGAGATAAAAGTAGTTGAGCGTGGTACCGCCGATCTTTTGTCGCGCTGTGAAATCGAGTGCCAAGCTCGACATGTTGGCGAGAAACGCAGCTGCATGCCTGGCATCGACACTCTCCTCGAACAAGAACAACGGAATCTTGTTGCCCACACCAGACAGAGGAATCACACTGGCGATCACGGTACGCTCATTGGTCGCATTGGTGATGTCTCTCCAGCCCATCAGCCATGGTCGCCGCCAAATTTTCTCGACAAGACGCTGCATGACTTCAGACTCATCTATCCAGTAACGTGGCGTCACAACAAAGTCGGGATCGGTCTTTTCGGCAACTGTGACATCACGGGTAGTGTCGGCATCGACATACGTGGCCCAGCGATGGTCAAACTGGTGGATCAGCTTGGCCTCATACAGCGGCAGCAGGCCCTCGCCCGGCGCATCATTGAACACGTGGCTGTCGTTTGACATGTGAAACATCGTCATGAAGCGGATGTCCCACGGGTTGCCATCATGGCGACCCTCATCGATTAGCACTGGCGCAGAGCGGTAGAGCTTCTTGGTCAGTTCGGCGTCGCGCTCACTGCGGAACACAGGACAGGTCAACGTGTTGGGATTGATCAATCGGAACTCGTCCGACGTCAGGGTAAAACGCCGGCGCGGGTCCGCGAGCTCATGCATTGCCAGAATATAGTGACAGATCTTCGCAGGATCCTGCGTCGACCCCATCGTCAAAAGTACGAAAGGGGTGTCCGCGTGAACGCTCGGAAAGATGCGCTTCGCATTGTCGAACCCGAAAAGAGAGATCAGTTGTCTGGATGAAACCAGCCACTGAAAGAACGCCTTGTAGGTGTCGTCCGTAGAGATGCCTGATTTGACGATGATTCCGGCACGACTACCGGCATTTCTTATCTGCAAGAAGGTTTCTGCAAAGAGTGCATACGTATCGACATCACCACGGCCGGTGAGCGGATAGCGGCCACCATCGTCGCCCTTGACGTGGACGAAGGCGCTGGCTGCCTCAGCGGTGCGGCGTGCGCTGAGGAACTCTCGGTACAGCCGCTGCTCAGCCTGCGCCTGCACCTCGTTGTGCCCGCGTTCCGGGTCCAGATGCGCGGCAAGCATGCCCTCACTCAGCCACTGAATGCGCTGGCTGCGCTCGGCCTTATTCTTCGCTTCGGCCACATTCGTGTTGCGGCTGGCGAAGAACTCCTCCTCCTGCAGCTTGATGCGCTCCCACGGCGGGTTGCCAAGCACGCAGGTGAAGCCGCCGGCCGCATGGACCAGCGGAAAGGCCAGCGGCCAGTGCAGCACCCGGGCTTCCTCGCAGGCCTCGCGGGCGGCGGCGCGCTTGCCGTCGTGGCCGGGCGCGGCGTGCTCGCCCAGCAACTCCAGCACCACGGTGGCGGTGGTGGGCACGCTGTCATGCGTGGTTTCAGTCTTGGGCAGCAGAAAGGCGGCCAGCAACATGTCGGCGGCGTGGCGCAGCGGGCTGTCGGCGGATGCATCGGCGAAGGCCTGCCAGGCGGCCTGCTTGGCGGCGATCTGCTCGAGCGTGGCATCGGGCAGCGCTTCCAGCGCACGGAGCTTGTCCAGCCCTTCCGCACGCAGCCCCAGAAGATCGCGCTGGCCGAAACTTTGCGCGGTGCGCTTGCGCGCAAGGTCCTTGAGCTCGGCGGCGTTGCGCCTGGCCAGTTCCTTGCAGACTTTCGCGTCATCGCCGGAGAGTGTCTTGAATGCGTCCTTGGGGATGCCCTGCTCCAGCGCGGACAGGTCGGTCAGGCCCAGCAGTGCGTCGCCACGCCGCAGATGATGGTCGAGAAAACCTAACGGCTTGTCCGGCGTCATCGCTTCCAGCCACAGCGACATGCGTGCGAGCTCGATCGCCATCGGGTTGCGGTCGACGCCGAAGATGCAGTGGGTGACCACATCGCGCAGCGCGTGGCGGAAGTCATCGCCGCTGGGCGTGTCGTGGGCGCGCAGCTGCGCCAAACGCGTGGCCAGCCGGCGCGCGGCGCCAAGCAGGAAGTGTCCGCTGCCGCAGGCCGGGTCGCAGACGGTGATGGACAGCAGCGCGGCCTGCGGGTCGGCAGCGCCGCTGATGCGCTGCTGGATCACTGGCTCCAGCGCGGAATCCAGCAGCTCTTGCACCAGCGCGTCGGGCGTGTAGTAGCTGCCGCTGGTCTTGCGGGCATTGCCCTTGGCGGCTTCCGCATTGGCGAAGCGGAACACGCGGCCGTCGGCACTGATGTCGGGCACTAGTTCCAGCAGGCTTTCATACACGCTGCCCAGCTCTTCCGGGCCCATGTCGCGCCAATTGATGCGGGTAAGGCTGCGGCCCTCGCGCATCCAGCCGAGTTTGGCCACGGCTTCGAGCAGGTCCGCATTGCCCAGCCTACCGGTATCGAGGTCCGGGCACTGGTCTTCGGCGAACAGGCCACCGAGTGCGGGCAGCGCCAACAGCGGCTGGCCGTGGGCCAGGCCCGCCAGCACGGGCTTCAGGCACTCCCACAGGTCGGCATGGCGATCGAAGGCGCGGCGCCTGCGGGCGCGCTCGCGCAGGCGGCGCAGGCTGTAGCCGTCGGCGTAGAGCTTGACCGCATCTGGGCTGGCATCAGCCGGATGCAGCAGGCCACGTTCCTCGATCGTGAGCAGGAAGATCAGCCGGTAGACCAGCCGCAGCAATTGCTGGAAATAGACATTGCGATCGAGCGTGCCGCTGGCCAGCGCATCGCGCAGCGGCTGGTTGGCGGCTTCGGACAGGAAACCCTGGCCCAGCGCCAGCAGTGCTTCTTCCACGCCTTGACGGAGCTTGTCGCGGGCGCGGGTGCCTTGTTCCTTGCTGGCCTCTCGCCAGGCTTCCAGCGGACACTGCGCCACCAAATCTTCCCTGTTGCCGAAGCGGCTGGCGTGGATCAGCAGCCACAGCAGGGAGAAGTCGGCGTAGCGCTCTTCGCTGAAGATGCGCGCGAGGTCGGCCTCGATCCAGGCCGGGCGGGTGAGGCTGGCATTGTCGCGCGCCAGGCGCAGCACGCTGCCGTTGCTGGCGATACCCCATAGGGCCGCATCGGCGGCATTGAGGTTGTCCTGCAGCAGGCCGAAGGCGCTGCGCTGGCGGCCGCTATCGCCGTAACGACGGTCGCGCTCGTCCAGGCGCTGGTGGGCGGCGCCGACGACCAGCGGCAGGCGGCCTGTGCGGGCGGTGGCGGTGATGGGGTACAGGCGTTCGCCGATGTCGACCGGCGCGGCGTGCGGTTGCAGGTCGCTGGCGCCGATCACGTCGCGCATGAGCGCCTGCACGAACCGGCTGGCCAGACCGTGCGGGTCTTCGGCCTGCTCGCGCGCGTGTGCGAACTCGCTCCAGTGGGCCTGGGCGATGCGCCAGTAGCGGCCCACCTCGTCGCGCAGGTTCAGGCCCTTGGGGATGCCGTAGTCGCCGGGCAACTGATGGGCGGCCTTGAGCGCGGCGATGCTGGCCAGCCATTCGGCGGGCAGCAGACCGCCTTCGATGTGGATGGCATCGAAGGCCAGGGCGGCGTCACGGCGGCTCATGCGCCGGCTCCGGGCATCAGCACGAAGGCGGCGATGACATCCACCGGTTTGAGCGCATCCACCTTGTAGCGGCCGCGGGCGTCGGCCGCCTCGCGCACGCGGCGATGGTCGGCCAGCAGGCGCTCGGCCTGGGCATCGGCAATGGCTTCCAGTGCGTCGCGGCGCTCGTCCAGCAGGGTCAGCACGCTATGCATCTCGCGCTGGCGCACCGGTTCGGGCAGGTTGCCGCTGGCTGGTGCCTGCAACCATGCCAGTAGTTGATCGCCTTGCACTTTGGCGGGATTGGCGCGGCCCTGCCAGGCCACCGGCAGCGCTTCTTCGACCAGCAGCACGCTGCTGCGGCCGGAACGGGTGGTGGTGATCTGGTGGCGCAGACGCAGCAGCAGCACGGTGGTGACGGCCTGCACCGCCGGACTGCGCCAGACGCCGATGCGGCCCAGCGTGGCGAGCTGCTGGTTGTCGCGGGTTTCGCCGCTGACGGCGCGCTCCAGCAGCTCGTCGGCCAGGGTGCTGACCAGCGGGTGGCTGCGGCTGACGTAGCGGCAGCGCGGCGCGGGCGGTTGGGTGAAGTCGATGCCGATGTCGCCTTCCAGGCCAGCCGCTTCCAGGCGCTCGCGCAGGACGCGCGGTAATGCGGTGAGCGGCGCGGTGGCGCCGCGCCTTGGGCGGAACAGCAGACCGGCTCCGAGGCGGGACATGGCCTCGGTGGTGAAGCGCCGGACGTCTTCGCTGTCACCGAGCACGGCTTTCATGCGCTCCCATTCGGGCAGCACATCGGAAGGCCGCAGGCGACGCTGGGCGAACACGGTGCGGTTGGTCTTGGCCTTTTCGGCCAGAGAGGTCCAGCGCACGTCCAGTTCACGGGCTTCCTCGAACTGGTCGAAGTCGAAGGCCTGCTGCGGGCCACCGGCGCGCTCGCTGCGCAGCATCACCGCCTTCATCAGAGCCTGGGTCAGAGTGTGGTCGTCGTCGGGCAGCGGCACCGGCACACCGAGTTCCTTGCGGATCTTTTCGGCCTTGCGCAGGATCACCTGCAGCACCGCGCCGTCGACCGGATTGTTGGCGCCGTACATCAGGGTGGCGCGCACCTTGGGGCTGGGCTGGCCGAAACGATCGACGCGGCCTTCGCGCTGCTCGTGGCGGGTGGGGTTCCAGGACAGGTCGTAGTGGACCACGGCGTCCAGGTGCTGCTGCAGGTTGACGCCTTCGGACAGACAGTCGGTGGCGATCAGCAGGCGGCGATCGGCCTCGCCCAGCGCTTCGACACGGCGCTCGCGCTCTTCGGACGGGAACTCGCCGGTGACCACGTCCACGGTGACGCCGCGGAACTTGCCGTCCAAGTGCTCGCGCAGATAGTTGGCGGTGGCGATGTAGCGGCAGAACACCACGGGGTTGAAGCCGTCGGCGATGAGCTGTTTCAGGTGCTTGTGCAGCAGGCGCAGCTTGGGGTCGTCGGCCTCGCCGGCCAGCGCGCGGGCCTGGGCCAGCAAGGCGTGCAGGGCCGGGTCGCCGGTGTCGGCGGCGGGGGCGACATCGTCTTCGTCCAGATGGTCTTCGCTGCCGTCGAACAGCGTCTGCAGCACTTCGTCGGGGGCGTTGTCGACCTGCTCGGCCAGCAGGCGGGTCTGCAGGGCCTGCACCGCCGCTGCCGGGCTGGAGGCCACGCAGCGCATCAGCGCCAGGGTGCCCCAGAAGCTCAGGCGCTGGCGGCGGGCGTCGTCGCCGGCGCGCTGGGTGACGTCGCGGCAGTAGTCGAGCACGTCCTGGAAGAACTGGTCCCACTGGCCGGTCAGCTTGTAGGTAATCTCGGTGGTTTCGCGCTGCGGGAAGACGCTGCCGTCTTGCCACTCGTCGATGTCCGGGCGCCGACGCTGGACGAAGTGCTGGGCGAGCTGCTCGCGCAGGGTCTCCTTGAGCGCGCCGCTGGCGGTGGCGAACTGGGCGAAGTCGCGCTTGAGCAGGGCCAGCAGGCTGTAGAAGGCCTCCTGGTCGCCGCTGTGCGGGGTGGCGGTGAGCAGCACCAGGTGGCGCTCGGCATCCGCCGAAATCTCGCGCAGCAGTTCGAAGCGCTGCTGGCGGGCCTGGCCGGTGCTGACGCAGGTATGCGCCTCGTCGACGATGACGAACTCCGGACAGGCGCGGATGAAGTCGTGGCGGTGCCGGTCGGACTTGATGTAATCGAGACTCACCACCGTGAAAGCGTGGGCATGGAAGATCGAATCGCCGATCGGCAGGCCACGCTCCAGGCGTGCGGCGCTGCTGGCGGTGACGGCCACGGCCGGGATATGGAAGCGTTCGTTGAGCTCACGCACCCATTGCTCGACCAGATGCGGCGGGCACAGCACAGCCATGCGCTGGATCTCGCCGCGGTCGTACAGCTCGCGCGCGATCAACGCAGCCTCGATGGTCTTGCCGATGCCGACGTCATCGGCAATCAGCAGGCGCACCGGGTCCTGACGCAGAGCCATCAACAGGGGCACGAGCTGGTAGGTGCGTGGTTCGACCGAGATATTGCCGAAGCAGCGGAAGGGGCCGGCGCCGCGTCGCAGCGCCATGCGCAGGGCGTCGGCGAGCAGAATGGCATCGTGCTGGCTGCCTTCCTGCGCGGGATCGGGCGCGGGGAACTGGGCGGAGCCGATGTCCGGTTCCAGCCCGGCATGGATCACGGCGCCTTCGTCCTCACCGCCGGACAGCGGGCGCAGGCGCAGCAGCGGCGCGACGCTGCCGGGCTGGACGATCCATTCGCGGCCGCGGGCGCGGACCAGGGAGCCGGGGGTGAATTGCAGAGCGGGTGTGTTCATCAAGGACGCAATCAAAGGCCAAGCAACCGGCCCAGACGCTGGAACAGCGGCGGCCATGCGGCGGTGTCAGCAGGGAAACGGATGAAGCTGTAGCCGCGGTCTTCCCAGGCGGCCTGCAGTTCACGGGGAGTATCGGGTAAGGCGACAGCGGCATAGTGGTCCGGCCAGTGCAACACCACCTGGCCGTCGGCTTCGGCGGTGGCTGGCGGCGGTAGAGCGGGGCCGTGCTTGGCGCGCTGTGCATACCACTGCCCGGCCCAACCCGGCGCCGCCGGCGCTTCAGGCGGTTGCACAGGCGCATCGGGCTGGGCCTGCAGCGACGTGGTGACCTGGGCCAGTCGCCACAGCAGGCGCAGCACGCCGCGGTCGCGCCGGTCGATGAGCTCGTGATCAGGCTGGTTGTAATAGGACAGCAGGCAGCGGTAACAGCCGGCGACGCACTTCACCTCCGGCAGGTCGCGCAGCTCCTCCGGCGCGGGCAATGGCCCGGCATCTGGAATGTCGAAGTGCATCACGCGCAGGGCATGACGGGCGACCTGGGCCAGGGCACCGGGATCGTTGGCCAGTCGGGTCAGGACGCCCGCCCCGCCTTCGGTGGCTTCGTAGAACAGCACACCCTGGCGCTCGCCTGCGCTGGGAAGCGGCTCCGCCAGCAGTTCGGCTTCCTCCAGCTGGAACACCGCTTCGATGCCGCGCTTGAGCGCGTGCTGCAGCGTGGCCAGCGTGCGCGGCGCACACTCGCCTTGCGGCTGCATCAGCAGGGCGTTCTTGTTGTCCTGCACGAAGGGCACGATGCGCTGCGGCGGCAGCCTGTCGTCGTGGCCGGCGTTGTCGTCTTCGTCCACCTCTTCCTTCACCCACCAGCCCGTACGGGGGTTGATGAAGAAGCCGAACTGGTTGGGGTTCTTGCGCCGCCGCAGGCCCTTGTTGACCCGGGTAATGGTGGCACCGGGGCCGTAGCGCAGGGTCAGGATGTCGCCCTGCCCGTCCTGCGCCAGCACCGTGCTCACCTCCACCCGGCCATGGCGGATGCCCCACTCGTAGACCGTCTGCAGCTCGAAGGCCTGGCGCTGGCGCTCCTCGTCGTTGGCGGTGATGCGTTCGGCCGGCTGGGTATCGACGTTCTCGATGCGGTACAGGCCATTGATCTTGTGCGCATCGGCCAGCGGCATACCGCAGGAGTGGCAGTCGTTCCAGTGCGTGGCGAAGTGCGCGGCGCCACAGTGCGCGCAGACCCGTGCGGCCTGGGTGGACAGCAGACCGCCGGCGGTGGCCTGCTCGGCGCTGGACAGGGCGATGCGGGCGCTCACCACGCGGTAGGCGCGACCCTCGTGGTAGACGAGACTGCGCGGGCCGAACTCCGACAATGCCAGGAACCGCGGCCGCTGCAGGAACACGTTGCCGCTGCGCACGTCCGCACGTCCGGGGACATAGGCCATCAGCGGCAGGCGCGGGAAGTTGTAGCCGGGCAGGAAGCCTTCCGTGGCGAGGTAGCGGTAGGTGTAGAAGTCGCTGGAGAACGAATCCTTGCCGTGCAGCAGCAGGCTGATCTGGTCGTTGGCCTGGCGGTCGCGACGCTGGGCGTCCTCGCGCTCGCGGCGATCGGTAATGGCGAGGTTGTTCAGGGTGTTCTGGGCCAACTGCTTCTGGCGCTGGGCGGAGCTGAGCAGGTCACGCCAGCGATTGAAGGCGGCGTTGAACTGCGCCGGTGCCGACGTTGCGACCTCCTGGGCGAAGGCGCTGGCGCCCGGGTACCAGGGCGCGCTCGTGGCATCGAGATGATCCGCCATGGCCAGCAGGATCCGCTCCGCACGCCGGGTCGCCAGTTGCATGACCTCGTCGGTCCGCATGGCTGCGGTCAATGCATCGCGGACGGGGGCATTGGGCAAGCCCGGATCGACGACGTTGGCGATGGAGGTCTCCAGCGCCTGGCCGGTGCTTGCCAGCCATTCGGCCTGCAGGTGGCTGCGGATCAGCGATTCATTGGCCAGATCCAGCAGTGGCGGCCGGACAACGCCATGCACCATCCCGGAGGGATCGCGGAAGAAATACTGGTCGTGGGGACTGCGCGCGGCGCAGTAGGTGACGACCAGCGCCGCCTGGCCGCTGCGGCCGGCCCGGCCTGCACGCTGGACGTAGTTGGCGGGCGTGGGCGGCACGTTGCGCAGGTACACCGCGTTGAGCGCCGAAATGTCCACGCCCAGCTCCATCGTGGGCGAGCAGAACATCACCGGCAGGAAGCGGTTCGGCTCGCCCTGCTCCTTGCAGGCGGCCTTGAGATCGCCGGCGAGCTTCGCCTGCTCCGCCAAACCGAAGCGGAAGCGGATTTCACGCAGGGCACGCAGCTCGGCGGACACCTGCGCGGTGTGCTCGCGGGCCTCCAGCGCGAACAGGGCGCGGTCCTGCTGGGCCAGTACGTCGGCGACGGTTGCGTATTGGGCCTGGAAGAAATCGTTGGCCCGCTTGCCGCCGCCGTCTCCGGCCAGGAAGCGCACGCGACCGGCATTGAGCCGGAAGCCGGGCACGTTGAAGAGGGTGTGATCATCCTTGCGGATGAAGCCGCCATCCTTTGCGATGCGGATCATCGCTTCGAACAGCGCCTGGTAATCCTTGCGGTTCAGGGAGGCTGCGTGCGGATCGGACCACAGCGTCGAATTGCGCAGCGTCTTGCCCAGGCGCGTTTGCAGACCCCCGCGCAGGATCAGTTCCTCGTCCTTGCCGCGCAGCGTGCGGCCGGATGGCGGCTGCAGGAACAGCCAACGCGAGCCGAGCGGGCGCTCTTCGCGCCCAAAGCCCCACGGATCCCGGAGCAGCCGGAGCGATTCGTCGCGACATTGATCGAGCGACTGCTTGTCCAGTGCCGCCGCGTCGACCGCCAGCCCGGTACGCATGTAGTCGAACAGTTCCTGGAATACGCGCTCGCGGGTTTCAGCTGAGGCGTTGCGCAGCAGGGGGGGGGCGTCGGCGAAGTGACTGACATCAGCGCACAACTCTGCAAGGTCCCGATAAGACACGCGCAGCAGCCCGAGTTCTTCCAGATTCGGGTTGGTGTAGCGCCAGCCACGGCGCTGGTCGTACCAGGTGCGGTAGGCAAGGATGAAGCGCAGGCTCTCCTGCGCCTCGGCAAGGTCACGGCCAATCGCGGCGGGATCCTGCAGCCATTCACGGCGGTGGCTTTCGCCAGGGTCCTCGCCGCGCGCCAACTCGCGATCGAACCCAAGCGCGGCACGGACCGCCGCGCCGAGGCCGCTGTCCGATAGGCCTTCCCCACCGGCTTCGCGCAGGGCACGGAAGATTGCGCCGCGCAGCAGGGTGACAAAGGTGAAGTCGTTGAAGTGTCCGGCCTGGAGCGCGGCGTCCTGGCGGTTGTCGGTGAAGCCCAGCAGCTTACGCTTGTCGACGTCGATGCCGTTCGAGGCCCCCCCATGCATCCAGCGCAGGACGCTGGTGGTCAGCAAGGTGGTCGCGGAGCTGCGTCCCTCGGCCGACAGGGCGGCCAGGCGGTTGATGTCCTTGCCCTGCGCGCCGTGGACGTCACGGCACTGCAGGCAGAAGCGGAACTTGCCGGGCAAGAACCAGTAAGGTCGTCCGGTGCCGACGCGGCCATCTGGTTCGACCAGAAGCTGTCGCGCCTCCAAGTGGCGGTGCGTGCGCTTAAATCGGGGCTCGCCGCTGGCCGGCGTTTCGATCCAGGCCTCGGGGTAGTCCACGATCTGGCCGGTGAAGTCCAGATCGCCTGGCTTCGGATCGCCCAGCAGGAAGCCCAGACGCTCGCCTTGCGCGTCATCGTCGGCGTCGGAGTCTTCCTCACCCTTGTCGCCCTGACGCGGCATGTCGTCGATGTCGCGGGCCAGCAGCATCGGGCCGCCATCGTCCTTGCGCAGGCGCACGGGGTGGTAGTCCTGGCCACAACGGCGGCAGAAGTAGGTGGAGTACAGGCGCTTGGCCGGGTCGGCAGGCAGGAACTGCTGGCCTTCCAGTTCGACGGGGCGGGTCCCGTAGGGATCGAGCGTGGTGTACACCACGCCCGCGCCGCTGATGAACTGGTGCAGGCGGAACGCGAAGAACGCGCGGTCATTGCCGTCTGCCTGCGCTCGTCGCTCACCCTCGGGAATGGCGGCGATCAGCAGCAGGTCGCGGAGGGCGCGACCGGCGCTCTCCTCGTCGGCGCCGGCCTCGGCGGCGAGCAACTCGGTCGCCTTCGCCACCGTGACGGGCTTGGCGCGGATCCATTTGTGGCCCTGGTCGCGGGTGATGCCGAGCCGCGTTTCCACCCAGATCGCGAGCGGGTTGTCCCGGAGGTCGGCGTCGCTTGTGTCCGGCCGGATGCCTTCGTTGATCGCGACAGTCAGTTCGCCAGCCACTGACTCGGCGGTCCTGGCCGGGTCGGTGGCACGGTCCAGGTCCTCGGTCACGACGTTGAACGCCGGGATCGTGGTCGCGAACAGCGTGGACGCGACCTCGGCCACCTGCCGGTTCTGGTCCTCGCGGCTCCCACCAGAGGCCATCGTGGCGGACGTGCCGATGCACTGCAGTCGCTCAGGCGCCATGCGCTCGCGCACGCGCCGGACCAGCATGGCCACGTCCGCGCCTTGGCGGCCGCGGTAGGTATGCAGCTCATCCAGGACCAGGAACTGCAAGCCCTCGCAATTGCGGATGACCTGGGTGTCCAGCTCCGACTGACGGGTCATGAGCATTTCCAGCATCATGAAGTTCGTCAGCAGGATGTCCGGCGGGTTGTTCTTGATCCGCTCGCGCTCGTCCTGATCTTCCTGCCCCGTGTAACGTGCGAAGGTGACCGGCCCGTTGTCCCCCAGGTACTTGATCAACTCCTCGCGCTGGCTGTTCGCCAAGGCGTTCATCGGATAGATGACGATGGCCCGGGTGCGCGGCGTCGGATCCTGTTCCTTGGCGCGCAGAACGGCGTCGACAATGGGCAGAAAGAAGCACAGAGACTTGCCGGAGCCGGTGCCGGTGGTGACGACGAAGCTCTCACCCTGCCCGGCAAAGGCAACGGCTTGCTCCTGGTGGCGATAGAGCCCGATCGGGAAGTGTTTGGCGGTGACAGGGTGCAGCTCAGCGGCTGCCGCCAACTCTGCAGTGGTCCGGCCGAGGCTGTAACGAGGGTTGATCTGGATCAGCGGCTCCGGCCAGAAGCGCCCGCTGGCGTACTCCTGTTCGACGCCCTGCCCCAGATCTTCGGCGCGGATCGACGTGAATGAACGGGCAAACCGGCTGTAGTCCCCGATCAAGTGCTGCTTCAGTGCAAATACGTCCAACTCCCCCCCCCCTGTGCAGTACCTGAGCATGTGCACTTTATAGATGCTTGGGCGTCATGAGAAATGCGTGAGCGCAAGGGCCGCACTAAGGAACGTCTGAACAAGTCCTCCCGCTTCGCGTTCACGCCCCTTTCGGAGCATGGCTGAAGCGGCTTTCCGGGGCATTGGTCAATTATTGACCAAATATCGCCCGATTTTTGTGTTTTCGGGCGTATTATTCGCCCCTTGTGCGCCCATCAGGCGCAACTTCCCTGCAAAATCAATAGTTGCTTTCGCGCCATCCACAGGTTCGACAGTGCGAACAGGGTCAGCACTTGGCCGTTCTTCGCCAGTCCCTTGAAGCGGACCTTCACGTAGCCAAACTGGCGTTTGATGACCCGGAACGGGTGTTCCACTTTCGCCCGAACCTGCGCCTTGCGCCGCTCCAGTTCGCGCCAGGCGTCCTGCGCGGGCCCTTCTGGCAGCTGCTTTTGCTTGCTGCGCTTTTCGGCAATGGAATACGTCAGCGTCTGCTTGATCCGTTTCTCCACGCCGGTAAAGCCCGCGTCGCCGTGCAGGTGCGTTTCCTTGCCGTGTAACAGGTGTTCGGTCTGGGTGACGTCGGCCACGTTCGCTGCCGTGGTCGTCACCGTGTGCACCAGCCCGGAATCGGCGTCCACGCCAATGTGGGCCTTCATTCCGTAGTACCACTGGTTGCCCTTCTTCGTCTGATGCATCTCTGGATCGCGCTTGCCAGTGGCGTTCTTGGTCGAGCTGGGGGCGTGGATGATCGTGGCGTCCACGATCGTGCCCTTCTGCAGCGTCAGGCCACGTGCGTGCAGATGGGCATTCACCGCTTCGAACATCCGCGCGGCCAGGTCGTGGGTTTCCAGCAGGCGGCGGAAGTTGAGGATCGTGGTCTCATCGGGCAACGCCCCGGTCATCGGCAAACGGGCGAACTGGCGCAGCGGCACGATCTCGTAAAGCGCTTCTTCCATCCCAGGATCGCTCAGGCCGAACCAGTTCTGCATCAGATGGATGCGCAGCATCGTCGCCAGCGGATAGGGCCTTCGGCCACGACCGGCCTTGGGGTACACCGGCTCGATCAGCGCCAGCAGCACCTCCCAAGGGATGACCTGTTCCATTTCCGCGAGAAACACTTCCCGCCGCGTGCGCTTGCGCTTGCCGAGGTACTCGGCATCGCCGAAAGTGAGCTGGTTCATGCGAGCATTGTCGCCCATCCGGGCACCGAGCGGTATGGGGCAAGGGCTGGGGACTTGTTCAGGCCTTCCCTAATTTGGGAGTCGGTGCGGACGAATCAGACCCGAGGAGCTTCGGTAAGCGCCGGAAGGGGGCTGGTCAGGCCATTTAGTGCGTGGCGGGTACACTCCAGGCACTGGGCCACGGCATCCAGCGCGCAAAGCAGTTCGCTGCGCGAGCGCATCAGGATGGTGCCGCGGCTTTGCGAGTCCCGCTTGTTGCCGTGCGGTCCGTACCAGCGCCCCATGTACTGACAGTGACGATCCAGCAACCGGCAGGCGAGCCCGGCGCGATTCCAGCCAACACCAGTAATCTCGTCCCGGAAGTTGCAGGCGACGAAGCCCCAAGTGTAGTGATTCTCCTTTGTGCGCACTCCGCGCAGGTGCAGCCATACCTGAGCACCTCCATTCAGTGCGCTGTTGAGCAGAGGGATGGCCTCATCATAGCGCCACGGCCAATGGATCAGGTCACGCGCCTCATCGTACTGCCGCGTTGCAAGGTCAAGCTGCTCTCGCAACTCGGTGCGCTCGGGCGTTTCCTCTTGCGACGAAGTCAGCAAGGTGGCGGCACCGCCGGCAAGTGCCGTCGGCATTCGAACCAGAAAGCTCCTGCGATCCATGCAATTCCCCCAGGTTGTTAGTGGTTCGACCATAGCCCGTGCGTGTCTCACCCGATGAGACCCGGTGGACCCCGTGCACAACCGTCCGGGCCTGGTGCAGTAACGTTCATCGATGTTCTCCCGTGCGTTGTTTTGGTCGTGGCCTGCGGTGAGCGAGCGTACGAGGGACTCGAGTTGGATGCGGCTCAGGGTCGAAAGGTTGGCTGCAGATGCTGGTGTGGACACGGGCTCCGGAATAAGCGCGGTCGGAGCGCCGGCGCAGCTGTTGGCCAGGCCGGTGAAGGCGCGGCCACCGTGCCCGAAAAACGGCCACGGCGTGCGGGAGTCACGCTCGCGGCCCGACACCAGTTGGCCTTGTACTTCAGCCCCTCTGTGGAAAACCGTGTGTGCGAGGGTCATTTCACCTCCGGCCTTGCCCCTGCCGGGCACGATTTGGGCACGAAATCGGCACGGAACCGGATTCGCCCGCTTGGATGCAGCTCTTCAAGCAACAAAAAAACCCCGTGAAATCACGGGGTTGGATATGGTGGCTATGGGTGGACTCGAACCACCGACCCCAGCATTATGAGTGCTGTGCTCTAACCGGCTGAGCTACATAGCCGAATGCGTCGCGCGCTGCGCTGTTTGTCCGACCGCCTGCGTGTCCGGCTGGCATTGCCGGGCCGTGGTTACGAAGAACGGTGGTGGGCGGTACAGGGATCGAACCTGTGACCCCTACCATGTCAAGGTAGTGCTCTACCGCTGAGCTAACCGCCCGGAAGCCGCCCGATCTTTCCGCCATGCGGGCCGATCAGGGCCGCGCATTATGGCATCCGCCACGGCGGGACTCAAGATGGGCAGCGCGCCGGTCCAGCCGGGCGCTGCCGGCATCCGGCGGCCGCGTCGGGACGTCTGTCGAACTAGGGAAGCTCTGAACAAGACCGTCATGCCCGCGCAGGCCGGCATCCAGCGACTTCAAGCCCTTGAAGGCAAAGGCACTGGACTCCCGCCTGCGCGGGAGTGACGAGCAAAACACAGCGTGTTCAGAGGTTCCCTAGTCCTGCGATCGCCTCACCGGAGCGCGGACACCGGTCGCAAGGTCGGCGATGCGCCACAGGGCGAGCGCGGCGAGGCTGCGGTACGGGCCCCAGCGTTCGCCGCGCGCGGCCAGCTCGCGCGGCTTGGGCATTTCGTCGAGGCGATCGACGTGCTGCACGCCGCGCCGCACGCCGAGGTCGTCGATGGGAAGCACGTCCGGACGGCCGAGGCGGAAGATCAGCATCATCTCGACCGTCCAGCGACCGATGCCGCGGATCGGGGTGAGGGCGGCGATGATCTGGTCATCCGGCATGCCGGCCATGTCATCCACGCCGGGAACTTCGCCGCGCTGTTCGCGCAGGGAGAGGTCGCGCAGGGCGCGGATCTTGTTGCCCGAAACGCCGCAGGCGCGCAGGGCGTCGTCGTCGAGCCGGCCGAGGGTGTCGGCGTGCAGGCGCGCGGAGCCGATGCCCTGCTCCACCCGGCCCACGATGGTGGCGGCGGCGCGGCCGCTGAGCTGCTGGTAGAGGATGGCGCGGGCGAGCGCGTCGACCGGGTCGAAGGGTTCGAGCCAGCCGGGATCAGGCGCGATGGGCGCGATGCGTTCGAGCCAGCGCGCGAGCTTGCGATCGCGTCGCGCGAGGTGGGCGCGCGCGGCGTCCACGTCAAAACCCCGGATGGCGGTGACTGCGTTTGACATCGGTCGCATTGCAGCACGACTCCGCGCAAAAGCAAACGGGGCGCACTGCGCGCCCCGTTTGCACGGATCATCCTGCGGCCAGGTTCACTTGGGCGTGAACTCCAGGCGCGCGACTGCCGAAGTCTCCGAAACCGCCGGATCGATCACCATCGGCTTGTAGGCGTTGACCAGCCACAGCGGCAGCTGGCTGATGTAGCCCATGCCGCCGGGGTTGCCGTCCTGCCCGCCCGGGGCGATCTGCAGCAGGGTGGGCGTATCGGTCATTTCGCCGATGAAGCGGCGCACCGGGCCGGAGCCGAAGGTGAAGCCGTTGACGCTGTCGGCGCGTGCGTTGTGGCTGGAGGCGTCGACCACGTCGAAACCGCCCTGGCGCGCGATGCCCGGCAGGCCTTCGGCCAGATCCTGGAAGGGATAGCCGGCGGTACCCGGGATGCTGAGCGCCGGCCCCAGGGTGTGCTTGAAGGTGATGCGGTGCAGGCGGCCCCAGCGGTAGTCGTTCTGGTCGGTCGAGCCGCCGAAGGCCGGTGCGAAGGACTCGCTGGCGAGCAGATCGAGCGCGCCGCGCACGCTGCCCAGCAGCACGCAGTCGCGGCGCACGCTGCTGGCGGCGGCACCCAGTTCGGCCGGCACCTTGGTGAAGAAGTCCAGCCCCGAGGCACCCTTGCCGCCGAGCGGGCCGAAGGCATCGAGCTGGAACTTGAGGCCGACGTAGGCATCGCTGGCGCTGGGCAGATAGTTGGCCAGGCCGACCTTGCCCAGGGTGTGGTCGATGGTGTTGCGGATCAGCTGGCCACGCGTGACCGCCCAGATCGTCGCCGCGACCGAACGCGAGATCTCGCCATCGCTCGGCGGAGCCAGCCCCGCCGGGTTGTCGCCGGCATCGAAGCCCTGCTGGATGCCGGTCGGGGTGGAGTAATCCCACGCTGCCAGGCGGCCCAGCGCCTCGGAGAGGCCCGCATCGCTGCCGTAGCCGCAGGCGTCGACGTTGCCGGCGGCGTTGAGGACGTGCGGCAGCACCAGTTCGGCATCGAGCTGCTGCACGTTGGCCTGCAGCTTCATCATGTCCTGCACGGTGATGTCGCCGCGCGCCACCAGCTTCTGCATCTCGCGGTCGACCCGGCCCATGCGGTAGGACGAGTGCCCCGGCGCATAGTAGAGAATGCCGCCGTCGGGGCGCAGCTGGTTGAGCGGGTTGTTGTCGAAGGTGGTGCCGATCGGATCGTTGTTGGCGTTGGCGATGTAGCCGCGCGCCGGATTGATGGTGTAGGGCATTTCCTCCGGCGAGAGGATTTCGTAGGGCAGGTGCTGGCCCGGGTAGCGGTTGACCGGGCGCATCCACTCGTTGCCGCCGGTGCCGTTGCGCACGATGAAGGGCGGCGCGCCGTTGACGGTGCCGGCCTGGAGGTCTTCGCGGATCGGCATTTCGGCGCTGACGAAGTAGGCGATGTTGCCCAGCTTGTCGGCGTAGGCGAAGTTCTGCGAACCGACGTCGAAATCCATCACGCCGGCGCGGAACTCGGCCAGGTTCGTGGCGCGGTTGATCTTGCGGAAGGCTTCCAGTTCATGGGTGGCGCCCCAGCCCGAGTACTGGATCGACAGGCCCTTGTCGCCGGTGATCTGCACCACCGGCCCGTTGTTGCGGCGGGGCACGATGATGGTGATGCCGCCGTTGGTGTAGCCGATGGAGTTGTTGCGCACGACGTTGTCGGCCACGCCGTCGCCGAGCTGGTTGACGAAGTAGCTCTGGAACACCCACAGCACCGGCTCGCGCACGCCGTTGTGGACGGTGTGCGTGGGCAGGCCGTAGGAGTTGAGGACGAACTGCTCCTGGTAGGTATCGGTCACGTCAAGCGAGTTGGTGGTCAGGCCCCAGCAGAATTCGGTGACGCAGCCCAGGAGCGGCCAAGGCGTACCCGGCGCGATCGAGCCGACCGCGTTCATCGGCGCGGGATAGCGCGGATCGTTGGAGACGATGTGGCCTTCCTGGAACAGCATCGGGGTGGAAAGCGACAGGTGCGGGTCGTTGGAGAGGATCGGGCGGCCCGACGCGGTGTGCTCGCCGCTGACGACCCACCAGTTGCTGCCGGCGCGATCCTCGCGGCGCTTCATGTGCGGGGCGATGATGGGGTTGTCGATCACCGCATCGCGGTATTGCTGCGACAGCTCCAGCAGCGAGGGATCGAGCGTCGCGGCGGTGGGCGCGCCGGCCTTGGGGTTGGCCGACCCGGCGCTGCCGCCGCCCGGCACGAACTCGGGGATCGACGCGCGCGCATCGGGCGGCGCGGAGCGATGGGTGTCGCCGAAGAACAGAAGGTTGCCGTCGAAGCCGGCTGCCGCGCCGGCCTGCTGATAGGCACCCAGGCGCACGGTGTAATCGGTGTCGAGGTCGAACGAGAGCTGGTAGGCGAGCAGCTTGCCGATCACCACCGAATCGATCGGCGTCCAGGGATCGGCCGAGGTCAGTTCCAGCGCGCCGTATTCGATCGGCAGCGGATTTGTCGCCAGCCAGGCGTTGACGCCCTCGGCATAGGACTTGAGCTGGGCGCGCAGTTGTGGGGTCGATTTTGCCCAGGTTTCCCACGCCGCGCGGCGCAGGCCAAGAGTGCGCACCTGGATGTCCTGTGCGAGGCCGGCGGAACCCACCAGCTCGGCGACGGTGCCGCTGGCACCGCGCCGCAGGGTGTCCATCTGGAAGAAGCGGGTGCGGGCGTGGGCATAGCCCATGAGCCACGCGGCGTCCTCGTCCGTCGCACCGGTGACGGTGGGGATGCCGGCGGCATCGTAGGTGATCGTTCCGGGATGCGTGAGGCCGGGCCCTTCGATGGTCGCGGCCTGGGCACCGGTGCCCGTGAGGATCGCGGCAATGGCCAGCGCGATCATTGTGCGCGGACGCGCGCCGAAGGTCTTCTTGCTCATGGTTTCCTCCCTGATGGAAAGCCGATTATGCGTACGGCGGCGTAGGGAAACAAAGCCCCGCGTGGAGGCGCTGCGCGGCTGCGGCTCTCGCACCGCAGCATTGAGCGCGGGCGGAAGCGGTGCCCGGTCGATACGCGGCGGGTGGGGCAGCGCCGCAGCTTCGGCACAAAACGCGCTTGGAGCCGTCCGCATCGGCATTTCGTGGCGCACGGCGGCCGCGCGGGAAGCCTCGATCCGCGCGCCAAATCGCGTTGCCGCAGTGCAATATCCGACCGGCCGATTCGGCATCGCGAGCCGGCCATCGCGATGCCGTATCGGCCATCCCGCGCGCACGGCGCGCACCGTGCGCGCGAGGCGCGGCTTACTTCACCGGCTGCAGGTAGTCTTCCAGCGGCTTGCCCAGATTGGATGCCTTGTAGGCGGGGAGCCGGTACACCCAGCCGGCGTGGGCGTGCTGGAAGTCGGCGACCAGCGCCGCCGCATCGGCCGCAGGCGCATCGCCATCGGGCACCTCGGCGTCCGCGTCCAGATGCTGCGTAATCGCGGCCAGGGTATGGCCTTCGTGCGGCCAGGAACGGATTTCCAGTTCGCGCCCGTCGTCGAGTGCGAATCGGGTGACCTGCACCTTCTCCGGCACCGGATGCTGCTCCGCGGCGAAGACATCCTCGAACGTCAGCCCCGACAGCACCCCGGCAAGAGCCTCGCGCCGGTAGCCTTCCGCCGGCTCGCGCCCCTTGGGCAGGCTGACGAAAGCGAAATCCGAGGCAGGGTCATCGTCGTTGCGCCGCAGCGAAAACGCCGGGCCTTGCGCCGGCGTCACCTCGATCGCGGCGATCCGGTTGGCACCGATGTCGATGAGCGCGCGGTCGAGCCAGTTGGCCGGGGATTTTTCCACCGCGATGTTGGCATTGATCAGCCAGCTCTGCGCCTGCGCGGCATCGCGCACATAGGTGCCGGTGCCGCGCACCAGGTTGTCGCCGATCACCCAGGACCAGGTGCGCGATGGCGTCACGACATCCACGCGCGCGCCGCGCGCTTCGGCTGCGCTCACGTCTTCCACGCCGAGCTGCGCGTGGCGCTCGGCGACCGCGGTCTTGGCCTCGACGCGGCGCGCTGCGGCGATGGCCTGCAGCAGCGCGCGCAGCTTTTCGGTATCGGCACGATAGCCGCCGCGTTCGGCCACGCCCCAGCCGCGCTCGTTGCGATCCAGCGTCACCAGGGTGGCGTCGCCGGCACCGACGATGCGGACCTGGGTCACCTGGTCGAGCGTCTGCGCAAGCCCGGGGGCCAGCGGACCGGGCGACAGGGCGCTCGCGTCCGGCGCGCGCGAGCGGGAAACCCAGACCGCGGCGAGTATCGCCAGCGCCGCGACGGTGGCCAGCAGCATCAGGGGCCGCAGCTTCATGGCGCGGCCCTCCGGCGACGGCGCGTGCGCCATCCGCCAACCGCGAGCGCGCCCAGCGTCAGCAGCAGCGGCATGCCGGCGATGTTGAGGAGCTTGAGCTTGCGGCCCAGCACCTGGATGTCTTCGTCGAGCTGGCGGCGCACCTGGCGCAGATCCTTGCGGATGCGCAGCTTTTCGTCCTGGAACCGCAGCAATTCCTCCTGCTGCTCGGGATTGAGCGCCAGCGCACCGCCGTCGGGCCGGGCCTGCTGCAGCGCGGTGAGCTTGTCCTCGGTCTGCTGCAGGCGCGCCTGCAGCTCCTGCTCCTTGGCGCGGAAGCGCGCGTCGGCCTCGACCCTGAGCGCCTCGACCGTGGTGAACGGACGCGAGGAGCCGGCGCGGGTGCGGACCGCGATCAGGTCGCCGCTGCCGATGAGGTTGTCGATGGCGTTGATGACGAAGTCGCCGTTGCTGGCGAACGCATTGACCACGCGCTGGCCGAAGAACTGCTGCACCTGGGCCCAGAGCCGGTCGCCGAGGATGTCGGTATCGGCCACCAGGATCACGTTGGCCGGCTCGCTGCTTTCGGAAAGATGCCCGTCCCCGCTGCGCTGCGGGAAGGCACTGGGCAAGCTGCCGACCAGCCGCACCGCCAGCGCGTAACGCTCGCCGGTGGGGTTGAAGTCGGCGCGCAGCTGGTCGGGATCGGGCAGCAGGCGCACGCGCTCGGCATCGACCAGCGCGGCGCTGGCCGAAGTCTGCAGCAGCGGTTCGAGCGCGACCGTGGCACCGTCGGCCAGCGCGAAGCTGCCGGCGCTGGAGACGTTGATCGTGCCCAGCTGCGCCGAGACCACGTCGTCGGGATTGGCATCATCGCGCGTCAGTCCGAGCACGGCCAGGTGGCGCACCGGCGGCGCGCCCTGCTGGGTCTGGATTTCCAGCGCGCGCTGGGCATCGAGCACGACGCGGCCCGGGTCGTAGGCCACGCCCCAGGCCTTGAACAGCTCGGGCAGGTCGGAGGACTTGTCCTCGAACGCGGCCTGGGTCGGATCGGCCGAAGCGCCGGGAGGCTGCTGTTCGGCGTTCGGATCGACGAAGGCGAGGAGGTGGCCGCCGCGCAGCACGAACTGGTCGATGGCGTAGAGCGTGTCGGGCGAAAGGTGGCGCGGATGCACGACGACCAGCGCCTTGATGTCGGTGTCGATGCTTCTGGCCGTGGGCTCGACGTGGCGCACGTCGAACAGGTTGCGCATTTCCGATTCGATCACCCAGCCCTGGGTTGGGCGTCCGGCGGATGGATCGAAGCCCCGCCCCATTGCCAGCGTGGTCATGAGGCCGACCACCGGGCGCGCGTCCTGCGCCAGGCTCGACACCAGCTTGGCGACGTCGTATTCGAGGAAGGCTTCCTTGTCGGGCTGGAAGAACGGGATCGCCGCCTCCTGCCCCACCGCGTTGCTGCCGGCCAGGCCGAAGAACAGACTGTCGCCGGTATTGCCCAGCGGCACCGCCTGCAGGCCCATCGCGGTGGCGCGATCCTCGTCCTCGGAAAAGGGCTGCGGATCGACCACCGCCAGCTGCAGCTTGCCGCCCGAACGCGCCGCCATTTCCTCCAGCAGCTCGCGCACGCGCGTGGCGTAGGTGCGCAGCTGCGGCAGATCGCGTGCGGCGGTGTCGGAGTAGTAGAAGGTGAGGTTCACCGGCTCGTCGATCTTGCCGAGGATGGCGCGGGTCCCATCGGTCAGGGTGTAGAGGCGGTTCTGGGTCAGATCGATCCGCGCGCCGCGGAACAGGCCGCCGGTGAGGACGACCAGCGCGATGAACAGCAGCGCCAGCGCGATCAGCGCGACGCCGGTGGAAATGCGTCGTTGCGCAAGGTTCATGGGCATCTCCTCAATCGGCTTTCTTGAGCTCGATCACCAGCGCGCAGGCGATCAGCCAGCACGCGATGACCAGAAGGAAGAACAGCACGTCGCGCAGGTCCAGAACGCCCTTGGCGATGGCGGTGAAGTGCGTCAGGAAGCTCAGGCTGGCGATGGCATCCACTGCGCCCTGCGGAAACAGCGCGCCGATGAACTCCAGCACCAGCGGGAATCCGGCGAGCAGCATCACGAAGCACACCACCACGGTGAGGATGAAGGCGATCACCTGGTTGCGCGTGGTGGCCGAGAGGCAGGCACCGATGGCAAGGAATGCGCCGGCCATCAGCACGCTGCCGAGGTAGCCGGCGAGGATCACGCCGTTGTCCGGGTCGCCCAGGTAGTTGACCGTCAGCCAGATCGGGAAGGTCAGCGCCAGCGCGATGCCGAGGAACGCCCAGGCCGCGAGGAACTTGCCCAGCACCGCCTGCCACGTCGTCACCGGCAGGGTGAGCAGCAGCTCGATCGTGCCGCTCTTGCGCTCCTCGCTCCACATCCGCATCGAGACCGCCGGTACCAGGAACAGGTAGAGCCAGGGATGGAAGTTGAAGAACGGCAGCAGGTCGGCCTGGCCGCGCTCGTAGAAGCCGCCGAGGTAGAAGGTGAAGACCCCGGCGAGGATCAGGAAGATCACGATGAAGACATAGGCGACGGGCGTGGCGAAGTAGCTCGCCAGCTCGCGCCGGAAGATCGCGCGGAGCGGGCTCATGCGGCCTCCTTCGCCGGGGCTGCGGCCTGGGTAATGGATCGGAACACCTCGTCCAGGCGGCCGCGCTCGAGCTGCAGCTCGCTGGCCTCGATCTTCTGGCCGCGCAGGAAATCCTGCACGCGCTCGAAGATGCGCTGGCCGGCACGCGGGAAGGCGGTGATGCGACCGCCCTCGACCTCGACCTGCGCCACGCCTTCGATCCGGCTCAGGTCCATGCGCAGCGCCAGCGGGTCGGGCACGCGCATCGACACCGCGCCGTGGTAGCGCGAGCGCGCCTCCAGCTCGGCGGGCGTGGCATCGGCCAGGACGCGGCCGGCCGCGATGATGATCGCGCGCGAGCACACCGCATTGACCTCTTCCAGGATGTGGGTGGAAATGATGATGGTGCGCTCGGCGGCCATCGACCGGATCAGGCCGCGCACCTCGTGCTTCTGGTTGGGATCCAGACCGTCGGTGGGTTCGTCCAGGATCAGCGCGCGCGGATCGTGCAGGATGGCCTGGGCCAGCCCGACGCGGCGCTTGAAGCCCTTGGACAGGGTTTCCACCGTCTGTCCCAGCACCGACGCCAGCTGCAGGCGGCCGATCGCATCGTCCATGCGCTGCCGGCGGCGCTCGCCCGCGAGTCCGCGCACGTCGGCGATGAACTCCAGGAAGCCGCGCACCGTCATCTCGCCATAGCTGGGCGCCCCCTCGGACAGGTAGCCCAGATGGCGACGCGCCTGGATACCGTCCTCGCGCACGTCGTGACCGCAGACGCTGGCGGTGCCCGACGTCGGCGTCAGGAAGCCGGCGATCATCTTCATCGTGGTGGACTTGCCGGCACCGTTGGGGCCGAGAAAGCCGAGCACCTGGCCGGGCTCGACGCGAAAGGAAACGCCGTCGACCGCGCGGATGCGGTCGTAGGTCTTGGTGAGGCTTCGGGTTTCGATCATGGGTTCTCCCTCGGGATGCGGCAGGCCGGCCCATGGGGAGCACGGCGCCGCGCTGCGCGCCGAATTACCGCAAAAGTGGTGGAAAGTTCCCGACCATGTGGCGCGTGGCGCAGGCCGCGGCGGTGATGTCCGCAGCGGCTGGACGGGAAGGCCCCACGGCACAGGCTGCGCCGTGGGGCCGGATACACGTTACTGGATCGGCCAGTACACGCGGAACTGCGCGTCCTCGGCGGCCGTTTCCGCGATCTCGGAAAGATATTCCTCGAAGGCGCGGTCATGCAGGGTCTCGCCGTGCGAAGCGGCATAGGAACGCAGCTGGTCGCGGATCAGCGGCAGCGCCGCCGGGTGGCCGCGATAGGCGGCCATCAGCACACGCCCGCCGTAGCTGTGCCCCTGGCGCACGTTGTCCGGCAGGCGCAGGTCTTCCAAGGGTGCCGGCGGGGTCAGGTCGACCGTCGCCTTGGCTGTCATCGCAGCGTCCGCGCCGTTGCCATCGGGAGCTTCGCCCTCGGGCGTCTCGGCCTCGTCCTCGGCAATGCGGTCACTCGCGCGCGCCACCGGAATGGCCACGTCGAACTCGTACTTGTCCGTGCCGAAGCTGGTCGTGATGAGGCGCGGCTTTTCCGCCTCCACCAGGCGGTTGGCCGCGATGGCGGCACGGATGTCCTTGAGCGCCACGTCCATGGCGTTCTCGACCGCGGTGATGTTGCGGTCCGCCGTGGTGGAGATGTAGAGGATGTTCACCGGCGCGACCATCGTGTCCTGGACGTCCAGGTTGCGATAGTCGAAGTTCGGCATCGAGGCCAGCAGGTTGGAGATGTTCGCCAGCGCGCGCTTCATGTCGTCGCCCACGGTGCGGTCGACGTACAGGCCGGCATAACGGCCCGGCAGGCTCCAGCCGTAATCGACCGAATACTTCCAGTCGATCTCGACGATCTTGCCCTTCTGGCGGAACGTCATCAGATAGTTCTTGTTCTGCCCGTACTTGTCGTTGTAGACGGTGTGACGGATGTGGCTGTCCAGCTCGCTCTCGGTGATGTGCCAGCTGCCCTTGCCGATCTCGGGGAGCGCGGACGCATAGTCGAGCTGTGCGCCAACGCCCTCGGTCGCACCGGACAGGGTGTAGGCAACCCGCGGATCGTGCTGGCGCAGCGGATTCCACTCTTCAAAACGCTTGAAACTGTTGAGCGTATCAAAGGCCTGACGCAGCGGGTGGCTGGTTTCCACGCTGTGCTGCACGGTGCGCTGGTCGGGCAGGAACACCCCCACCACAACGAACAGGATCGCCACGATGACGGCGGACGTCAGCAATTCAAGAAAACGGGTCATTCGGGATTCTCCGGGGGCTCCTCATCGCCACTTCGCGTCGCCGGCGGGCCCGTTTCGGGGCGGCAGCGGCGCGAGCCGCGAAGCATAGCTGAAGCCGGGCTGAGCCGCATCAGGGTCTGGCGGCCTTTGGTGGCCTGTCCCGCACGCGGCCCGCCCACGGCGGACTGCGCCGCGGGCGGGCCGAACGGACGAAAAAAACGGGGAGCGCGCCGCATCAGCCGATGCGGCGCGCCTTGCCTCAGCTGCCGCGGCGCAAGGTGATGAAGGCTCCGCCCAGCAGCAGGCCCATCATCATCAGCAGCATCTGCCAGCCGCTGGCCGGCACCAGGGTCGGCGCGGGACCGCCCAGCAGCGCGAAGCTCACCGTGATCGTGCAGGGGCCGGTGATCGGGCCGGTGGTGTAGACATTGCCCGCCAGGGTGCCGCCGCAGCCGGTGACGCTGCCGATTCCATAGCCTGCGTCAGGCGTCAGCGCATAGGTCGCCGTCGCACCATACGCTACCGTTGCCGGGCCGCTGATCGTGCCGTGACCGGCCGGTACCACCGTCGTCACCGCAATGAGGTCCACGGCGAAGTTGGCGATCACCGTGCAGTCGACGGTGACGGCACTGGTGGTGTACGAAGTGCCGGTCAGGGTGCCGCCGCAGGTACCGCCCACGCTGTCGATGTGGTGGCCGGCATCGGGCGTCAGCGTGAAGGTGATGGTGTCGCCATCAACCACGGTTTGCGCGCCCAGCGGAGCGATCGCGCCCGATGGCGTGCCGACGCTGGAGGTCACGGTGTGGGTGACCGGCGGCGTCACGGCGAAGTGGGCGATCACCGTGCAGTCGGCGGTGACGGCACTGGTGGTGTACGAAGTGCCGGTCAGGGTGCCGCCGCAGGTGCCGCCCACGCTGTCGATGTGGTGGCCGGCATCGGGCGTCAGCGTGAAGGTGATGGCATCGCCATCAAGCACGGTTTGCGCACCCAGCGGGGCGATCGCGCCCGATGGCGTGCCGACGCTGGAGGTCACGGTGTGGGTGACCGGCGCGGTGACGGTGAGCGAAACCGGCACCACGACCAGATCCGTGCCGTTGCCCGGACCGGCGTCAGGGTCATCGCTCCTGACGCACAGGTTGGCGGTGTAGCTGCCCGCCGCCAAGCCCGTGGCATCGAAGGTCACCGTCACCGGCGTGCTGGTGCCGGCGGCCGTGGTGCCGGATGCCGGGCTGACCGAAAGCCAGGGCACGCTGGCGGGCGCAGCGCAGGCCGGATCGGCACCTTCGCCATAGCCGCGGATCATCCAGTTGCCCGGGAAGTAGGCGTCGATAAGGGTCCAAGTGTCATCAGGCGGCAGAACGGGCGGCATCGGTGCCGTCGTCGCAGTCCACCAGCCGGCCCAGGAGCGCTGCTGGGGCGTGGTTTGGTCGAGGGCGGCAGGCCAATAGCTCGTCCCCGGCACTTCGAGCGCGATGACGCCGATCAGCACGTCGCCCGGGCCGCTGAACGTCACCGGTGCGGGCAGGGTATAGCTGTTCCAGGCATCCAGCGTCGCCACCGTCACCGGGTACGTGGCCAGCGGGCTGGAGCCGGGGGCCGGATCGCTGCCGCCGGTGGTGTTCTCGTAAAGGACCAGCAGCATGTCGTCGCCGACGTTGGCCAGGCCTGACGAACCGAAGTAGACCTGCACTTCGTCCAGGGTGATGGGGAAATCGGCCACGGCCGGCGTGAAGCGATTGAGAAAGATGAACTGCTGTGTACCGCCAATCCCGATATTGTTCTCGACCGTGCCGTCATCCAGCTCCAGCGCGATCGCAGCCGTGACGGCCGCCGGCCCGTTCTTTCCGGGCAAAGCCAACGTCACTGGGCTGCGTGGCACCGGCTCCTCGTCGATCGTCCAGATCAGATCTGCCGCGCCGCTGTTGGCAATCGTCAGGGTCTGACTTGTGGTGGTGTCGCTGGCCTGGGTGCTGGCCAGCGCGGCCGGGCTCACGTCGATGTTCGGCGTGGGCGGCGGCAGGCCGCAGTCGACGGCAGAAAACGTGCCGCTGGCGCTGTGCGGGGCCGCACCCCAGCCATCGCCGGTGAGGTTCCAGGGAATGTCCCAGGGCGCACCGCTGCAGTCGGGCGGCGTCACCTCGACGCAGAACTGGAAGTTCGCGCCGGCGCTGCTGCCATTCCAGGCGCCGCAGCCAGTCGGCACAGCACCGGCGGACTGCCAGAACACCACGTTGCCCGCGGCGGTGCCCGAGACCGGAGGCAGCGCGGCGGCGCATCCGTTGGCCACGGGCGTGCTGTTGGCGGATACCGTGCCGATCGTCCAGCCGTCCGGCAGGTCGACATCCACCCGGTCGGTGTATTCCGCGTCCGGCGAGTTGATGTTCGCGGTGAAGCAGAGTGTGGTGCTGGCCCCGGGATTGAGCAGGGCCGGTGCGGCGGCCGTGATGGCCGAGGTGCCCACGTTCTGCGGTGCCGCCTGGCGCGCGCTGAACTGGGGTGCGGCTCCGGCGGTACCGATCAGACCCAGCGCGAGAAGCACCGTCGGCAGAATGGCCCCGCCTCGTATGTGAGGTGTCGCGTTCATGTGATTGCCCCTGTTGCGTGTTGAAAAAAAGAAGATGCGCGCGCCTCGGATGATCGCGCGCCGCAGCCGCTCGGAATTCATTGCCGAATTCTGACCGTAGCATGAATCTTAAACGTGACCCCGATCACGGAACGCCCCCGCGCGACACCTGCGCCGGAGCACCCGGGGGCATGCGAGCCGCCGGTTCGGATGCGCTCGCAGCCTCAGATCAGCTTGAGCTCGAAGGCCTTGAGCACCGCGCGGGTGCGGTCGCGCACGCCGAGCTTGGAGAGGATATTGGAGACGTGGTTCTTGACCGTGCCCTCGGCCACGCCGAGCGATTCCGCCACTTCCCGATTGGAATAACCGCCCGACATCAGCCGCAGGATTTCCGTTTCGCGCTCGGTAAGCGGATCGGGGTGATCGAGCGAGGCGAAGTCGTTGCGCAGGGTCTGCATGCCCGAGAGCAGGCGCTCGGTCACCGCCGGCTGCACCAGCGACCCGCCTTCGGCCACGGTGTGGATGGCGTCAACCAGCTGTTCGAGCGAGACGTCCTTGAGCAGGAAGCCACGCGCGCCGGCCTTGAGGCCCGCGAGCACCAGCTCGTCGTCGTCGAAGGTGGTGAGAATGATGGTAGGCGGCAGCTGGCCGCGCGCCGCGAGCGCCTGCAGCGCCTCCAGGCCGCTCATCACCGGCATGCGCATGTCCATCAGCACGACGTCGGGATTGACCTCGGGAATGGTGTCCAATGCCTGGCGGCCATCGCCGGCCTCGGCCACCACGCGGATGTCGTCCGACAGCTCCAGCAGGGAACGCACGCCCTGGCGAACCAGGGTCTGGTCGTCGACCAGGCAGACTCGGATCATGGGTTTCCCTCCAGGGGCAAGAAGGCATCAAGGGCGAAACCGCGCGCGCTGGCGGTGGCGATCGAAAGGCGGCCGCCGTATTCCACCAGCCGCTCGCGCATGCCGCGCAGGCCGTTGCCGACCACCGCGTCGCTGGCACCGCGCCCGTCGTCGCGCGCGCTCAGGGCGATGCCGCCATGCGCCTGCGACAGCGTGATCCACAGGTTGTCGGCACCGGCGTGGCGCACGGCATTGGTGATGATTTCCTGCACGCAGCGCAGGATCACCTGGGCGCGCAGCGGGTCAGTGACGGACAGGCGTTCGGGCAGATCCAGGTGGATGGCGAGCGACGGTACGCCCTGGGCCAGGGCAGCGAGCGCCTCGTGCAGGTCGATGGCACCGCCTTCCCGCAGCTGGCTGACGGCTTCGCGCACGTCGGTCAACAAGAGCCGCGCGAGCAGGTGGGCCTGCTGCACGTGTTCGCGCGCGCGGCCCTCGCTCAGGTGGGTGGCCACTTCCAGATTGAGGCTCAGGGCGGTCAGGTGGTGGCCGAGCAGGTCGTGCAGCTCGCGCGAGATGCGCACGCGCTCGTTGAGGCGGCTGGATTCGGCCAGCAGCGCGCGGGTGGCGTGCAGCTCGGAGTTCAGCCGGCGCTGTTCCTCGCGCGCCTGCGCCTGCTGGCGCGCGACCAGGCCGGTGACGAAGGCGACGGTGGAATAGCCGACGTAGAACAAGGCCTGCAGCACCGCTTCGATGACGCTGAACTCCGGCCGCCCGGCAAACACCGGCACCAGCGCAACGTGCTGGAGCACCAGCCAGGCCAGACCGACGCGCAGCCCGAGGACCCAGGGCAGGATGCCGGCGATGACCAGCAGCAGCCCGCCGCCCAGGCCGCTGTTGGAAAAATGGCTGACCGCAATCGCACAGACCGTGATGAGCGCCAGCAGCGTGATGTCCAGCAGGCGGCGGCGCGAGCGGCCTAGCCGGGTCGTCAGGATCCAGTAGCCCAGGCCGAAGGTGAAATAGGCCACGCGCCAGGCGATCAGGTCGGTGCGAGAGAGCCCTTCGTGGAAGTACCAGCTGTTGAGGACGAGCGGGATGCCCACGCAGGCCCAGGTGAACAGGCCGGCATAGCGCAGCAGCTGGGTGTGGCTCAGGCGCGAGAGCATGGTGCCATCATAGGCTCAGGCACCGCCGCTGCACCCTGCCGCAGGTCATGGGACGGCGACGCGCGCCGGCGGTTCAGTTCAGCCGCGACGGATCGCCGTGGCACTTCTTGAACTTGAGGCCCGATCCGCAGGGGCACGGGTCGTTGCGCCCGGGCACCTCGGCAACCCGCGTGGGGGTGCGCGGGGTCGCTTCCGCGATCCGGCTCAGATGGCATTCGTGCAGGATCTCGGGCAGGGAACCGATGACGTCGACGCGCTCGGCATAGGTCAAGGGAAGCTCATCGTCCGGAGCATCGTCCCAGTCCGCACAGGGTTCGAGTTCCCCGTCGTCCGGGTCCGCTGCCGGTACCACCTCGTCGAAGTCGCCCTCGTCGGCGAACTGGTCGAAATCATCGTCGTCCTCGTCCTCGTCCAGCGCCTCGTCGTCTTCCTCGCCCGGGAGCGCGTGCTCCCACGGTGGGGGAATCAGGTCGAATATGTCCATCACCGCCTGGAACAGGTACTCGTCTTTCTCCAGGCGCGCCTCCCATTCCGTCGCGCGCAGGCCGTAGGCCACGCTGAAGCCCAGGGCCCAGACCGCGCCGACGGGAAAGGGCTCGCCCTCATCGAAATCCTCTTCAGGCTCGCCCTCATCCGACGCCTCGGGCGGCACCGGCGCCTCGGCCTCATCGTCTTCGGCATCGGGGAAAAGGATCAGCGGCAGGCTTTGTGCCAGATCGCCGGTCGGCCCGCGCACGATGCGCGCGCGCGTGGCCTCCCACAGGCGCGACAGCAGATCGCGCAGTTCGTCGGACGCCACCGCATCGCGCGAGCCCAGCACCAGCGGCATCACCTCGGCCAGCTCGATCGGTGCGCCCGGCGAGACCAGCGCGGCGCTGAACAGGCCATCCACGGCTTCCAGCGGCATCCCGCCCTGCGGCAGCCCCTCTTCGAGCAGCAGGATGGCCAGACGCTCGATGGCGTCGGCGTCGAATCGGGCGCGCGGTGCCGGGGGCGTGATCGCAGGCATGGCAGGGCTCAATAGGCGAACTGGGTGAAGACCGGATCGACGCTACCGCCCCAGGCTCCGTGAAACAAGTCCAGCTTGCGCTCGGCGGGCGTCTTGTTGGAGTGCGCGATCTCGAACAGCGGATCGAGGAAATGGCCTTCATCCTCGCCGCGTGCGTTCAGGCGCGCGCGCCGCGCGAGGCCGGCGCGCGCAATCTCCAGCGCCTGGAGCGCCAGTTCGCGAACGGTGGCCTGCCGGAACGGCAGCCGCAGGCCGTGGCGCGGAACGCCATCGCGCAGCGCGTGGCGCTCGTCGCGGCTGAAGTCGCGCACCAGATTCCAGGCCGCGTCCAGCGCATCGGCGTCGTACAGCAGACCGACCCAGAACGCCGGCAGCGCGCACAGCCGGTTCCACGGCCCGCCGTCGGCACCGCGCATTTCCAGGAACGTCTTGAGGCGGACCTCGGGGAAGGCGGTGGTCATGTGGTCGGACCAGTCGCGCAGCGTGGGCAGCTCGCCCGGCAGCGCCGGCAGGCGGCCGGCAAGGAAGTCGCGGAAGCTCTGCCCCGCCGCGTCGATGTATTCGTCACCGCGGTGCAGGAAATACATGGGCACGTCGAGCAGGTAGTCGACGTAACGCTCGAAGCCGAAGCCGTCCTCGAACACGAAGTCGAGCAGGCCGGTGCGGTCGGGATCGGTATCGGTCCAGATGTGTGAGCGATAGGAAACAAAGCCGTTGGGGCGGCCCTCGGTGAAGGGCGAGTCGGCAAAGAGCGCCGTGGCGATGGGCTGCAGCGCGAGCGAGGTGCGGAACTTCTTCACCATGTCCGCCTCGCTGGAGAAATCCAGGTTCACCTGCACCGTGCAGGTACGGGTCATCATGTCCAGGCCGAGGTCGCCGACTTTCGGCATGTAGCGGCGCATGATCTGGTAGCGGCCCTTGGGCATCCAGGGCATGTCTTCGCGCGTCCACTTGGGCTGGAAACCCATGCCGAGGAAGCCGATGCCGAGCGGATCGGCGACGGCGCGCACGTCATCCAGGTGGCGCATGGTTTCGCAGCAGGTCTGGTGGATGGTTTCCAGCGGCGCGCCGGAAAGTTCGAGCTGGCCGGCCGGCTCCAGCGTGACCGAGGCACCGTCGCGCGACAGCCCGATCAGCTGGCCGTGTTCCTCGATGCGGTTCCAGCCCAGCGCGCCGATGCCTTCGAGCAGCGCGGCGATGCCGCGCTCGCCCGCGTAGGGCGGCGGGCGCAGCGCGAGCGCCGGGTCGCCGCCGCGATCGGGCAGGTAAAAGCCGAACTTCTCGTGCTCGGTGCCGATGCGCCAGGCGGAGGGCGGCTTGCAGCCGCTTTCCAGCGCGGCCACCAGAAGGCGGTGGTCGTGGATCGGCGTTTCCCTGACGTGGCTGGGTCCGGACATGGGGTACCTCGTGGATCGGAAGCGAAGCATGGCGGCGCGCGGGCGCACCCGCAAGACGGGGAATCAGCCCGATTCGAGTCTGGCCAGCAGCGGCGCGACCAGTTCCATGCCGCGCAATGCCTGGCACCAGCGCGCCGGGATCGCGTCCACGCCGTATTCCAGGCCGGCGATGCCGCCGGCCACGCACGCGCTGGTGTCGGTGTCATGGCCAAAGGCGACGGCGCGGCGCACGCAGTCGGCATAGCTCGCGGTCGTCTCGACGGCGGCGCGCGCCGTCCACAGGGTATCGAGCACGTAGCCGCTGCCGCCGGGCGGGTGCGGCTGCAGGATGAGATCGAGTTCGGCCGGATCGACCGCCTCGGCCAACAGCCTGCGCAGCGCCGCTTCGGCCCGCTGCCAGGGCTGCTCGGCGCGATCGAGCACCCTGCGCGCCCACAGGCAATACATCGCGCAGCACAGCTGCGAACGCAGGTGGCCATGGGTCGGCAAGCCCTGGCGCATGGCCAACTGCACCAGTTCCGCATCGTCACCGCGGTGCCAGAGCACCAGCGGCAGCACCCGCATCAGCGCACCGTTGCCGTTTTCGCGCTCCCGCGCGGGCCCGGACCGCTCCGGCGGCACGCCGTCGCGCAGGTGCCCGATCGCCGCACCGGTCTGGATGCCGACGTCGAACACCACGCCGTCCACCGCATAAAACCCGTCGTGCAGCCAGCGCGCCAGGCCGTCGGCGAAATGGCGCAGATCCAGGCCGTCGCAGGCCAGCAGGCTGTCGAGCAGCACCAGCGCCTGGGCCCCGTCATCACTCCAGGTACCGGGCGGCACGCCCGCGTGCGCTCGCGGGAAGCCTGCGGGCGGCCGCATCTCGATCGCCTCGATCGGCGGCAGCCGCTGCGGCGGGAAGAACTCGTAGGGTACGCCCAGCGCATCGCCGATCAGGAGGCCGACCAGACCGCCCTCGATCCGCTTGCTTCTGGAGGGTTCCATTGCACCGCACCTCACCGATGGTTGCCGCTCGCGCACGTCACCGCGGCACCGTGCAGGATAGCGCCGCCGGCCGGGGCGGGTGACGGCCCGGCGCGCCGCCGCGGGATGCCGCAAGCGCCCTCGGTGCCTGAACCCGCGCCCCCGCGCGGTCGGGTTCGACTTGTTCCGCCTGGGCCGGGGCCTTATCTTCGCCAGCCATGAGTACCCACGCCGCCTCGTTCCGCGAAGAAGTCGCCAACGCCCTGACCCACGGCATCGGTGCCGCCGTTGCCTTGGCGGCCGGTGCCGTGCTGATCACGCTTTCGGCCCAGCACGGCGACGGCTGGCAGCTGGCCAGTGCGATCGTGTTCTGCACCACGCTGCTGCTGCTTTACGTCGCCTCCACGCTGTACCACGCCGTCCCGCACCCGCTGGCCAAGGCCCGCCTCAAGGTGTTCGACCACTGCGCGATCTACGTGCTGATCGCGGGAACCTATACGCCCTTCACCCTGATCGGGCTGCGCGGCGCGTGGGGCTGGAGCCTGTTCGCGGTGATCTGGACACTGGCGGTCGCCGGCGTCGTGTTCAAGCTCTTCTTCACCGGCCGCTTCAAGCTCGTGTCGACCCTGCTCTACATCGCGATGGGGTGGCTGGTGCTGGTGGCGATCGTGCCGATGACCCGCGCGCTCGACGCCTGGGCGCTGGGCTGGCTCTTTGCCGGCGGCGTCGCCTACACCGCGGGAACGCTGTTCTACATGAGTCGACGGATTCGCTACGCGCACTCGATCTGGCACGGGTTCGTGCTGGGCGGCAGCGCCTGCCACTTCGTCGCGGTGGCCAGCCAGGTCATTTGAGAAACCGGCGCGCGTCCCGATGAAGAACGCCCCGGCGTGGCCGGGGCGTTCGGGGAAACGCTCACGGCATCCGGCGCGGCTCAGGAATCGAAGTTGCCCTTGAAGATGGCCGCATCGCGACTGGCGGCGCGGGGCTGTTCGCTCGGCTCGAACGACACCGACATGATCACGCTGTCCGGCTCGTGCGCCGGCACCGCGGGCACACCGGGTGCCTGGCCCGGACGCGGCATCAGCGTGAACAGCACGGCGAGGGCACCCACGCCTGCCGCCAGCGCGAAGCTGCGGCGCACGATGGTGCGCAGGCGGCCAATCTGCGGCTGGCGCGCAAGGCGCACCTGGCTGGCGAGCGATTCGATATCCGGGCCAAGCGCCGCCACGGTGCGCGCGATATCGGCACCGGCCGCGCTCGCGGCCACGCGATCGAGCGCCGCGGCTTCGTCGGCCGACGCGCCGTGGCGCGAAAGCATCTCGACGATGTCCCCGGCCTCGGGCAGCGCCGCCTGCGTGTGGCGGCGATACAGTTCCTTGATCCGCGCCTCGTCCATCCTCAATCCTCCAATCCTTCTTCGCGCATGCGCGCCTTCACTTCATCCAGCCCGCGATAGATCAGCTTGCGGGCGGCATCGAGCGTCAAACCGCTCACGTCGGCCACTTCCTGCAGGCCGAAGCCTTGCAGGTAAAGCTGCAGCGGACGGCGCCGGCGCACCGGCAACGCCTCGATGCAGCGCGCGACAGCCTCGACCTTGAGCGTTTCCGCCGCAGCGCGTTCCGGGCCGGGACCGCTGGCCGCGAGCTCCACGCCGCTTTCGCCGTCGGGAAGCGGATCGGCGGCGCGCACCTGCGCGCGCCGCACCGCGTCCACAATGGTCGTGACCACCACCCGCTGGATGTAAGACGCAGGAAACTCGGCGTTTGGGTCACGCTCGATCGCCTTCCACAACCGGATACGCACCTCCTGCTCCACCTCGTCCGGGTCGATTCCGTGAATATTCAAGGCGTTGGATGCGATCTGCGCCCGCATGCGGGATGCGAACCGCTGCAGCAGTTCGTTCAGCTTGGCGTCCAGGCTCACGCGTCGTGTCCTGCCGCAGGCCGCGGCGGGCCCATTCCGGCCACGGCGTCCTGCCACGGCGTGGCGGCCACGGCACGGGTTCCGGAGCGTGCCGGGCGGAAGGCCTCGAGCAGGTACAGCGGGCGCGCCTTGGCCTCGACGTAAAGCCGCCCGAGGTATTCGCCCATGATGCCCAGCGCCATGAGCTGCATCCCGCCCAGGAACAGGATCACCGTCATCAGCGAGGGATAACCGGCCACCGGATTGCCCCAGAGCACCGTCTTGGCCACGATCCACAGACCGTAGCCGAACGCCACCAGCGCGGTGATGAGGCCGACATAGGTCGCCACGCGCAGCGGCACGGTGGAAAAGGAGGTGATGCCCTCCAGCGCGAAGTTCCACAGCTTCCAGTAGTTGAACTTGCTGCTGCCCGCTTCGCGCGGATCGCGCCGGTAGGGCAGCGCGCACTGGCGGAACCCGACCCAGGCGAAGATGCCCTTCATGAAGCGCTGGCGCTCGCGCAGGCCGCGCAGCGCCTCGACCACGCGCCGAGACATCAGGCGGAAGTCGCCGGTGTCGGGCGGGATCGGCGTGGCCGAAAGACGCTGCATCACCCGGTAAAAGGCGGACGCGGTGGCGCGCTTGAGCCAGGTTTCGCCGTCGCGCGCCAGGCGCTGGCCGTAGACCACGTCATGGCCTTCCCGCCAGCGGGCGATGAATTCGGGGATGAGCTCGGGCGGATCCTGCAGGTCCGCGTCGATGACCAGCGCAAGGTCGGCATCGACCTGATCCAGGCCCGCGGTCAGCGCGGCCTCCTTGCCGAAGTTGCGCGCCAGCTTCAGCGCCGCCACGCGCGCATCGGTCGCGGCCAGCTCCTCGATGATCCGCCAGGTCGCGTCGCGGCTGCCGTCATCGACATAGATGATGCTGCCGCTTGCGTCCAGTCCGTCGAGCACGGCCGCCAGACGCGCATGGAACCGGGGGAGCACCGCCGCCTCGTTGTAGGCTGGCACCACGACGGCGAGCGTCGGGCGCGTGGGTTGGGATCGATCCATCATGAAACTCCCGCAAGGCCGCGCATGCTACCGCGCCGGGCCGCTGATGCCACAGCATTCGGCCAGCCAGTCCGGGCCGCCGAGCTGGCGCACCTGGTGCTCGATCCAGTCGCGCCGGCGCAGGACGTAGGGCGTCGGCGCATCGGCATGAAGGCGGCGCGGGCTGGGCAGCACCGCCGCCAGGAGCGCCGCCTGGCGCGCGTCGAGCCGATCGGCATCGCGTCCGAAGAAGCGGCGCGCGGCCGCCTGTGCGCCGTGGATTCCGTCACCGAACTCCGCGATGTTCGCATACACCTCCAGGATGCGGCGCTTGGACCACAGCAGCTCGATGGCGAGGGTGTAGTACGCCTCGATCCCCTTGCGCAGCCAGCTTCGGCCGTTCCAGAGAAAGAGGTTCTTGGCCACCTGCTGGCTGATCGTGCTGGCCCCGCGCAGGCGGCCGCCGTCACCGCGCGCCGCGATCACGGCCGAGATCGCGTCGAAGTCGAAGCCGCGGTGGCGCGGAAAGGTCTGGTCCTCGGCGGCCACCAGTGCGATGGCAAGCTCAGGTGCCATCCTGTCCAGATCGCGCCAGTCGTATTGCAGCGTGAAGCCGGCGTCGCCGCGCATGTCCCAGCGGCGCGCCAGCATGACCGCGCTGGTGGGTGGATCGACGAAGCGCAGCACCAGCACGGGCATCAGGCTGGCGATCAGCAGCAGGACGAATCCGAAGGCCATTCGCCAAAACCAGCGTCGCCGCCGGCGCGGCGTCGCACCTGATCGTGCCTTGAAGGCGCTGCCGCGCGTCACCATAGTCGATCCATTGTTCCCGAAGGCTCCGCGATGACGCATCCACCCGCCTCCCACGACGATGTCCTGCATCGGTTCCTGATTGATGGTGCCAACGCGCGCGGCGTGCTGGTGCGCCTGCGCGAGAGCTGGAAGGCGGTTCGCGCCACGGGTGACTATCCTGCCGAAGTCGAGCGGGTGCTGGCTGAATCGCTCGCCGCCACGGCGCTTTTCGGCGGCCATCTCAAGCTCGAGGGCAGCCTCTCGCTCCAGCTCAAGGGCGAGGCGGCGCTGCGCACCGTGTTCGCAGAGTACCGCGAGCCGGGCGTCCTGCGCGGTCTGGCGCGCTGGAATTCACCGGTGCCCTCGCCCCTGACCCCGCGCCAGTTCGGCGACGGCGCGCTGCTCGCGCTCACGGTCGAGACGCGCGTCCCCGGGCAGCATGACCCGATGCGCTACCAGGGCCTGGTCGGGCTCGATGCCGACAGCCTCGCCAGTGCCTGCGAGCGCTACTTCGCCCAGTCCGAGCAGTTGCCCACGCGCCTGGTCCTGCTGCAGCGCGGGGACCAGGTCGCGGGCCTGCTGCTCCAGCTCCTGCCGGGACACGGCGAGGACGAGGACGCCTGGCCGCGCCTGCAGGCCCTGCTGGACACCGTGACCGCGGATGAGCTGCTCGACCTGCCGGCCGAGGCCCTCCTCTACCGCCTGTTCCACGAGGACGGGGTGCGGCTGCTGGCCGCGCAGCCACTGGCGTTCGGCTGCACCTGCTCGCGCGAGCGCGTGGGCGGGATGCTGCGCGGGCTGGGCGAAGCCGAGGCCCATGCGGCGTTGCAGGGCGACGTGGCCACCATCACCTGCGAGTTCTGCGGCCAGCGCTACACCTTTGATCGCATCGACATCGCCAGCCTGTTCGGCGAACCCGCGGCCCCCGGCTCCACAACCCCGCAATAGCCATCGCCGCGCGGTTCAGCGTCCGCGCAGGCCAGCGCCCAGGAGATCGTGCAGCGAGGCCGGGCGCGCGAGCAGGAAGCCCTGCCCGCAGGTTCCGCGACCGAGGTTCTTGAGGAGGCGAAGCTGCTCGTCGGTCTCGATGCCCTCGGCGATGACCTCCAGCCCCAGCTCGGTGCCGAGGGCGTGGATCGCGCGCAGCACGGTCGGCGAATTGCCCGGCTCGCTGCTGTCCAGCGGGCTGATGAAGGAGCGGTCGATCTTGAGCGCCTGCAGCGGAAACTGGTGCAGGTAGCTCAGCGAGGAATAACCGGTGCCGAAGTCGTCCAGTGCCACCGAGATGCCGTGGCTGCGCAGGCGATCCATGAGCTGCCGACTGTGTACCGGGTCTTCCAGCAGCACACGCTCGGTGATCTCGATCCGCAGCTGCGCAGGATTGAAGCCCACCGCATCGAGGCGATACAGCAGCACCTCGACGAACTGCGGCGCACGGAAGTGGCGCGCTCCGACGTTGATCCCCAGATAGGCCTCGCGGCCGAGCAGCGCGTCCGCCTGCGCGAACGCACTGTCGAACACCTGCCAGTCGATCTCTTCCGACAGACCCGACTCCTCGGCCTGCGCCAGGAAGGCACCGGGTGCGAGCAGCCCGTGCTGGGGATGGCGCCAGCGCAGCAGCGCCTCGAAACCGGCGATGCGTCCGTCATCGAGTTGGAGGATGGGCTGGAACACCGGCTCGAACTCGCGTCGCGTCACCGCGCGCCGCAGGTTGCCCTCCAGCTCCATCTGCAGCAGCACCTGGCCGCGCAGGGTTTCGTCGAACACCTCGAACCGCCGCCGCCCGTTCGCCTTGGCGCGATACAGCGCCACGTCGGCGTCGCGCAGCAGTTCCTCCGCGGTGCGGTAATGGGCCTGGGCGAAGGTGATGCCGATGCTGGTGGAGCTGTAGATGTCCTTGCCGCCGATGTGCAGCGGCTCTTCCAGCGTGCGGATGATGTGCCGCGCCACGTCCTGGGCCCGCGTGGCGGCGTCGCGCGTTTCCAGCAGGATCGCGAACTCGTCGCCGCCGAGGCGGGCGATCAGGGCCTCGTCGGGAAGCTGGGTGCGGATCCTCGCGCCGGCCGCCTTGAGCAGCTCGTCGCCGACCAGGTGGCCGACCGAATCGTTCACGACCTTGAAGCGGTCGAGGTCCAGGAACAGGACGGCGAAGGCATGGTTCAGCGGATCCTTCCGGTAGCGCTCCAGCGCGCCTGACATGCGTTCGAGCAGGAGCGCGCGGTTGGGCAGGCCGGTGAGCGAATCGTGCAGGGCGGCGTGGCGCAGGCGGCGTTCGGCACGCTCGCGCTCGGCGATCTGTTCGCGCAGGGTCTGATTGGTGGCGGCCAGCGCCTCGGTGCGCTCGCGCACGCGCTCCTCCAGCACCACGTTGGCCTCGCGCAGCGAATCGGCTTGCCGCTTGCGCTGCAGCGCATTGGCGATGTGGTAGGACACGAAGGTGAGGATGTCCTGCTCGCGCTTGCCGTAGCTGTGCTTCTGGTCGTAGCTCTGCGTGACCATGACCCCCACGGTGCGCGCATCGTAGATCAGCGGCACGCCGAGCCAGATCGTCGCCACGGTGCCGTGCGAGCGCGCCTCGCCCTGCTCCTCCAGCTCCATGATCCGGGCCACGTCGGCCAGCAGGGGCTGTCCGGTGCGCAGCACGTACTCGGTCAGCCCGCAGCCGAGCTGGCGCGACTGGCGCACCGGGTCGCGTTCGTCGACCGAATAGGAGAAGTCCAGCCTGGTGCCGTCTTCCGACAGCAGGGCGATGTAGAAATTGCGCGCGTGAATCAGCTCGCCGATCACCCCGTGCAGGGATTCGTAGAATGCGTCCAGGCTGCCGCTGGTGGATCCCAGCTCCGCGATGCGGAACAGGGCGGCCTGCAGCTTTTCGGAGCGCTCGCGCTCCTGCACCTGCCGCCGCAACGCCTGGTTGGCGGCCTTCAGGTCTTCGGTGCGTTCGCGTACGCGGCGTTCGAGCTCCTCGTGCGAGCGCACCCGGTCGAGCGCGGTGGCGACGTGCTGCGCCACGAAGTTGAGCAGCGCGTGGTCCTTCTCGCCATAGCGGCGGCGGCGGTCGTAGCTTTGCACCACCAGCGCGCCGATCACCTCGGTGCCGCGCAGCATCGGCACGCCCAGCCAGGCCTCGCTCTGCGGCCCGAAGCCACCCTGCTCGAGGTCATGCTCGGCCAGCAGCGCATCGGACGGGCCCATCATCGCCTTGCCGGTGCGCAATACGTGCAGCGTCAGCGAGCCCTCCCACAGGCTCACGGGAAACTCACCGATGTCGGGCGGATCGGGATCGACGCTGTCGCGGAAATACGGCAGCGAAATCATCTGGCGCTGCGCGTCGTACAGCGCGATGTAGAAGTTCTCCGCGTACATCAGCCCGGCAATGATCGCGTGCAGCTCGGTCAGTACCTCGTCCATCTCGCGCTCACCGCTGGCCAGATCGGCGATGCGGTAAAGCGCATACTGGAGCCGCTCGGCCTCGGCCAGCTTCTCCATCGCCTGGCTCAGGCGCTCCAGCTCCAGCGCGCCGGGCAGCCGGTGCGAGAGGATGCGCGCGGCGGCATCCATGGCGTCGTGCTGGCCGGCATCGACCGGGTTGCGGAACCGCGTGACCAGCACGCCCAGCCGCTCTTCACGATCCGCCAGCGGCAGCGCGAGCCAGTCGGGCGGAGGCAATTCCGCCTCGCCGCGCCAGCATGCCGCAGCCAGAAAGTCACCGACTTCCCGATCCACGCCGCCTGCCGCGCCACACCACTCCAGCGCGCCGGCGGCGTCGCGCACATAGAGGGCGTGCCCGCGCACGTCCATGCGCAGGCGCGACCAGGCCAGCAGCGACTCCAGCAGCGACTGGACCCGATTGCCCGTCAGCACCAGCTCGGAGCGCGCGACATCCGGGCATCGGTCTGCCGACGCCTCGCCTGTCGCAATGGCGTTACCGCGTTGCTTCATCCCCGGACCCGCATCTTGGCCACCTGCGCGGCCGCGTTCCTGCGCCGTGCCGGGCTTCCCGGATGCCCGCACGGACCTGTCGATCCCGCCGACGGCCTGCGCCGGCGCTGCTAGTGTCACGTCTGGCATCGGCGGTGTCCATGCCCGGGCGCTCAAGCTGTGCGCGATGCCGCATGCGCCGGCGCGACCGCCCGTGCGCCCGTGCGCCGCCAGGCAGCACCCGCAGGGGCGGAAACCGCGCGGCACGGCGGGTCCGAGCGGCCCGCTCAATTGTTAAATTCGTATCAAAACGCTACAATCCGTGCACCGCCACCAACCCCGTTCCGGGGGGGAACTTCGGTATCCCCGCAGGAATCCAACCGCAGGCCATGCAACCCGATAGCCGCCGCCACCGCGCCACACCCGCACGCCTTCTTCTGGCGGCGGTGCTTGCGTGCGCGGCGATGCCCGGCGCAGCGGATCCGGCCGGCAACCTGGCCTATGGCGAGAGCGATGCGAAGGTTCTGCCGGTGCTCAACGCACAAAGCGGACAGATCGAAGCCCTGCTGCTGCTTGAACCCGATGGCAGCGGCATCGCGCCGCTGGATCGTCTGTTTCCGCGCATCGGGAGCCTGCCCAGCCCGAGGGTTCGGGGCAACACGACGAGCGGCCGGCAGCTGCGTGCCAGCCTGCAGCCCGATCCGAACGCCGGCCTCGCACTGCTCTGCAATCAGGGCGTGCAGGTGGCCGTGACGCTCGGGCCCCTGAGCCAGCAGTGCCTTCTGGCCCAGATCAGCGATCAGGACGACCTGCTGCGCGTGTCCACCTCGCGCCCCGCGCTGGTTCTGGATACCGGCTGGCGTTCCGCCAGCGGCGCGATGGACATGAGCTTCGGTCTGGCTTGGCTGGATGCGTCGCTGCGCACCGCGCAGGAGGATGCGCTGCCCGGCCCGGGCGAGTCCGCGACGCCCCTGCCCGCCTTGCCGCCGCTGGCTCCCGTGACCCTCGGCGACATCAGCCTGCGCCAGGCGTACTGGAGCGGCCGCTTCGATCTGGGCGCGCAGCGCTGGTTCTCGGCCGGTGCCAGCCTGGGTTCGCAGGAAATGAACCTGCTGCTGGGCGGGCCGCAGCGTTGGGACACGACCACCGTCACCTTCGGCGTGGGCTACCGCGGCCTCAGCGGGCGCTTGACCGGGCGCCTGATCGAACTGCCGCGCGGCCAGGGCAATTTCCAGGCGCTGGACCTCGGCTTCTCCTGGCGCACGCCGTGGCAGGGCGAACTGAGCTTCGGCGCGCAGAACCTGCTCAACCAGTCCCCGGACACCAGCAAGTGGCCGCTGTCGGACCTGCCCGCGCTTGAGGCCCCCGGCGGTCGCACGCCGTACGTGCGCTACAAACAGGATCTCTGATCCGCCGCGCCGCGCGCGGCCTGCCCAGACCCGAACGCACCCAACCGCCCGCAGCCCGCGCCCTTCAGCCGACGCCTTCCGCCGGAGCGGCCTCGCGCGCCATGTCGGGCGTGATCTTGAGGATCGAGTGACGCAGCTCGCGCGAGAGGATCAGCCTGGAGTCGTTCGCCCAGGTCTCCAGCGCCTCGCCGAACGCCAGCTTGCCGGCCTCGTCGGCCCGCACCAGGCCCAGTTCACGCAGGGTCGCGATGAAGCCGCGGAACAGCGCGCGGTCGAAGAACTCCGGCGCGCTCGGGGCATAGAGCAGCGACAGGCGCTGGGCGGTCAGGTGGCACAGGTTCTCGAGCTCGGCCGCGGTGATCGTGCCCGAGCCGTTCTTGGCCAGCACGGCCATGCCGATGTAGTAGCGCTCGAACGCCTGCATCACCGAATTGGCGATCACGCGCAGACGGAATACCGCATCGGTCTGGCCCGGGCCGCGCTGGAGCTGGCCGGATTCGGCATCGAAGGAAAGCAGATCCAGCCCGACCATGGCGTCGATGGTGGCCTCGAGCTGTGCTGCGAACCCGTCTTCGTCCCACGGCAGGAACAGCTCGCGGCGCAGGAACGGATAGACCAGTTGCCCGAGCCGGACCACGCCGGCGCGCGACATCCTGCGTGCGTTCTGGAAGCAGCTCGCCACCCACGCCGCGCAGACGAACAGGTGTTGCACGTTGTTGCGGAAATAGCTTTGCAGCACCGCCTGTTCGCCTTCGAACGAGAGCACGTCGCCGAGCGGGTGGCGGGTGCGCACGAGCAGCCCGGACGCTTCCCCGTAGGCGATGATCTGCGCGCCATCCAGCGCGGTGATCGTGACCCGATCCGAATACGGCGCGGACGCGAGCAGCGTCTTGGCCAGGTCGAGCATGGCCAGCAGATCGCTCTCGCTCATCGCGTACTTGGGGGTCGACAACAAGGCGACCGACAGCAGATTGATCGGGTTCACGTCGGCGGCGCGGTTGATGTTGATCTGGATGCGCTGGGCCAGCGCATCGACCACCGGGTTCATCCATTCCTGCCGGCCGCCCTCGGCGGCACGCTCGCGCCAGTCCGGCGCGTGCTCGGCGAGCACCTCGTCGAGCAGCACCGGCTCGGCGTAGTTCACCGCCACCTGTCCGTAGGTGCGGCGCAGGGCACCGCTGGCGGCGCGCAGCAGCGCCCACACGGTCTCCTTCTGCTTGGGCCGCCCGGAGAGTTCATCGAGATAGCTCTTGCCCTCGATGATCTGCTCGTAGCCGATGTACACCGGCTGGAACAGCACCGGGCGGCGCGACTGGCGCACGAAGGCGCGCAGGGTCATCACCAGCATCCCGGCCTTGGGCTGCAGCAATCGCCCGGTGCGCGAGCGGCCGCCCTCGATGAAGTACTCGATCGAGTCGCCGCGCGCGATGAGCGTGGCGACGTATTCCCCGAACACCGCCGAGTAAAGCGGATTGGCCTTGAAGCTGCGGCGCAGGAAGAAGGCGCCGCCGCGGCGCAGGATCGGCCCGACCACCGGCAGGTTGAGGTTCACACCGGCCGCGATGTGGGGCGGCACCACGCCGTTCACGTACAGAAGGTAGGACAGCAGCAGGTAATCGATGTGGCTGCGGTGGCAGGGCACGTAGATCACCTCGTGCCCGGGCGCGATCTGCTTGAGCCCCTCGAAGTGGTGCATCTTCACGCCGCGGTAGATCTTGTTCCAGAATGGCGTGAGCACGAACGAGGCCGAGCGGATCACCGTGTTGGAGTAATCCGCCGCGATCTCGCGCGCATAGCCGTGCGCGCGCCGCCACGCGGCGGCGTGGCTGATGCTGTCGCGCCGGGCCTGGTCGGCGATGGCCTGGCGCACCGGGTCGGAGGCCAGCAGGCCGTCCACCAGGGTACGCCGGTGCGACAGGTCCGGCCCGATCACCGCGGTACGGATGCGCCGGAAGTGCGTGCGCAGCACGCGCGAGACCTTGCGTACCGACGTTTCCGGCGTCGCCCCTTCGGCCAGCACCGAGCGCAGCGACACCGGCGCGGAGAAGCGCACGATGGTGTTGCGCCCGTTGAGCAGCACCGCCAGCAGCCGTCGGAAGCCCCCGACGATGACCCAGTTTTCCGCGAACAGCACGCGGAACCAGCCCGACTCACGGTCCGGCGCGCGCCCGACGAAGATCGACACCGGAACGATCTGCACGTCCAGCGCCGGATCGCGGCCGAGCGCGGCGACCAGGTTGGCCAGCCCTTCGGAGTGAGTGCGATTGCGCGGGCGGCCGAACCAGAAACCGTTGCGGCGCGACGTCGCCACCACCGCCCGTCCCTGCCCCGTCAGATCGGTCGGCATCTCCACCAGCGGCGAGGGCAGGCCGGCCTCGCGGCAGGCCTGCTCCAGGATCAGGACGTTGGACAGCCCGTAACGCTCGATCGCATAGCAGACCGGAAGGTCGGGCAGCACCAGCGCCGCATCGGCGGCGACCGGCTCGCGCCGGATCTGCAGCCACGGCGCGATGATCCGACCCAGCAGGCGGAACAGCATGGACGGCGCGGCGCGCTCTGCGGTGGAAGGTTGGGCGTTCATGACAGCAGCATCGCATCGTACGGCGGCACCGGGACCGGTGTGCCGCGCATTCGGCGAAGAGAAAGCGTCGGCCGCTCCGGAAACCGGATCAGTTGGCGTCTTCCTGCACGGCGTCCTCTTCATCCTCCAGCACGATCTCGTCGTCGGCCACCTCGTCCTCGACGCCGGCCATGCCCTTGACCAGCTGCTCGACCGTGTCCTTGCCGTACCAGCGGCCGTCCTGCTCGATCATCTCGGTCTCGCCCGAAAGCTCCTTGCCGAGGAAGCTGTAGCTGAAGCCGACCTTGGCGGCCGCACCTTCGCGCGAAATCTCCTTGGCCTTGAGGCTGGCGAAGCTCTGGTTCATGTCCAGGCCGTACAGCGCAAAGAGGTCCTTGATGCCGCCGAAGGCCACGCCCGCCTTGCCCATAGCCTGGTCGAAATCGAGCGCGCGCAGCTCGTCGAGGGTCTTGAGGTCGATCTGGCGCGCGGTGGCGACGACGATGCCGATGCCCTTCTTCGCCAGGTCGCGATCGGTGAGCTTGGCCGTCTGCAGCCAGCCGCCGAGCGCATTGATCATGTCGATGCCCTGCTGCTTCTGGGCCGGGGTCATATCCTCGCTGGCCTGGATGCCCTGCATCGCAAAGCCCTGGCCCATGCCGATCATCATCGGCATCTGCGCGGCCATCTCGGTCTCGAACTTCACCAGGGCAGGCTCAAGCTCGGCATAGAGGGCCTGCTCGGCACCGGGCGCGGTCAGCTTCGCCATGTTCGCGGCGAACTCGGCGCGCTCCTCCTCGCTCGGGGTTTCCTTGGCCATGGCCTGCTTCCAGTCGCCGCGCAGTTCGTCCAGCTTGGCGGCCGGCACCATGAGCTGCACGGCGGCAAGCAGGTCGTTTTCCTTGAGCCTGGCAGCCACCGCCTCGACCGCACCCGCAGGATCGGCGGTCTGTTGCGCCACCTTGGCTTCGGACATCGGCTCGCCGGCGTCCTTGCCGCCGCAGGCCGCAAGACCAAGGGAAATCAGGCCGGCACCAGCCAGCAGGGCAAGACGTTTCATCGCAGACTCCGGGGTTGTTGGGTAAAGAGCGAACGCTCAATGATGCCGAAAGCCGCGCCGGAAAAAAACAAGGGAAGCCAATTGGCTTCCCTGCAGTTCCAGCATCCTGCCGGATCGGATCATTATGGTTGTGGGCGCGGTGGCAATCGCCGTCTTCTGCGGCATGACTCCTTGGAACCCAAGTTAGCAAGTTAATGTGGAACTTGCAAGTAGTCCACCAACTCATTGTTTTATAATCAAATCAATAGTCGTGCCGGAGCGCGGAACGGAGGCAGGCGCGCGGATTGGTGTCCTTCTCGCAGCCGCGCAGCACCGCGTTGGGCCAGGAGCCGTAGGTCGGGTTGGGCAGCATGAACCAGCGCACACCCCACCAGTCGGCATAAGGCGCCATCAGCTGCTGGCGCGTGGCGACATCGGAATTGATGCCGTCCAGGAAGTCGCCGAGGTTGTCACCGAACATCTGCACCACGCGGTAGCTGCGGTCCACGTAACGGCGGCGCTCGCCCTTCTCGCGCGCCGGCGCGCGCGCATCCCCGCGCAGCAGCACGTTGCTGGCATCGGCCGCGACCGGGAAACCGAGCTTGCGCAGATTGGCGACGGTGGCCTCGTATTCGTCCGGCGCGTCGCGGTTGGTGACGTAGAAGATCGTCACGCCGCGGCTGTCGGCGTACTGCGCGAATTCGACCGCGCCGGGAATCGCGCGCGCGTCCCGGGCCTGGACCCACTCGACCCAGCTCTCACGCGTGTAGCCGCGGTCCTCGATCACCGCACGCGCCTGGAAGGCGCTGTTGTCGATCAGCGTCTCGTCGGCGTCGGCGATGATCGCCGGCGGCTTGCTCTCGAAGCCGGACATGGATTCGCCGCGCGGCAGGGCGTTCCAGTTCGGATCCTCCAGCGCCTGATCGAGCGAACGCTTTGCGGCGGCGTAGATGCCGCGCGCGGTGGCCGCGTATTCGGCCGAAGACTGCATCCACAGGGTGGCGTTGAGGTTGTCGTGCGCCGGCGGTGCGGCTTCGACGGCAGCGACAGCGGCAGCGGCAGGTGCCGGTGCCCGGCTCGGCGCGGTGGTGCAGGCGCCCAGGGCAACGAGGGTCAGGGCCGCCAGGCCCGCGCGCAGGAGTTTCATCGGTCGGCTCTCGTGGATTGAGGTGGGGCCAGTGTAGCGGGCCTGTGTGACGGATCGCCGCACGCCGCCCGCCAAAACGGTTCACTTGGCGAAAAGCGCCTGCAGCCGCGCGATCGCCGCGCCCGCGTGCTCGGCGGTGCGCTCGGCGTCCTGCACGTCGTCGCGCCCGACGACGTGCAGCTCGGCGGCGGGAAGCTCGTCGATGAAGCGGCTCGGCACCACCCTGTGCAGCTCGCCGAAGCGCCGCGCGTGGCGCGGATAGCTCAGGTGCAGCAGACGTTTGGCGCGGGTGATGCCGACGTACATGAGCCGACGCTCCTCGTCGAGCCGGCCCTCCTCGATCGATGACTCGTGCGGCAGCAGGCCGTCCTCGACGCCGGCGATGAACACGAAATCGAACTCCAGCCCCTTGGAGGCGTGCAGGGTCATCAGGCGCACCGCGTTGCCCGGCGCGTCGCGGTCGGAAGCGGTGAGGAGCGCAAGCTGGGCCACCAGCTCGCCGGCACCGCCCTTGCCGGCGGCATCGAACCATTGCGCCAGCTCCTCGACGTTGCCGCGGCGGCGCTCGAACAGCGCGTCGTCCTTGCACTCGGCGCGGATCGCGGCAAGCTGGCCGCTCTCCTCCACCAGCCGACGGCACAGCGCGCCCGGCGCGAGCACCGTGGAAGCGCGCCGCAGGCTGGCCACCAGCTGCATGAAGGCGTCGAGCGCGCGGGCCGCGCGCGGCGCGAGCTGCCCCAGCACGTCATCGCGCGATGCCGCGCGCGCCAGGCCCAGGTGCAGGCCGTTGGCAAGCTCGCCCAGCCGGGCCAGCGTGGTGGCACCGATCTCGCGGCGCGGTGCCGCCACCGCGCGCAGGAAGGCGGTGTCGTCGTCGGGATTGGCGATGAGGCGCAGCCAGGCCAGCGCATCCTTGACCTCGGCGCGCTCCAGGAACGCGGTGCCGCCGGAGAGGTGATAGGGAATGCGCTGCAGCTGCAGCGCCTTTTCCAGCGCGCGCGACTGGTGGTTGCCGCGAAACAGGATGGCGAAATCGCCCCACTGCGCCGCGTGCTTGTGCGAGAGGAAGGCGATCTCGGTGGCAATGCGCTCGGCCTCGTGCTCGCCGTCGCGGCACTCGAACACGCGGATCGGCTCGCCGTCGGCCGCATCGCTCCACAGCTTCTTGGGGTGCAGGTGCGGGTTGTTGGCGATCAACGCATTGGCGGCGCGCAGGATGCGGCGCGCGCAGCGATAGTTCTGTTCGAGCTTGATGATCCCCAGCGCCGGGTAATCCTGCCCGAGTCGCTCGATGTTCGCGGTATCGGCACCGCGCCAGGCGTAGATCGACTGGTCGTCATCGCCCACGCAGGTGAACGCGCCGCGCGGGCCGGCCAGATGCTTCAGCAGCGCGTACTGTCCGGCGTTGGTGTCCTGGTATTCGTCCACCAGCAGATAGCGCAGGCGCTCGCGCCAGGCGTCGCGCAGCGGCGCGTGCGCCTCCAGCAGCGCCACCGGCAGGCGGATCAGGTCGTCGAAATCCACCGCATTGAACGCCGCCAGGCGCTTCTGGTACTGGCCGTACAGGTCGGCCGCCTCGCGCTCGCGCGGGCTTTGCGCCAGCTCCGCGGCGCGCTCGGGCGAAAAACCGTCGGCCTTGGCGCGCGATACCAGCGCCCGCACGGCGGCAATCGCCTGCGCGTTGGCAGCGCGCGGCATCAGGTCCTTGATCAGCGCGCCGCCGTCGTCGGCATCGAAGATCGAAAAGCCGCGCCGCAGTCCGGCGGCTTCGTGCTCGATCTGCAGGAACTTCAGCCCCAGCGAATGGAAGGTGCAGATCGTCAGGCCCTCGCTGTCCACCCCGCGCAGCAGCGCCCCGGCGCGCTCGCGCATCTCGCGCGCCGCCTTGTTGGTGAAGGTGATCGCCGCGATCTTGCCCGGCACCATGCCGCGCCGCACGATCAGGTGGTGGATCTTCTGCGTGATGACGCGGGTCTTGCCCGAGCCGGCACCCGCCAGCACCAGAAGCGGCGTGTCGCAATGTTCAACGGCGGCGCGCTGGGCGGGATTGAGGCTCATGGCAACGGCGAGGCGGCGCGATCGGGGGCCGGCATTGTGCCAGCCCCACCCGCCCGCTGCCGGATCGCGCTCAGCGCGATGGTGCGCCGGTCTCGATGCGCCAGTTGGGCACCGCGTCCCAGTCGCGAATCTGCCAAGCCCAGTAGCTGGGCAGGTCCCAGTAGATATCCTGGTAGAACTCCTCGCCGCGCACGGTGATGCTGCCGGCGGTGGTGGGAAGCACGACGTCGAGCTGGCTGGACGTCCCCAGGCGGCCGCCCGTCATCGCGCGCCGACCGTGCTCCAGCACGCGCGCGAGCCGCGGGCCGGTCACCTCGTCACCGTAGCGCGCATAGACCTCCGGGCCGAGTTCCAGCACGCGCGCACGCTGCGATTCGTCGAGCTGTTCCCAGTAGCGCTCGCGCTCCGCCACCATCCGCGCCTCCCCGCGCTCGGCGGCCAGGTCCATCCAGATATAGCCGCGCACCGGGTCGCGCGGCACGCCGCGCCCGAGGAAGTGCATCTGCGCGATCATCGCCTGCGAAGGCTTGTCGGCCCACTGCGCTGCGATCAGGAACCGGCCCATGGCGCGCCGGTAATCGCCGCGCTCGTACTCGCGCAACCCCTGGAAGCGGTAGCGCAGATCGGGATGGTGCTTGAGGAAGGCATGGGACGAAACAATGGCGCGCTGGCTGACCGTGGTTTCGGCCAGCGCCGGCTGGAACGCAAGGCCTCCGGCAATCAGGACAAGCAGCAGCAAAAGTCGACGTGGCATGGGGCACCTCCGGGTACGCACCGTCACCACCGGCCCGGGCGGACCGGGATGTCCATCATGACACAGCCACGCCGCACTGGAATCGAAATCATCCCGCCCTCGGGTGCCGTCGGCGGTAAGCTCCGGGCATCTTGTACCGGACGATCTTCGTGCCCCCCAGCCGCCCCGCCTCCCTGCTGACCCTTTTCGGTGCCACCGGCGATCTTGCGCGCAGGATGCTGCTGCCTTCGCTCTACGACCTTGAGGCCGACGGCCTGCTGCCGGCGGGGATGCGCATCCTCGGCACCGCCCGCAGCGAATTGGATCGGGAAGGTTTCATCAACCTCGTCACCGCCAGCCTCAAAGATGTGCGCAACGACGATGCCGCCCTGCGCGGGCTGATCGAGCGGCTCGACTACCGCGCCGCCGGCATCGACGATGCCGCCTCGATGCAGGCCCTGGCCGAAGCGATCACCGCGCTGCGCAGCGGCGATGTGCTCTATCACCTCAGCACGGCGCCGAAGTTCTACGGCGCGGCCTGTCAGGCGCTCGCGGCGCACGGAGTGAATGGCGAGGGCACCCGGGTGATGCTGGAAAAACCCATCGGCAGCGACCTCGCCAGCTCCAACGCGATCAATGACGCCGTGGCCGGGGTGTTCGATGAGGACTGCATCTACCGGGTCGATCATTACCTCGGCAAGGAGGGCGTGCAGAACCTGATCGCGCTGCGCTTCGGCAATTCGATGTTCGAGCCGCTCTGGAACGCACGCCATATCGAACAGGTGCAGATCACCGTGGGCGAAACCGTCGGCGTGGAGGGGCGCGGCGACTATTACGATGAGTCGGGCGCGCTGCGCGACATGATCCAGAACCACATGCTGCAGCTCCTGTGCCTGGTGGCGATGGAGCCGCCGGCGCGCTTCGATCCGGCGGCGGTGCGCAACGAGAAGATCAAGGTGCTGCGCTCGCTGCGCCCCATCGGGCGCGACGAGGTGGCCGCCGAAAGCGTGATCGGCCAGTACAGCGCCGGTGCCGTCGGCGGCGTTGCGGTGCCCGGCTACGTCGAGGAGGTCGGGCGGCCGAGCGGCACCGAAACCTTCGTGGCGCTGCGCGCGCACGTGGACAACTGGCGCTGGTCGGGCGTGCCCTTCTACCTGCGCACCGGCAAACGCATGCCGGCGCGCAGCACCGAGATCTACATCCAGTTCCGCAAGGTGCCCTATTCCATTTTCGGCGGCGCGGCCGCGGCCGACATGCAGCCCAACGGCCTGCTGATCCGGCTGCAGCCCGAGGAGCGCATCGGCCTCACCCTCATGAGCAAGACACCGGGCCTTGATCGAAACGGCCTGCGGCTCTCGCAGGTGGTGCTCGACCTCGACTTCCACCAGGAGTTCGCCAGCACCCGCAAGCGCGTGGCCTACGAGCGCCTGTATCTGGATGCGATCGAAGGCAACGGCACCCTGTTCGTGCGACGCGACGAAACCGAGGCGGCCTGGGCCTGGATCGATGCGATCGCCGCCGGCTGGCGCGCGACCGGCATGACGCCGCGCCCCTATCAGGCCGGAACCTGCGGACCGGCCGCGGCGGTCACGCTGCCCGACCGCCGCGGTCACGCCTGGCGCGAGTGAGGACAGCACAGTGTCGCCGAACGAGCACGCCCGCAGCTACGCCGACGCCGCACGTCTGCTCGAGGCGGTCGGCGACGCGCTGGAACAGGCCTGCCGCAGCGCGATCCGCGCGCGCGGCGCGGCCTGGCTGGCCCTCGCCGGCGGGCGCACGCCGCTGCCGGTATACGCCCGGCTCGCGCGCACCGCGTTCGACGGGCGGATCGACGCGCTGCCGACCGACGAGCGCTGCGTGCCGCACGATCACCCCGCCTGCAACCTGCGCCAGCTGCGCACCGCCTTCGGCGACAGCCCGGCCATGAGGCTGCACCCGATTACCCGCGCCGATGGCGATGTGGCAGCCTCGCTGGCGCTGGCGCAGGCGACGCTCGCCGAACGCCCCGGCGACTTCGACGCGGTGCTGCTGGGCATGGGTGCCGACGGCCACATCGCCTCGCTGTTCCCGGGCGCGGCGAATCTCGCCCAGGGCATGGCCCCGGGCAGCGGCATCGATGCCCTGGCCACGGTGCCCGATCCGCTGCCACCCGAGGCACCGTTCGCGCGGATCAGCCTGACCCTGCCGCGCCTCTTGCGGGCGCGGGAAATCCACCTGGTCGTGACCGGCGAGGAAAAGCGCGCGGTACTGCAGCGCGTCCTGCGCGAACCGCAGGGCGGGCTGCCGGTCTGCGGCCTGCTGCAGGCACCTTCGCCGCCACCCATCCGTATCCACTGGAGTCCGTAATGTCTGCCGTCCTGCATCCCGCCATCGCGCGTGTCACCGCACGCATCGCCGAGCGCAGCCGGACCACGCGCGACGATTACCTCGCCCGCATGAGCGCCGCGCGCGACGCCGGTCCGTACCGCTACCGCCTTTCCTGCAGCAACCAGGCGCACGGCTTCGCCGCCTCCGGGCAGGACAAGGCGGCGCTGCGCCGCGGCCGCGGCGGCAACCTCGGCATCGTCACCGCCTACAACGACATGCTCAGCGCGCACCAGCCGATGGAGCACTACCCCAGCCTGATCCGCATGGCGGCGCGCAACGCCGGCGGCAGCGCGCAGGTCGCCGGCGGCGTGCCGGCGATGTGCGACGGCATCACCCAGGGCCGCGCCGGCATGGAGCTGTCGCTGTTCTCGCGCGACGTGATCGCGATGGCGACGGCGGTCTCGCTCTCGCACGATTGCTACGACGCCGCGCTGATGCTGGGCGTGTGCGACAAGATCGTGCCCGGGCTCCTGATCGGCGCGCTCGGCTTCGGCCACCTGCCGGTGGTGTTCGTGCCGGCCGGGCCGATGCCCTCGGGCATCCCCAACCCGGAGAAGGCGAAGGTGCGCCAGCGCTTCGCGCTCGGGGAAGCCGGCCGCGACGAGCTGATGGATGCGGAAGCCGCGTCCTACCACGCGCCGGGCACCTGCACCTTCTACGGCACCGCCAATTCCAACCAGATGCTGATGGAAGTGATGGGCCTGCACCTGCCGGGCACCGCCTTCGTGCCGCCCGGCACGCCGCTGCGCGATGCACTCACCGTGGCCGCCGCCGAACAGGCGCTGCGCATCACGGCGCTGGGCGACGACTGTCGGCCGCTCGCGCACACGATCGACGAGAAGGCCATCGTCAACGCCCTGGTCGGACTGGCGGCCACCGGCGGCTCGACCAACCACACCCTGCACCTGGTCGCGGTGGCGCGCGCCGCCGGCATCCTCATCGACTGGAACGACTTCGACGAACTCTCGCGCGCCACCCCGCTGCTGGCGCGGGTCTATCCCAACGGTCCGGCCGACGTGAACCACTTCGAAGCCGCCGGCGGCATGGGCTTCATCATCACCCAGCTGCTCGATGCCGGACTGCTGCACGAGGACATCGCCTGCGTGCACGGCGGCAACCTGCGCCAGCAGGCAAGACAGCCCTTCCTGGACGGAACGCGGCTGGACTGGCGCGATCCGCCCGCGCAGTCGCGCAATACCGGCATCGTGCGCCCGGCGTCCGCGCCGTTCGATGCCGAAGGCGGCCTGCGCGTGCTGCACGGCAACCTCGGACGCGCGGTGGTGAAGGTTTCGGCGGTCGCGCCGCAGTACCGCCAACACGAGGCACCGGCAAAAATCTTCGCCTCGCAGGAAGCCCTGCTGGCCGCGTTCAAGGCCGGCGCGCTGGGCGGCGACTTCACCGCGGTGGTGCGCGGCCAGGGCCCGCGCGCCAACGGCATGCCCGAACTGCACAAGCTCACCCCCACGCTGGCCGCCCTGCAGGACCGCGGCCAGCGCGTGGCCCTGGTCACCGACGGGCGCATGTCGGGTGCCTCGGGCAAGGTGCTGGCCGCGATCCACGTGACGCCGGAGGCCGCCGATGGCGGCGCGCTGGCGAAGCTGCGCGACGGCGACCTGATCCGCATCGATGCCGAGGCCGGCACAATGGACGTGATGCTGGACCAAGCGCAATGGCAGGCCCGCGAAGCACAGCCACTGGACCTGGCCGGCAACCAGTCCGGCATGGGCCGCGAGCTGTTCGGCCTGATGCGCAACCGCGTCGGCCCGGCCGAGCGGGGTGCCTGCGCGCTGTTCGCGGACGACGCATGAACCGGTCCGAGTTGGCCCTGGTCGGGGATATCGGCGGCACCAACGCGCGCTTCGCGCTGGTCAACCCGTCGTCGCCCGAACCGGCGCTGCTTGCCTCGCGCGCGCTGGCCAACGCCGACTTCGCCAGCGTGCAGCACGCGATCGAACACTACCTGGCGCAGGTCGACGCGCAGCCCGCGCGCGCCGCGCTGGCGGTGGCCTGCCCGGTCGGCAGCGACGAGATCCGCCTCACCAACCGCGCCTGGTCGTTCAGCCGCAGCGAACTGCAGAACACGCTCGGCCTGGACGAACTGCGCATGCTCAACGATTTCGGCGCGCTGGCCTGGGCGATTCCGGCGCTGTCGCGCGAATCCCTCCTCACCCTGCACGGCGATCCCGAGGCCGCGCTGCGCGGGCCGGTCAGCGTGCTGGGGCCGGGCACGGGACTGGGTGTGGCGCTGCTGGTCGGGTCGCATTCGCACGGCTGGCACACGGTCGAGACCGAGGGCGGCCACGTCGGCTTTGCGCCGATCGGGGACGAAGAGCGCAGCATCAACACCTGGCTGACAGCCCAGCACGGACGCACCTCGACCGAGCGCCTGCTTTGCGGCAAGGGTCTGTCGGAAATCGACGCGGTGCTGCGCGGCGTTGCCGCCGATGCCGCCAGCCATCCGCTGCTGCGCGATCCCGCCGAGATCGTCGCCGCCGCGCTGGATGGCCACGACCTGTCGGCGCGGCGCGCGCTGGCGCGCTTCTGCGCGGTGCTGGGCAGCGTGGCCGGCGACTGCGCCCTGATCCACGGTGCGCGCAGCGTGGTGATCGCCGGCGGCATCGTGCCCCGCTTCATCCCGTTCCTGCGCGCCAGCGCCTTCCGCGAACGCTTCCTCGCCAAGGGCCGCATGGCGGCGCTGCTGGAATCGGTCCCGATCCACGTCATCACCCACCCCCACCCCGGCCTTCTGGGTGCCGCCTGCGCCCTGCGCGCTCCGGAGCTTTGAACCATGATCGACAGCCACTCCCTCGCACAGCGCGTCGATGCGGTGTTTGCGCGCGCGCCGGTCATCCCCGTCATCACCATCGAACGCATCGAGGACGCGCTGCCGCTGTGCCGCGCGCTGGCCGACAACGGCCTGCCGGTGCTGGAAGTGACCCTGCGCAGTGCCTGCGCGCTGAACGCCATCACCCTCATCGCACGCGAGCTTCCGGAAGCCTGCGTCGGCGCGGGCACCGTGCTTTCGGCGCGCGATCTGGACGCGGCGGCGCAGGCCGGCGCGCAATTCGCCATCTCGCCCGGTGCCACCGAGGCGCTTTACGCCGCGGCGGCGGAGGCCGCGATCCCGCTGATTCCCGGCATCGCGACGGCAGGCGAACTGATGCGCGGACTTGAGCTGGGCTGGCAACGCTTCAAGTTTTTCCCGGCCGAAGCCAGCGGCGGCGTGGCCGCGCTCAAGGGCTTTGCCGGGCCGCTGCCGCAGGCGCGCTTCTGTCCGACCGGCGGCATCGACGCCGCCAGGGCACCCGCCTACCTCGCCCTGCCCAACGTCGCCTGCGTCGGCGGCTCCTGGATGCTGCCGCCGCAAGCGGTGCGCGCCGGCGACTGGGCGCGCATCGCGCAGCTGGCGCAGGCTGCGGCGCAGCTTGCACCCTGATCAGGACGCCGGCTCGGCTTCCGCTTGCGGCGCGCGCACCCAGCGGCCCAGGCCGATCGCCACCGCCACCGTCGCCACGAAAGTGATGAACATCAGATGCAGGTAGTGCAGCGGGGTCCAGGCGAAGGTGAACACGGCGTACAACACCACCCCGAACACCAGCGCGATCCGGATCGCCGTCGCGTCGGCACCGCGCACAAAGATCGCCACGAAGAAGGCCGCCAGCACCGGCATCGAATACAGCCCGTTCAGCTGCTGCAGCGTGGCGATGATGCTTTCGACGTTCTCGTACAGCGGCACCAGCGCCAGCGACACCAGCATGGCGATCCATTGCACGATCTGTCCGACGCGCTTGCCGTCGGCGCGCGGGTTGAACAACGGCAGGTGCAGATCCACGGCATACAGCGCCGCGGCCGAGTTGAGGCCGGCGTTGTAGCTGGACAGCACCGCGCCGGTGATGGCGGCGGCGAATGCGCCCGCAAGCCAGGGCGGCAGCACGTCGCCAACCAGCCGCCCGTAGGCATCGTCGCCGATATCACCGTAGAGCTTGAACGCGATGATGCCCGGCAGCACCACGATCAGCGGGGTCACGAGTTTGAACAGCGCCGCGGCGTAGATGCCCTTCTGCGCCTCGCGGATGTCGCGCGCCGCCAGGGCGCGCTGCGCGATCAGCATGTTGGTGCCCCAGTAGAAAACGTGCGCGAGCACCATGCCGGTCAACAGGGTCGGCCACGGGATGTCCGAATCGGGCCTGCCGAACGGAGTCAGGCGCTCGGCCGGGATGCCGGAGAAATCCCAGCCGATCCGGTCCAGCGCGAAGCCGGTCACCAGCGCGCCCATCACCAGCAGCACCACGCCCATGTAGGTGTCGGAAATCGCGATCGCACGCAGCCCGCCGAGCGCCGCGTAGGCCAGGCCGGCGCACGCGAACAGCGCGGCGATGGCCAGGATCGGCAGGTCCAGCTGGAACATCGACTGCATGAAGCGCGCGCCGGTGTAGAGCACCATCGGCAGCAGGATGAAGAGATAGCCCAGGAGGAACAGCACCGACACCGTGCGCCGCAGGCTGGCGCCGTTGGGCAGGCGACGCTCGAGCAGTTCAGTGGTGGTGGTGCAGCCGTGGCGGTAGTACAGCGGGATCAGCACCTTGGCCAGCACCAGCAGGCCGGCGATGGCGCCCAGTTCCCACCAGATCTGGAGCATGTTCTGGGCCCCGTTCATGCCCACGATCTGCTCGGCGCTGATGTTGGTCAGCAGCAGGCTACCGGCAATGAAGGGCCAGCCCAGGCGGCGGCCGGCGAGAAAGAAATCCTGTGCGCTGTCGGCCGCCCGCCCTTCCTTGCGGTAGCGCCACCAGGTGGCCAGCGCGACCAGGGCGGTGAGCCCGAGGAACACCGCCAACTGCACTGCATTTCCCTGCATCAGGTCCTCCCCCCGATCTCGCAGACGCCCCTGCCCGTCACAGGCGGGCAGGGGCGCTCATGCAACGTCCCGACGCGGCTCAGAACTTGTAGCTGGCCCCGATCAACAGGGTGCGTCCCCACTTGATGTACTCGAGCGGGCGGTCCTTGCTGCCGGCATAGGTGCGGTAGGCCTCATCGGTCAGGTTGCTGGCCTGCAGCAGCAGGCTCAGACCCTCCAGCCCGCTGCCGGCGGCGAAGCTGTAGCTGACCTGGGCATCGGTGATGTTCTCGCCGACCACATAGCGCAGGGTGCGGTTGCCATCGAAGTTCCCGATCTCGCCGATGAAGTCGGAACGGCGCCGGTTGTTGACGCGGAACTCGAAGCCGTTGCGCTCGTAGTACACGGTGAAGTTGTAGACGCGCTTGGACAGCCCCGGCAGGTCGATGGGGCCCGAGCCCACGCTGCTTGCGCTCTCGGGATCGAGCACTTCGATGCTGCTGTCGTTGAAGCTGGCGCTCGCCACCACGCCGAAGCCTTCCAGCACCGGGGCGAACAGATCCAGCGGCAGCGAGCCGGTCAGCTCGATGCCCTTGAGCGTGCCGCCGCCACCGTTGAACGGCGCGGTCATGGTGCCGGTGCTCAGCACCGGTGCCGATCCCGGCGGCGGCACATAGCCGACCAGAAGGTCGGTGAAGTCATAGCCGTCGCGGGTCTGGGTGAAGATGTAGCTGCGCAGGTCCTTGTAGAAGAACGCCGCAGCGACGTAGGCGCGCGACCCGAAATACTTTTCCCAGGACAGGTCGAAGGCATTGGCGCGCCACGGATCGAGCTGAGGATTGCCGCCGCCCGCGCCGGGCTTGCCGGTGGCTGGATCGACGCCGAACTCGACCGAGGAACGCAGCTGATCGACCCGTGCCCGCGCCACCTGCCGCGCCAGCGCCAGGCGCAGGGTCTGGTCCTCGCCCAGCGAGAACGCCAGGTTGAGGCTCGGCAGCACGTCGGTATAGCTCTTGCCGTTGCCGTAGGGGCGGATTTCCTGACCGGCGGGCTGCGAGCTGTCCCACACCCGCGAATGCGAGGACTGGTCGGTGTGCTGGATCTGCACGCCGACGTTGCCGCGCACCGGCACCGAACCCCAGCGGGAGTCGATGTTGGCCTGCACGAAGGCGGTGTCGATGGTTTCCTCGACCGTCCACGCCTTCGGGATGAGGTAGGCCGCCGAGCTGTCGCTCGGGTTGAAACGCATGTACTGGCCCACGGCACCGGGCACGTTCCATGAGGGGATCATGCCGATGCCGGCGAAGCCCAGGTCGACCAGGCCGTACTGGAACTCGGAACCGACCGGGGTGATGCCCTGCGCGCCCAGCTCGATCGCGCCTTCCGGCTGGCTCTTGTCCTTGCTGCGGTCGGCGCGGTTGAGGCCGAAGGAAATGTCGGACAGGGCGTTGCTCATCGCCTGCGGTGCCGGCACGGTCGCCACCAGCTTGGCACCCTTGAGCTCGTCCTCCACGCGCGGCACCTTGCCGTAGCCCGAGCCGTAGATGGTGTTGGCGAGGAGCAGGGTCGAAGGATCCGAATAATCGCGTCCGGGCACCAGCTGCGAGAAGCCGTTGGAGCGCAGCGCCAGGTTGATCGAATCGAGCTGCGGCGACGGCATCAGCTGGGTGTTGTTCTCCAGGTTCAGCTCGTCGCGGTCGGCGCGCGACCAGTTCAGGTCGAACATCAGGTCCGCCATGCCGATCACGAACTCGTTGCGCCAGCCCAGCGCGCGGATCGTGTCCTCGCGGTCGTTGTACATGCCGCGCACCAGCGGATAGACGTTGCCGGCGGTGCCGCCGGTGAAGGTGCCGTTGCCGTTGACCTGCGCGCCGTCCACCGCGAGACGGTCGAAGCCGCCGTTGTAGTCGCCGATGTGGACTTCGAACTGGTTGGCGGTGTTTTCCTGGTGCGCCTTGGAATAGAACAAGTCGAAGGTGCTGATCCAGGAGCCGGCGTTGCGGAACTCCAGGGTGCCCATCACGCCGTCGCGCTTGGTGTAGCCGGTGCGGCGCAGCGCCTTGATGCCGTCCGAGTAGTAGGTGCCGGCGGCCACGCCCGGACGCCAGTTGTCGCCGATCGCCTGCCAGGGCTCGTAGAGGCCGACCTGTTCTTCCTGGATCGGCGTATCCGAGTGCGAGTAGCCGATCGAGAAACCGACATTGCCGCCGGCGTTCTGGCCGATGTAGCTGGCGTTGAAGCGGTTTCCGTTGCCGTCGGCATTCGCGGCCGAACCGAGCGAGTTGCGCTGCCAGCGCCCGCTCACCGCGAAGACGGGCTCGCTGTAATCCAGCGGCCGCACGGTGCGCATGTCCATCGTGCCCGACAGGCCCTGCCCGACCAGCGCGGCATCAGGCGTCTTGTAGACCGTGACGCCAGCCATCAGCTCGGAGGGATACTGGTCGAACTCGACGCTGCGGTTGTCGCCGGTGCTGACCAGCTCGCGCCCGTTGAGGAGGGTCGTGGCGAAGTCCGGCGACAGGCCGCGCACGCTGATCACCTGCGCGCGGCCGGCGACGCGCTGCGCGGCCAGTCCGGGCAGGCGCGCGATCGACTCGGCGATGGAGACGTCCGGCAGCTTGCCGATGTCCTCCGCCGAGATCGCCTCGACGATGGAGGTGGATTCCCTCTTGATGTCGATGGCGCGCTCGATGCCGCCGCGGATACCGACCACCACGACCTTGTCGAGTTCCTTGGCGTTCTCGCCCTTGCGGTCCTTCGCGGCCTCCTGCCCGGACGATGCCTCGTCCTGGGCGTGCACCGGCACGCACATGCCCAGCACCGCCGCGGCCAGCGCCACGCTCAACAGGTTCCTCTTCATCTGCAGCATGATCCCCTCCAGTGATTTTGCGATCCCCGGGCGATCCATGGCCGCCCCGTCGTGTTACGTGCCGATGACCAATTCGCACGGCTGCGACGATGGTAAGCACGCCGCCGGCAAGCGAAAGGGGCTGCATACGTATTCATCCCGCGCCCGGTCGAAAACCTTCGGAGCGGCGCGCCGCAACGGTTTGCGCACGCGCACGCGCGCCCGCGCGGCGCATTCGCATGCACCCTTGGCCAAGCCCGCGGACCGTTGCTCGCGGGCCCGCGCGATCACTCCGGCTCGCGCGAAAAGCGCACCGCCGCGCCGCCGCCTGCGGCCAGCCGCAGCGTCATGACGTCATCGCGCGTCACGATCTTCTCCTCGCGCACGAAGCGGAAGCGTTCCGGACCGCGCCAGCCGGCGCGCTTGTCGTCGCGATAAACTCGCGCGCGGTAGCGCACGCCGGACTCGAGGAAATCCAGCTTCAATGCCAAGGTCCGCGCGCTGCGGTCGTTGATCGCGCCCAGAAACCAATCGAAGGCATCGCGCTGCTTGCGCGCGATCGCCACGTACTCGCCCACCTCGCCGGCCAGCACGCGACTTTCGTCCCAGTCGACCGCGACCTCGCGGATGAACTCGAAGGCTTCGGCGTGCTGCGCATAGTGTTGGGGCAGGTCCGCCACCATCTGGATCGGGCTGTAGAGCGCGACGTAAAGCGCCAGCTGGCGCGCCAGCGTGCCGGGAATTTCCTGCCCGTTGCGCCCGGTCAGGCTGAGAACGCCGGGCGTGTAATCCATCGGTCCGGCCAGCATCCGGGTGAACACCAGGGTGGGTTCGTGCTCGGGCGGGTTGGGCGGATTGGCCCAGGCGTTGTACTCCATGCCGCGCGCGCCCTCGCGCGAAACCCAGTTGGGCCAGGTACGGCGCAGGCCGGTGTCCTTGATCGGTTCGTGCGGGTTGAGCGCGATGCGCTGGCGCGCGGCCGCCTGCACCACGCGCAAGTGGTGGTTGCTCATCCACTGGCCTTCGTGCCACTCGCGCCGCACCGGCACACCGGTTTCATCCTGGCGTTCGATCTGGCCGGCGTCGCAGACATAGCCGGTCTTGACCACATCCACGCCGTGGCGCGCGTACAGCGCAAACGCCGCGTCCATCTGGCGCTCGTAGTGGCTGACCGCGCAGCCGGTTTCGTGGTGGCCGACCAGGTGCACGCCCTTGCCGGCAGCGTAGCGCGCCAGTGCGTCCAGATCGAAGTCGGGCGTGGTGCGGGTGAAGTCGAAGCCCCAGCCGTTGGCGAACCAGTCGCCGTCCCAGCCCGGATTCCAGCCTTCGACCAGCACCCCGCGAAAGCCGTTGGCGGCGGCGAAGTCGATGTAGCGCTTGGTGTTTTCGGTCGTGGCGCCGTGCTTTGGGCCGGTGGCCCAGCTCTCGGTGTCCAGATGCAGCGACCACCATACCCCGACGTATTTGGCCGGCGTGAACCAGCTCACGTCGCCGATCGCATTGGGTTCGTTGAGGTTGAGGATCAGGCTGGATTCGACCAGCCCGCCGGCGCGCGGGCTGATGGTGATCGTGCGCCACGGCGTTGCGAAGGGCGTGGCGCGCACCACCGGCGCGCCGTCGGCGGCCGGCGTGAGCGCCGCGCGCAGGTCGCCGCTGCCGGCATGCATCAGGTTCATGCCGGCGTAGTCGACCAGCGCGGCTTCGTGGATGCTCAGGTGCAGGCCATCGTCGGTGCGCAGCGTCAGCGGCGTCTGCGCGATGCCGACTTCCGTCAGCGCGGTGCGGCGGTACAAGTATTCCTCGCGGTTCCATTCCAGCGCCGGGATCCACCACGCCGTCGCCGGGCGCGCGAGCGCGAACCCGGTCAGCTCCTGCACGATGCGGGCCTCGGTCAGGTGCGGCTGCGCCGGCAGCTCGTAGCGAAAGCCCACGCCGTCGTCGAACACCCGGAACACGAGGTCGACGCGGCGCGGATCGGGCGCATCCTCGGTCAGGCGCACGCGCAGCTCGTTGTGCTGGTCGCGCACCAGGCGGCGCTCGCCCCAGGGCTGTTCCCAGGTGATGTCGTGGTGGCTTTCCGATGCGGACTCCAGCCGCAGGCGGCGCAGCAGCTGGCGGCCGTTGGCGAAGATGAAGCCCAGGCGCGAATCGCCCAGCAGCGCGCGCCCGTCGTGTTTCACGCGATAGCTCGGCCGCCCGTCGCCATCGAGCGCCAGACTCACCGTGATGCGCCCGTCCGGCGAGGCAACCGTCGCCACCGTGCCGGCCCGGGCATGGCCCGGCACGGCCAGAACGAGGAGCCACGCGATCCAGGCCGCCATCCGCATCGCGCGCATCTCCTCAGCCCGCCAGCGCAAACGCCGCGCCGTGGCGCGGCAGGACCAGCGTGGTGCCATCCAGGACGCCCGGAGCGGGACCCGGCACATCCAGCAGCGCCGCTGCGCCGAAATCGCGCCATTCGACCACCGCATCCGAAAGATTGAAGACCACCCTCAGGCGCTGGCCGGCGGCTTCGCGCTCGAAGGCGAGCACGCCTTCGGGCACATCAATGAAGCGGATCGAGCCGTGCACCAGCGCCGGCTGCGCCTTGCGCCAGCGCAGGAAGGCGCGGATGGCGTTGAGCACCGACGCCGGATCGGGGTCCTGCGTCGCCACGCTGCGCTGCCGGTGCGTCTGCGGCACCGGCAGCCAGGGCGGTACTGTGCTGAAGCCGGCATCGGCGTCGGCCGTCCAGGGCATCGGCGTGCGGCAGCCGTCGCGGCCCTTGAAATTGGGCCAGAAGGCCTTGCCGTAGGGATCGCACAGCGCCTCGAACGGCACTTCGGCCTCGGGCAGGCCCAGCTCCTCGCCCTGGTAGAGGCAGACCGAGCCGCGTAGCGAACACACCAGGGCCACCAGCTGGCGCGCCAGCGCGTCGTCGTCCGCAGCTTCGCCGCGCCAGCGCGTGACCGCGCGCGGCACGTCGTGGTTGGAAATGGCCCAGCACGGCCAGCCCCGGGGCATCTTCGCCTCCAGCGCCTCGACCGTCTGGCGGATATAGGCCGCGCTGCGCTCGTCGGTGAGGAGCTCGAAGCTGTAGCCCATGTGCAGCCGCTGATCGGTGACGTATTCGGCCGTGGTGGCGAGCGAGTCTTCCGAGGAAATCTCGCCCAGCGAGGTGGCCTGCGGATAGCGATCGAGCAGGGCGCGCACGTCTTCCAGCAGGCCGAGGTTTTCCGGCCGGGTGTTGTTGTAGATGTGGTACTGGAAGGCGTAGGGATTGTCGGGGCTGAACCCGCGTCCGGTGCGCAGTTCGGCGGGCTTGGGCGGGTTGTCGCGCAAGAGCGCGTCGTGGTAGGGGAAGTTGATCGAGTCCAGGCGGAAGCCGTCGACGCCGCGGTCCAGCCAGAACTTCAGGTTCTCCAGCTGCGCCGCGTATACGTCCGGGTTGTGGAAATTGAGCTCGGGCTGCGATGACAGGAAGTTGTGCAGGTAGTACTGGCCGCGCCGCGGCTCCCAGGTCCAGGCCACGCCGCCGAAGATGGAAAGCCAGTTGTTGGGCGGCGTGCCGTCCGGCTTCGCGTCGGCCCAGACGAACCAGTCGGCCTTCGGGTTGTCGCGGCTCTGCCGGCTTTCGCGGAACCACGGGTGCTCGATCGAGCAGTGCCCGAGCACCTGGTCGATGATCACCTTCAGCCCCAGCGCGTGCGCCTTTTCCAGCACGCGGTCGAAGTCGGCAAGCGTGCCGAACAGGGGATCGACGTCGCGGAAATCCGCGATGTCGTAGCCGAAGTCGGCCATGGGCGAGGTGAAAAACGGCGCGATCCAGATCGCATCCACGCCCAGCGCGGCCACGTAGTCCAGGCGCGCAAGGATGCCGGGCAGATCGCCCACGCCGTTGCCATCGGTATCGAGAAAGCTGCGCGGATAGATCTGGTAGATCACCGCGCCGCGCCACCAGTGCTGTTCGCTCATTCCGCCCCCGCCCGCAGTCGTCGTGGGCGACTATGCCGCCTGCGCGCCCGCCGCGAGAACCACTGCGCGGTGAATACGTTTACAGGGGCCGATGGGCGCAACCTGCGCTATACGGTGTCGTCAGGCATCCGGCACAGACCGGCACAAGGGAAGAGGGAGGCATGAACGTATCCGTCATGGCGGAAAGACCGCGCCTGTCGTTCTGGCAGATCTGGAACATGTGCTTCGGTTTCCTCGGCATCCAGTTCGGCTTTGCCCTGCAGAACGCCAACGTCAGCCGCATCTTCCAGACGCTCGGCGCGGACATGGACGCCATCCCGCTGTTGTGGGTGGCGGCACCGCTGACCGGCCTCCTGGTGCAGCCGGTCGTCGGCTATCTCTCCGACCGCACCTGGACCGGCCTGGGACGACGCCGACCCTACTTCCTCGTCGGCGCGGTGATGGCTTCGCTCGCGCTGTTCGCCTTTCCCAACGCCCCCGCGCTCTGGGTCGCCGCCGGCATGCTGTGGGTGCTGGATGCATCGATCAACATTTCGATGGAACCGTTTCGCGCCTTCGTCGGCGACCAGCTGCCGCCGTCGCAGCGCCCGGCCGGTTTTGCGATGCAAGGTTTCTTCATCGGCACGGGCTCGGTCGTGGCCAGCCTGCTGCCCTTCCTGCTGGAAAAGGCCGGCGTGGCGAACACCGCGCCGGAAGGGCAGATTCCCGACACCGTGCGCTACGCCTTCTACGCCGGCGGCGCGGTGCTGCTGGGCGCGATCGGCTGGACCGTCCTGCGCACGCGCGAGTACCCGCCCGAGGCACTGGCGCGCTGGGACGCCTCGCCCGCGCCGCCGCGGCGCGCCGGCAACCCCGGCCTCGTGCGCCGCCTCGCCGCTGCCGCCGTGCTGGCCGGCGTGCTGCTGGCCGTCGTCGTGGCCACGCGCGGCCTCGATCCGGCGCTCCACATCCTTGCGGGCCTCCTGGCGGGAGTTGGACTGGCCTTCCTGCTTCGCACTTGTCTTTCCTGCGACAACGCCTTCACCCGCATCCTGGACGACGTGCGCGACATGCCGCCGACGATGGCACAGCTCGCCCCGGTGCAGTTCTTTTCATGGTTCGCGCTGTTCGCGATGTGGATCTACACCACGGCGGCGGTCACCGAAGTGCACTTCAACAGCACCGATCCGGCCTCGGCGGCGTACAACAGCGGTGCCAACTGGGTCGGCGTGCTGTTCGCGGCCTACAACGGCTTCGCCGCGCTGGCCGCCATCGCCATTCCCGCGATGGTGCGTCACCTCGGGCTGTGCGGCAGCCATCTGGTCAACACCGCGCTCGGCGGGCTGGGCCTCCTGTCGATCGGCTGGATCGAGGATCCGCGCTGGCTGCTGCTGTCGATGGTCGGAGTCGGCATCGCGTGGGCCTCGATCCTGTCCCTGCCCTACGCCATGCTGGCCAATGCGGTACCGGCGGTGAAGATGGGCACCTACATGGGCATCTTCAATTTCTTCATCGTGATTCCGCAGCTGGTGGCCGCCAGCCTGCTCGGCTTCCTGCTGAAAAACTTTCTGGGCGGCAGTCCGATCAACGCACTGGCGGCTGGCGGCATCAGCCTGATCCTGGCCGGCCTGTGCGTGTTGCTGGTGCGCCTGCCCGACACACGCGAATGAGGTCGTGATGTTCCACTTTCCCCGCATCCTGTCCGCATTGGCCTGTGCCGTGGCTCTGGCGGCCTGCGCCCCGCAGGCACCCGATGCGTCCGCGACATCCGCGGCGGTGGCGTCGTACTACGGCACCCTGGAGCCGTTCGCACGCGAAGCGGTGTACTTCGTGATGACCGACCGCTTCGTCAACGGCGATCCGGCCAACGACCAGCGCGATCAGGGCACCTTCGACATCCCGCTGGTGTCCTGCAGCGGCGTGGCCGGCAACATCGGCTACCTGGGCGGGGATTTCCGCGGGCTGGCCGACCATCTCGACTACATCGCCGAAATGGGCTTTACCGCGGTGTGGATCACGCCGGTGGTGGACAACCCGGACGAGCCCTTCAGCGGCGGCACCGCGCCGACCTGCGGCGGAAGCCTCGCCGACCGCGGCAAAACCGGCTACCACGGCTACTGGGGCGTGGACTTCAATACGCTCGATGAGCACCTGCCCAGCCCGGGCATGGGCTTTCGCGAGTTGGCCGATGCCCTGCACGCGCACGGCATGAAGCTGGTGCTGGATATCGTGGGCAACCACGGCTCCCCGGCCTGGGGCATGGAGCACGACCAGCCCAAGTTCGGAAAGATCTTCGACCGCGACGGCACGCTGCTCGCCGACCACCAGAACCTTGATCCGACCCGGCTCGATCCCGCCGGCAACCCGCTGCACCGTTTCTACAGCGCGCGCGGCCCGGTGGAAGGCGAGGGTTTCCTGGAGGGAAACCTGGCGCAGCTTTCAGATTTCGATGCGGACAACCCGGCCGTGCTCGATTACCTGGTCGATGCCTACTCCGGCTGGATCGAACAGGGTGCCGATGCCTTCCGCATCGACACCATCGCCTGGATGCCGGATGCGTTCTGGCAGGCGTTCACGCAGCGCATCCGCGCCAAACGCCCGGGCTTCTTCATGTTCGGCGAGGCCTTCAACTACGACGCCGAAGTCATCGCCCGCCACACCCTGCCCGGCCAGGGTGAAACCAGCGTGCTGGACTTCCCGATGAAAGAGGCGATGGAGGCAGTCTTCGGCCATGCGCAGGCCGGCTTCGCGCGCCTCGCGCCGGCCCTGTACCTCACCGACGGGCCGTATGCGAATCCCTACGACCTGGCCACTTTCTACGACAACCACGACATGCCGCGCCTGGACGCCAGCGATGCCGGCTTCATCGACGCGCATCACTGGCTGTTCACCGCGCGCGGCATTCCGGTGGTCTACTACGGCTCGGAAATGGGCTTCATGCGCGGGCGGCCGGAGCACGGCGGCAACCGCAACTATTTCGGCGTCGAGGGCATCGAAGCGGCCAGAACCAGTCCGATCCGCGCGGCGCTCATCCGCATCGCGCGGGCGCGCGCCGCTTCGCCAGCGCTGCAGCGCGGCCTGCAGGTCAATCTCGAACTCAACGGCACGCGCGCGGCGTTCTATCGCGTCTACCAGCACCAGGGCGAACATCAGATCGCGCTGGTGCTGCTCAACAAGGGCGATGCGGCGGCGCGTTTCGCGGTTGATTCGATGCTGCAGGCGGGGCGCTGGACCTCGGCGCTGGATGGCGGCGTGGTCGAGGTCGCTGCAGGCGGCAAGCTTGAAGCCAGCGTGCCGGCACATGGCGTGCAGGTCTACCTGCTGGATGCCGCCGTCACCGAACCGACGCTCGTCACGACGCTGGATGCGGCGATGGCGAGAGCGCGGCCGCAGCGATAAGGCATCCGCAGCCGGGCAAGCTCGGCTCTGCGAGAGCCATCTCGTCGCTGCCGTAGAGCGGAGCTTGCTCCGCTGCCACATCCAGATTCAGGCAATGCTGGAGGCGCGCACGTCCAGGGTCGGCTGCAGCATCAGGCTGACGGCGTCCTCGCCGCGCACCTGCGCCAGCAGCGCCTGCACCAGGAGCTCGCCCGCCGTGGTGGTGTCCTGCACCACGGTGGTGAGCGGTGGATTGCAGAAGCGCGCCATCGGCGTGCCGTCGAAACCGACCACCGCCACATCCGCCGGCACCCGCAGGCCGGCGTCCTGCAGCGCGCGCATCGCCCCGATGGCGATCAGGTCGCTGGCGGCGAACACCGCATCGAACGACCGCCCGTGCGCCAGCAGCGCCCGCGCCGCCTCGTAGCCGGCCTGTTCGGTGCTGTCGGCATTCACCTGAAGCTCGGCAGCCAGACTGAGGCCCGCTTCCGCCAGCGCCTGCGCACAGCCGCGGTGGCGGGCCTGGAACTCCGGGAACCCGTCGCTGGCGTTCCCGAGGAAGGCGATGCGCCGCCGCCCCAGCTGCAGCAGGTGGCGGCCGGCGAGCCGCCCGCCGTTGGCGTTGTCGCAGCCGATCGTCACCCCGGGCTGGTCGGGCCAGACGTGCCCCCAGCGCACGAAATGCGTGCCCTGCGCGACCAGCTGCGCCAGCGTGCTCTCGTAGGCCAGGTAGTCGCCATAGCCCAGCAGGATCAGCCCGTCGGCCTTCATGCTGTCGTCGTAGTCGGCGTGCCAGTCGTCGGAAAGCTGCTGGAACGATACCAGGAGATCGTGCCCGTGCCGGGCGCAGGCGCGCGTGATCGAGCCCAGCATCGCGAGGAAGAACGGATTGATGTGCGAGTCGTCCGCGGTCGGGTCCTCGAACAGCAGCAGCGCCAGGGTGCCGGCACGCTGGGTGCGCAGGCTGGAGGCGTGGCGATCGACCTTGTAGTTGAGCTCGCGCACCGCCTCCTCGACGCGGCAGCGGGTGTCGGCGTTGACCAGCGGGCTGCCGCGCAGCACGCGCGACACCGTTGCCTGCGATACCCCGGCACGATGCGCGATGTCGAGCGAGGTGACGCGGGTCTTCTTGCTGGAGCGGCGCGCCTGGACCATGGCGCGAGTGTAGCAACCGCCGCGCGCGGCGGTTGCTCAGCGCGTCCCGATGGTCTGCGGGTCGTAGCCGCCGACCTCGAACTCCATCGTCACCGGGCCGGCTTCCTTGAGCGTGGTCTCGATGCGGACGACCTGCGCGCCCGGCAGATTGGCGGCGAAGTGGGAGAAGTCCTTGACGAAGATGGCGTGTTCTCCGGTCTCGGGGATTTCCCCATCGACCGTGCGCGGCGCGGCACCATCGAAATGCACCACCAGCCGGCAGGGCGAAGTGCAGGTGAAGGGGCCACGCTCGGAAAGCAGGTACACGTCGTCGCCCCACTGCGGATGGCGGCGCAGCACGAGGCGGCCGCGCGGTGCCGGCTCGCCGTTTTCGGCCGGGCCGAGCAGGTCTTTGGCGAAGATGTAGGCGCTGCGCACGCGCCCGCCGGCCTCGGCATCGTTTTCGTCGTGGTAGACCCACAGCGCCTTGAGCTGCTGCATGCGGCGCTCGTCGCTCACCTGTGCGCGCAGCGCGTCCACGTCCGGCCTGATCGCGGCCGCGGCCTGGGTCTGGGGGAAGTTCCTGAGCACGTGGTCGGCGATGTTGAGCGCCAGATCCGCGCGGCCGGTGGCCTTGAGCTGATGGTAGTTCTCCAACTGCTTCTGCGCCGCCGCCTCGATGCGCGCCTGTTGCACGGCTTGTTTCTCGGCTTCGTCGGGAACGCCGTCGCAGGCGGCAAGACACACGAAGGCGCACGCGGTGAACGCCAGCATGATCGAACGGATCTTCATTGCAGAAACTCCTTCAGGGTCGTCGCGGTCGCATCCAGATACTCGATCATCGGCATGTGGCTGGTGCCCTGGATCAGAGTCAGCCGGCTGCCGGGGATGGCCTCAGCATAAATCGATGCGGCGCTGGCATCGATCACCGGGTCGTTGCGGCACCACAGCAGCTGGGTCGGCATCCGGATGTTCGCGGCCTCGCGCTGGGGCAGGAAAGCTTCTTCGCTGCGCCCGATGCTCGCCAGCACCGCCTGCTCGAACGGCGCATCGGCGACGCGCCGACGCACCATCCAGCGCGCCACCCCGCGCGGCACCCAGGGCGGGCGCTCGAACACCAGCGTGAAGTAGCGCCGCAGATCGTCCACGTCGGTGACGCCAAACGGGTTGTCGCCGTCCAGCACGGCCTGGCCGAAGGCGTTGTCCTCGAAGCGCACGCCCGCGGCGCTCATCAGCACCAGCCGGCGCACCTTGTCCGGATGGCGCGCGGCCAGCACCGCCGCGATGCCGCCGCCCATGGAATGGCCGACCAGGTCCACCGGTGCGCCGATCACCGCATCGATGAATCCGGCCAGCCGCTCGGCCTGCGCGGCGTAGCCGGGATCGGCACCCTCGCGGCGCTCGCTCTCGCCCCAGCCCGGCAGGTCGGGCGCGTACTGGCGCACTTGTCGCCCCAGCGCCGCCATCAGCGGCAGCCAGTTCTCCTTCATCCCGGTGAAGCCGTGGATGTGCAGGATCGGCGTTCCCGACGCCGTGCCGCTATGAAGATAGGAAACCTCGCCATCGGGCAAGGCCACGCGCGCCACGCGCGCGCCCGCGCGCCGGCGCTGGCGCGCGAACTCGAAGTCCAGCAGGCGCTTGGGTCGCGTCAGCCAGAGGCCGGCGGCGCTGACGGTCAGGCCGGCGAGGACGAGCGTGAAGGATTTGTCCATGGGATGCCTGCCTCGCTCGTCAACCTCTTCAGCGCTTCTTCTCCGCCAGCGTGGCCTCGACCGAGGCGGTGGTGATCGGGTGATAGCCCGGCCGCGCGCGCTCGAACACCTGGCGCGCGAACTCGCGCCCCTCGCGGCTGGCGGCCAGTGCGGCGTAGATCGGCAGGATCAGCTTGCGCCGCCCCACCCGCTGCAGGAACTCGGCCATCGCCGGGCGCGCTTCGAAATAGCCGCTGCGCACCGTCAGCGGGAACCAGCGCATCAGGATTTCACCGTTGTTGGAACCGGTGAAGCCGAACGCGGAATCCAGCTCCACCAGCCTGTCGTTGGACAGCTTGGCGGGCATGCCTTCGAGGAACCGCAGCCATTCCTGGGTCACCCAGCCGGCGGTGTCGAGGTCGGCCGCGGCCACGCGCCCGGACTGCCACTGCTTGAGCGCCGCGTCCACCTTTTCGAAGCGCGCCGACGCCGTGGGCACCGCGCTGGCGGGAATGCCGGGCTGATACAGCCAGGCCTCCAGCTCCTTGTCCGTGACCGCCCCGGGGTGCGAGGCCAAGAGGTGTTCGCGCAGCCAGCCGACGAACTGCCCGGTGTCGATGCTCTGGAAGGCGAAGTGATCGAAATAGCCGCGCAGGAAGGCATCGAAATCCTCGCGGCCCACGCGCGACTCCAGGAAGCCCAGGAACCAGGCGCCCTTGTCGTAGGCCACATCGCTCATCGAATCATCCGGGTCGGAGCCTTCCACCGGGCGCGGCGCAAGAATCTGCGCCGGCTTGGGCAGGGTCTTGAGGCTGCGCGCCAGGCCGGACTGCGCGATCACCCGCTCCATCGCCGCCGCCTCCTCGCCATAGAGCGCCTCGATGATGCGGTTCTCCACGTAGCTGGTGAAACCCTCGTTGAGCCACAGATCGTTCCAGCTCGCGTTGGTGACAAGATTCCCGGACCAGGAGTGCGCCAGCTCGTGCGCGATCAGCGACACCAGCGATTTGTCGCCCACGATCACCGTGGGCGTGGCGAAGGTCAGGCGCGGGTTCTCCATGCCGCCGAAGGGGAAGGACGGCGGCAACACGAGGATGTCGTAGCGACCCCAGCGGTAGGGCCCGTAGAGCGACTCGGCCACTTCGATCATTTTTTCGGTGTCGATGAACTCGGCGTGCGCCGCCTCCACCGTGACCGGCTCGGCCCACACGCCGCTGCGCGCGGAAATCGGCCGGAACACCAGGTCACCGGCCGCGATCGCCATCAGGTAGGAAGGAATCGGCTGGCGCATGCGGAACACGTAGTCGCCGTCGCGCGGCTCGTCGGGCGGATTGTCGGCGCTCATCAGCGCCATCACCGCCGGATCGGTGCGCACCCGCGCGCTGTAGGTGTAGCGCACCGAGGGCGTGTCCTGCAGCGGCACCCAGCTGCGCGCGTGGATCGCCTGGCTCTGGCTGAACATGAAGGGATGGGTCTTGCCCGCCGTCATCGACGGCTCCAGCCACTGCAGGCCCGAGGCCTCGGGCGAAGTCGCATAGCGGATGCGCACGCTGTCGTAGGGCTTGCGCATGCGGATGGTGAGCTTCTGCCCCAGCGTCGCGTCGCGCTCGCCCAGTTCGTGCGCAAGCCGCAGCCAGCGCCCGTCGGCGGCCTTGCCCAGCACTTTCTCGATGGCAAGATCGCGGGTGTCGAGCACCAGTTCGCGTGCCGCAGGATCGCGCCACTCCAGCGCGAGGTCGGCGTGGCCGCGCAGGACCCTGCGCTCGAAATCCACGCGCAGGTCCAGGCCCAGGTCGCGGATCACGACCTTGTCGGGCTGGGCGTAGGAATGCACGTCGCGCGGGGCATCCTGGGCGCTCGCGGTGGCAGCGAATGCCGCGAGGAAAAGGGCGATCAGGGTACGCATCACAGGGTTCACCGGAAAGCGGGGTCGAGCCTGCGAGTCTACAGCCGAGCCTTGCGGCCGGCACCCGTCTTCCGGTCCCGGCGTGCGCCGGGACCGGAAGGCGTGTCTTACTGCACGAACACACCCTGCTGCGGGGTCCAGTAGAACGTGCCTTTCTCGAACACCTGCTTGCGCCCGCCCGCCGTGCCCCAGGCCTGTTCTTCGGCCTTGGGATAGCCGTAGCGGGCCTCGCGGCCGGTGGTCTCGAAGTGCGTCAGGATCGCGCCGTACACGGCGTGTGCGCCGGTCGACGGGGTCCACAGGAACAGGCCGTTCTCGAAGTACTGGTAGCGGCCCTGCTGGGCGGTCACCGGCGACTTGGCCGCGTTCATTTCATCCATCAGCGCAAAGCCCCAGCGCGTTTCCGAGTTGGTCGCCCAGAAGTGCTGCAGGATCGCGCCGCGGATCGCAAAGGCACCGGTGCGCGAATGCCACAGGATGATGCCGTTGTTGAACTCCTGGAACCGTCCGTTGAGCTGGGACGCCATTTCCGCCAGCTTGGGCACGCCCAGCACGCTGCGGATTCCGCCCATGGCGTAGTACTTCTCGCCGATCTTGCCGTAGGGCAGCACTTCGCAGCGCGGCAGGTCGTAGCCGTCGTTGTCGCGCGCCTCGTCGTTGCCCCAGCGGCTCAGGTAGAAGGCCGAGACGTACTGGTTGCCCGGGCCCACGTCCAGATCGGTCTTGAGCCACCAGCGGTTGAAGCTGGTGCCGCTGCGCACCTCGCGCCCCCAGGTCTTGCAGTAGACATAGCTGGTGCCTTGGTAGAGCGTGCCGGTCTGCGCGGTACTGGTCGACGAGGCATAGCCCGGCGCGTTGGCCCAGGTGTCGACCCAGTAGCGCACGTTGCCCGGTGCCGGCGGCGGCGGCGGTGCGGTGCCGCCGTTGATGAGGGTGTAGAAATTGGCCCATGGAAAGTACTGGCCGGGGTCGTAGCGGTTCTGGTTGCTGGTCAGCATGCCGTGACCCTTGATCCGCACGCTGTCGGGAACGACGTTCCAGTAGCTGTAGCCCGGGCCCTGCCACGCCGCGGCGCAGTTCACCCCGCGCCGCGCGCAGATGCTGCGGGTCAGGCGCGCCGAGGCGTTGACCATGGCCGAGGACCAGTTGTCTGCGGCGCTGGCATAGCCGTCGTGCTCGATCCCGATGGTGTAGTGGTTGTGGTACGCCGCGTGCCAGGCCTGGTGGTGCTCTCGCACCATCTGGGTGATCTGTCCGTCGGACTTGCGGATCACGTAGTGCGCCGAAACCTGCGCGGAGGCGTTCTTGAACCAGGAAATGGCCCCGGCGTAGGAACCCTCGATGGTGTGCATGATCACCGCCGAGGCGCTGTTGCCGGAGGTGCTGTAGTTGTAGCCGCTGGCGGCGTTCCAGATCGCCTCGGAGAAGTCGACCGTCGCCTTGGCGGCGACGGTCTCGTCGACACCCTTCGGCGCGGTCGCCGGCGCGGCACCGTCGAACGCGATCGAGTCGCGGTCATGGTTCATGGTCAGGACCGGTGCCTGCAGCAGGCGCAGGCGCTCGGGCGCGAAGGCCTTGGTCATGTCGAGCGCATGGCGGGGAATTTTCACGCCCTGCTCCTGCACGCCGTAGGCCAAGCCGCTGAGCACGACGTAGGCGAAGCTCTCGCGCGCATAGGACTGGATGTTGCCATCGCCCTCGCCGAAGCCGGCGTAGCGCTGCAGCGCTGCGGCCAACATGGCTTCCTCGCCGCGCTTGCCCTTGGTGCCGGCCTTGCGTTCCTGGACGAACGCCTGCTCCAGCAGCGCCGCCGCCGCCATGATGCTGGCCTGCGGATCACTGGCCACCTGGGCCTTGGAAAGGCCGGTGAGGCGTGCGCCCTCGGCCACCTGATCGGCAAACCCGTCGCCCTGGTAAAGGCCCATGACGCCATAGGCCAGCGGCATGTGGCGATGGCCCGGGTCTTCGAGCGCCGGGTTCACGTTGCGCCAGCCGGTCTGGGCATGGGCGATGGCTTCGAGCGAGCCGGCCGGCAGCGACGGATAGCGCGCGTAGGCGTTCTTGAACATTTCCGGGTACTGCTGCCGCTGCGCAATCAGCGGCTCGAGCGCCTTGGCGCGCGCCTCCTCCAGCGTGGCCGGTGAGGCGTCGCGCAGCTGCGCGACCGCGGCACCGTGCCCAAGCATCCCCCCCAGCAGCGCCAGGCACAGCAGGTGTTTCGACGTGAACATGAGTCTCTCCCTCCAGGACTTCGACATGAAGCTGCCGCCGCAAGCCGAACCGGACGCCATCCGCATCCGTCGGCACTTCCCCTGAAGGCCGCCGGAAATCCATCGAATGGATACTGATAAGCTTGCCAACGACAGCGGTGACCGTCCCTTCACCCCGAGGGGACGGAACGAAACCCAGACGACCGCGGCACCCGCTCCGGGACAATCGCGCCGCCTGTGCTTCTTAACCCTCCATTCGAGATCGAGCGGCAAATCCCGACATGACCTGCCCCACGATCGCCGCAACGGCCTCACCCGACGCCCGCGAAGACGTGGAGGGCGAGTCGTTCGCGCAGCTCCTGGCCGCGGCCGATGCCGGCCAGCCCGAGGCCTGGGATCGGATCTACGCCCTGCTCTACGCCGACCTGCACCGCATCGCGCGTTCGCAGATCCGCCGCCAGGCCAGCCCGCGCCTGTCGCCCACCTCGCTCATCAGCGAGACCTGGCTGAAGCTGTCGGGCGCACATCTCAAGGTGGACGGCCGCCGCCACCTGACCTCGCTGATCGCGCGCGCCATGCGCTTCGTGCTGATCGACCAGGCGCGCCGCGCGCTGACCGACGCGCACCGTGAGGGCGAACCGCTTCCGCTGCAGGAGATGGCGTCCGAAGGCGGCACCCAGGCGCAGCTCGAGCAGCTGCTCTCGCTCGATCAGGCGCTGACGGTGCTGGCAGGCATCGACCGGCGGCTGGCGCGCGTGGTGGAGCTGCGCTACTTCGGCGGGCTGAGCGAACGCGAGGTGGCCGAGGTGCTGGAAGTCACCGAGCGCACCGTCTCGCGCGACTGGCGCAAGGCGCGCGCCTGGCTGCTGGCGCGGCTGGGCGAGGAGCCGCGCGCGATCACTCTCTGACCGGGCCGGCTGCCGATTCCGCGCTGCCCGGGAGCCGCGCAGGGGCCTGCCCCAGCGCCGCCAGCCTCTCCTCGATCTTGCGCAGGGATGGCGAGCCGGGCTCGATCCGCCGGCTGATTTCCAGCGCCTGCTGCCAGTGGCTGCGGGCCTGGTCGCGCCGGCCTTCCGCCAGCGCAAGTTCGCCGAGCTTTTCATGGTTGTTGAGGCGCACGCTCTGGCTGATCATCGTGTCCGGCGCGGCGGCAATTTCCCGCAGCGAGGATTCCATCAGATGCCTGGCCCGCGCCTTCTCGCCGCGCGCGATGTACACCTCACCCAAGGTGGTGATGGCGTTGTACACCGCATCGCTGGTGGCACCGTATTCTTCCCGCAGCGCGGCCACGATTTCTTCCATGTCGTCCTGAACCGCCTGGTCGGCCTGCCCCAGCCGCAGCTTCGCCTTGATCAGGACCATGCGTTCGGACAGCACCGGCAGGCCCTGGCGCAGGCCGATCTCGACCCGGCGCGCGAACAGGTCAACCACTTCCTGCCAGCCATTGCGGGCGTCGGTCCGTGCCGATGCCCGGGTGGCCAGCACGGCCGCCAGGTGGCCGACGGCTTTCATGGTTTCCTGATGGGCGGGACCGTACACCGACTCCAGCAGCGCAAGCCCGCGCCGCGCAATGGCCTCGGCCTCGTCGGAGCGCCCGATCTGGGAGTAGATGATGCCCTTCACCATCGAGGTGCGGACCGTTTCAGGGTGCGTATCGCCCAGCGCCTTGGCAAGGATGGCCTCGCCGCGCTGCACGAACTCCAGCGCGGTGACGGTGTCGCCCTGCCAGAAGTGCGCATAGCCCAACAGCTGCCAGGCCTTGCCGGTTTCCGGATGGTCTTCGCCCAGCAGCCGCCGCCGGCGGTCGAGCAGCGCGCTGGCCAATTCCACGGCGCGCTCATGCCGGCTCAGCTGCTTGAGCGTGGGAACCAGCTCGACCGTGGCCTCGTCGGCGATCAGCGGAGCGCGCTCGCGGGTCAGCTCGATGGCGCGCTCGAACGCCACTACCGCCAGCTCCTTGCGCGAGAACATGCTGGACCACTGGCCCTGCTGGATCAGCAGGGCGGCGAGCGGGCGGGGATCGCGGGACGCCATTTTTTCGGCACGCACCAGCGCCTGCTGCAGGGTTGCCTGGCCTTGCTCGATCCGCGCCATGCCCCACTGCGCCCGCGCCAGTTCGACCTCCAGCGCCAGGCCGGCCGATTCGCGCTCAGCGCGCGGCACGGCACCCAGGCGCTCCCGCCCGGCCTTCGCCGCTGCGGCGGCCAGGGCGTAGCGCGACTGGATGTTGAACAGATGTGCCATCGCCGCCTGGATCGACGCTTCCTGGTCGTCGCGCCCGACGCTGCGCGCCTGCGCTTCCTCCAGCAAGTCCATGGCATGCCGGTAGTCGCCCAGCGTCGTATAGCTGCGTGCCAGCACCAGCAGCATCAGGCTGGCGGTCCGCGCGTCCAGGCCTCCGCCGGCCTCGCCGCCGCGCAGGCTGGCCTCGGCGTCGCGCAGCATCGGTGCTGACATCAGCGGCGACTGCCCAAGCCCGCCGGTGGTCAGCGCATCGAAGGAGTTCTCGAACAGGCGACGCATCGCCTGCGCGGCCTGGGCATGGTCGCTGGCCTGATCGTGCAGGTACAGGCTGCTGCCGACGCCAGCGGCGACGCCCGCCAGCACAAGAATCGCAACCGCAGTGGCAACGCGGTTGCGGCGCAGGAACAGGCGCAGCCGGTATCCCGCCCGCGCGCGGCGCAGCGACACCGGCCGGTACGCCAGCCAGGCGCGCAGGTCGTCCTGCAGGTGTGCGATCGACGCCGGACGATCGGCCGGGTCCGGTGCCACGCAGGCCGAGACGATGGCATCCAGATCGCCCGCCAGCGCCTTCGCCAGCGCGCCCCGATCCCTGCAGCCGCGCAGCCGTGCGGCCTCGTCCAAGCCCCGGCGCGCCTCTTCGCTCGGCAGCGGCAGCGGCGTGCTCGCAGCGAACGTGTCGCCCGGTGCCGGGCCCACGCCGCACAGCAAGGCGCGCAGCATCACGCCCAGCGCGTGGATGTCCGAGGCCACGCTGTTGCCCTGGCTCGCCACCTCCGGCGCGGTGTAGCCGGGCGTCATCGCCACCTGCCGCACGCCGCCGTGGCTGCGCGCGGCCAGCGACGACAGGCCGAAATCGAGCAGGATCGGGCGTCCGGAGTCATCCACCAGCACGTTCGACGGCTTCAGGTCACCGTGCAGCGCGCCCTTGCCGTGCGCGTAGCGCAGCCCCTCGCAGAGCCGGATGAACAGGGCCACGCGGGCGCGCAGGTCGAGGCGACGGCGGTCGCACCACTGGTCGATCGCCTCGCCCTGCACCCGCTGCATAGCGAACCACGGGCCGCCGTCGGCATCGACGCCGCCATCGAGCAGGGTGGCGATGTTCGGGTGTTCCAGCATCGCCAGCATGTCGCGCTCGTTGCGCAGCACTTCGGCCAGCACGGGCGTGGCGGCGTCCGCCTGGATGCACTTGAGCGCGACCGTCTGGGCGTACTGACCGTCGGCGCGGTGGGCCAGGTACACCCGCCCCATGCCGCCCGCGCCGATCACCCCATCGATGCGCCAGACGCCCAGCCGGGACCCGATGCGGCGGTCGGCATCCGCGCCTGCGGACTCCTGCGGCGCGCAGTGGGAGAGGATCTTCTGCGGCGACTCCGGCAGCCCGTTCGCCTGCGCATCGGCGGCAAGCAGCCGCGCCACCCGCGCATGCAGTTCCGGATCGGACCGACGCAGGGATTCGAGCCGCTGCGCACGCGCACGCGGCGCCATGTCGGCACAGCGGTCAAACAGTTCCAGCGCCCGCGACTCAAGGCTCGCCACTTCGCTCCCCGCGCGCCTTTCGGCGCGCTCCGTCACGTCCCTGCCCGGCCTGCCGTTCCGGTTCGGCATCGGCTCCGATGCTAGCTCCGGGCCAGCGGCGGCAGCCAGCGTGACGGGGATCGAAAGTGACCGCCATCACACCCCGGCAAGCCGCCTTCAGCGCACGCCCAGCCGATCCAGCATGAAGGCGTACCACTCCGAGGTGCGGCGAAAGCGCACGTAGCGCCCGGTCTTGCCGCCGTGGCCGGCTTCCATGTCGGTGCGCAGCAGCAGCGGGTTGTCGTCGGTCTTGACGGCGCGCAGCCGGGCGACCCACTTGGCCGGCTCCCAGTACTGCACCTGCGAATCCCACAGGCCGGTGTCCACGTACAGCGCCGGGTAGTCCTGCGCCTTCACCTGGTCGTAGGGCGAATAGGAAAGCATGTACTCGTAGTACACCGGCTCGGCCGGGTTGCCCCATTCGTCGAACTCGTTGGTGGTGAGCGGGATGGAGGTGTCGAGCATGGTGGTGACCACGTCGACGAAGGGCACGCCGGCGTACATCACCGCATAGCGGTCCGGTGCCATGTTGGCGACCGCGCCCATCAGCAGGCCGCCGGCGCTGCCGCCGGCCGCCGCCACGCGATCCTTCGCGGCGTAGCCTTCGCGCACGAGGAAATCGGTGACGTCGATGAAGTCGGTGAAGCTGTTCTTCTTGTGCAGCAGCTTGCCGTCCTCGTACCAGTGCCGGCCCATCTCCTGACCGCCGCGGATATGGGCGATGGCGTAGGCCATGCCGCGATCGAGCAGGCTCGGTACCGCGAGGTTGAAGCGCGGATCGCTGGAGGCCCCGTAGGAGCCGTAGGCGTACTGCAGCAGCGCGGCGCGGCCGTTGCGCTCGAAGCCCTTGCGGTAGACCAGCGAAACGGGAATCTTCGTGCCATCGCGCGCCGGTGCCCAAAGCCGCTCGGTGGCGTACAGCGAGGCGTCGTAACCCAGCACCGGGTCGGTCTTGAGCAGGCGCCGCTCGCCGCTGGCGACATCCACCTCCCAGGTGCTCTGCGGCGTGGTCAGCGAGCTGTAGCCATAGCGCAGCCAGTGGGTGCCCGGCTCGGCGTTGGTCGAAAGCCCCATCACATAGGCCGGCTCGTCCGAGGCCACCAGGAACGAGTCGCCCGCCTTCGGAATCACCCGGACGCGGCGCAGGCCCTCGGAGCGCTCCTCGAAGGCGATGAAGTCGTCGAACAACTCGAAGCCGCCGATGAAGGCATCCTCGCGATGGGCAATCCACTCCTGCCAGCGCGCGCGGTCGCCCACGTCGGCATCGGCGACGGTCATCAGGCGGTAGTTCGGAGCACGCCAGTCGGTGCGGATCACCCAGCGCCCGCCGAGGTGATCGGCGTCATAGAGGAAGTCACGCTGGCGCGGCGCGAACACGAACAGGCGCGAGGGATCGGCCAGCTCGGCGCAGCGCATCTCGGTGGAGACGGTGGCGCGCAGGTCGATGCACAAATAGCGCTCCGAGCGGGTGCGCGTGATCGACAGGTAGAAGGTCTCGTCGCCTTCCTCGTACACCAGGCGATCAGCCGCGGGTGCCGCGCCCACGCGGTGCTGCTTCACCCGGTATCCGAGCAGGGTTTCGGGATGGTTCTCGACGTAGTAGAGGGTTTCGTCGTCCGCGCCCCATACGAGGTTGGGCGCAATGCCGGCGACGCCGTCTTCATGCACCGCACCGGTCGCCAGATCCTTCACCTTGAGGACATACTGCCGGCGCCCCACGTCATCCTCGGCCCAGGCGATGCGGGCACCGCTCGGGCTGATCGCCCAGTCACCGATCTGGTAGTAGCTCTTGCCTTCGGCCAGGGCGTTGCCGTCGAGCAGGATCTCCTCGGGTGCCTCCATGCTGCCGCGACGGCGCGCATAGACCGGATACTCGCCGCCTTCCTCGAAGCGCACGTAGTACCACCAGCCCTTTTCCCGGTAGGGCACGCTGGCATCGTCCGCCTTGATGCGCCCGGTGATCTCGTCGAACAGGGCGTCGCGGGTGGCGGCCAGCGGTGTCATCACCGCGTCGGTGTAGGCGTTTTCCGCGTTCAGATACCCGATGACCTCGGGGTTCTCGCGGGTGTCGTCGCGCAGCCAGTACCAGGGATCCTCACGGCTGGCGCCGAACGGGGTCGTGATCTGGTGCGGGCGGGTGGCCGCCACGGGCGGTACCGGATCGCGCGCTGCTGCACTGTCCATTTCGTCATGCCGCGGTTGGGACGCACAGGCCGCCAGCACCAGGGTGGCGACGGCCAGAGCGCCAAGATACCCCCGCGCGCGCCTCATGGGTGCGCGCTCCGCGCCCCGAACAGGCGCTGTTTGAGGAAGGTGTAGGCCAGCGCCTGCATGTGGGCGCGCTGGCGGTTGTCGGCGGCACCGCCGTGTCCGCCCTCGATGTTCTCGTAGTAGGTCACGTCGTGGCCCTGCTCCATCATGCGCGCCATCATCTTGCGCGCGTGGCCCGGATGCACGCGGTCATCGCGGGTGGACGTGGTGAACAGCACCGGCGGGTAGGTCACGCCCGGCCTCACGTTCTGGTAGGGCGAGAAGCTCTGGATGAACTCCCAGTCGGACGTGTCCGGATCGCCATACTCGGCCATCCACGAAGCGCCGGCCAGGAGCTTGCTGTAGCGCTTCATGTCGAGCAGCGGCACCTGGCAGACCACCGCGCCGAAAAGCTCGGGATACAGCACGGTCATGTTGCCCATCAGAAGGCCGCCGTTGCTGCCGCCCTGGATACCCAGGTGCGCGGGCGAAGTGATCCCGCGCGCGATCAGGTCCTGCGCCACGGCGGCGAAATCCTCGTAGGCGCGGTGGCGGTTCTGCTTGAGCGCCGCCTGATGCCAGCGCGGGCCGTATTCGCCGCCGCCGCGGATGTTGGCGACGACGTAGACGCCGCCCTGCTCCAGCCAGCCGCGCCCCGCCGCCGCGCTGTAGCCGGGCGTGAGGGAAATCTCGAAGCCGCCGTAACCGTAGAGCAGGGTCGGGTTGCCGCCGTCCGCCGCCATGCCCTTGGGCGACACCATGAAATACGGCACCCGGGTGCCGTCCTTGCTGGTGGCGAAGTTCTGGCTGACTTCGAAGCGGCTGGCGTCGAAGAATGCCGGCAGCTGCTTGAGCAGGGTCGGTGCCGGCCCGCCGATCGTGCCCAGATAGAGCGAGGTCGGGGTGAGGTAGTCGTTGACGGTCAGGAAGAAGTCGTTGGACTCCTCGTCATCCACCGCGCTGATGCTCACCGTGCCGAACTGCGGCAGGTGCGGGAGCGGCTCGCGCGCCCAGGCATCGCCGCCCGGTGTGACGAGGTAGATGCGGTTCTTCACGTCTTCGAGCACGTTGATGTAGAAGTGATCCTTCGTGCGGCCGAAGCCGGCCAGCGAGCTGCGCGCGTCGGGCGCATAAACCACCGACAGATCGCGCTTGCCGGCCATGAAGTCGTCGAACTTGGCCGCCAGCAGCGCGCCCTGCGGGTAGGTGACGCCGTCCACGGTCCAGGGTTCGCGCAACTCCAGGGTCAGCCATTCGCGCGAGACGCCGGCCTGCGCGCTGTTGGGCACCTCCACCTTGGCCAGGCTGCCGTCGGCGCGGCGCTGGAACAGCTCGTTGTCGTAGAAGGCCAGCGCGCGATACACGAAGTCGCGCTCGAAGCCCGGCGTGCTGTCGTGATAGGCGCCGATGGACATGTCGGTCGGCTGACCTTCGTACACCACGCGGGCCTGTTCCATGGGCGTGCCGCGCTTCCACTCCTTCACGATGCGGGCGTAGCCCGAGGTGGTCATCGAACCCTCACCGAAATCGGTGGCGACGTAGACGGTGTCGGCGTCGATCCAGGACAGCGAACCCTTGGCCTCGGGGCGGAAGAAACCGTCCTTCAGCCAGGTCTTGTTCTCCAGATCGAACTCGCGGCTCACGTCGGCATCGGCACCGCCGCGCGAGAGATCGACCAGGCAGCGGCGATAGGGTTCGCCCCTGACCTTCGGGCGCAGGCAGTTGGCTCCGTGCCACACCCAGTTTTCCCCTTCCTGCGCATTGAGCGCATCCAGGTCGATCAGGGTTTCCCAGGCCGGACTGGGCTTGCGGTATTCATCGAGCGTGGTGCGACGCCAGAGGCCGCGCTGGTTGGTCCGGTCGGTCCAGAAATTGTAGACGTAGTCGCCCTGCTTGTAGACGTAGGGAATCTTGTCGTCCGAGTCGAGGATGGCGAGCAGATCGTTTTCCAGCGCGGCGAATCCGGCATCGGCCTCGATCGCGGCCTTCGACTCCGCGTTGCGGGCGCGCACCCAGTCGAGCGCGGTGTCGCCACCCACATCCTCCAGCCACAGGTAGGGATCTTCGACCTGTGGCGCAGCGGCCGGCGCACCGGCGTCGGCGGGCTGCTCCGGCTTCACCGGCGCACAGGCGGACAGGACGACCAGCCCGGCCGACAGCCAGGCAAGGGGAAGACGCGACATGGGGAGACTCCGCGATTCATGGACCGCCAACGCTACCACGGCCTCGCCGCTGCGGCCCTTGGCCGGAAGTCATGCCGGCGCGCCGGCGGGAGGCGCGCCGGGCCGGGCCGCTATCCGATGGTGTAGCCGCCGTCGACCACGAGGTCCTGCCCGTAGATGTTCTTGGCCGCATCCGAGGCCAGGAATACCGAGGCTTCGGCAATGTCGGCCGGCTCACCGAAGGCTCCCTGCATCAGGCGCGCGTTGATGCCTTCGGCCACCTTGCCCAGCACCTCGGGCGGCAGGCCGACCGTGCCCCACAGCGGCGTGGCGACGGGGCCGGGGGCGATGGAGTTGACCCGGATGCCGCGCGGAGCCAGCTCGGCCGCCAGCGTCTGCGCCAGCGACTTCAGCGCCGCCTTGCTGGCACTGTAGATGGCCAGGCCCGGGAAGCCGACCTGGGTGAGGAAGGTGGTGATGAACTGGATCGATGAGCCTTTCGCCATGTGCGGCAGGAACAGGCGCGCGGTTTCCGCCGCCGCGTAGAAGTTGATCGAGAACTGGGCATCGAAGGCTTCCCGGGTGCTGTTCTCGAACGACACCACGCGCGCGATGCCGGCGTTGGGCACCAGCACGTCGACGCGGCCGTGCGTCTCGACCGTGCGCCGCACCAGCCGATCGAGATCCGCGGCGACAGTGGCATCGCCGGCAATCGCCGTCACCCGCCCCGGATGCGCCGCCGCCAGCGCATCGAGCGCCGACCCGGTGCGGGCGAACGCCACCACGCGCGCGCCCTCGGCCACATAGCGCGAGACGATGGCATGACCGATGCCGCTGCTCGCCCCGGTGACGACCGCGACCTTTCCCTCCAGACGCTGCTGCATGGTGCTCTTCCTTCAATGCCGTGACGGCGACAGGCCGGCAGCATCCCGCGCGGACCGGACGCGGGCATTGACTCCGGTCAAGCCGGATCGCGATGGCGTTGGCCGCGCGCCACCTACGGCGCCACCTTGCGCCGGATCGCGTGCGCCAGCGTCGGCGGCAGGCTCGGCAGCGAGCGCAGCATCCAGGGCAGGATGCGGCGCTTGGTGCCGCCCAGCGATTCGGGAACCATCGCCTCGATCAGGTGCGGGCCGGGCGTGGCGAGCGCGTGTTCGAAGGCCTTGTTGAAACCTTCGGCGCTGGTCACGCGCGCCGCCGGCACGCCCATGCCCTGGGCGATGTGGGTGAAGTTGAGCACGGGGCCGTGGAGGTCGAGCTGGGACTTGGCCTTGGGGCTGATCTTCGTATCCGCGCCGACCCGTTCCAGCTCGACGTTGAGCACCGAGTAGGAGGCGTTGTTGAAGATGATCGAAATGACGTGCAGCGTCTCGCGCGCCATGGTCCACAGCGCCTGGATGGTGAACATGGCGGCGCCGTCGCCGGCCAGCGCGATGACCGGGCGCTCCGGGCAGGCGACCGCAGCGCCCGTCGCGCTGGGCAGGCCCTGGCCGATGGCGCCGCCGGTCAGCGTGATGAGGTCGTGGCGCGGCGCGCCCCGGGTCATCGCGGCCAGCATCAGGCTGGAGGTGATGCCCTCGTCCACCACGATGGCGTTTTCCGGCAGGAGATGGCCGACCGCCTTGCAGACCTTGGCGGCGGTGAGCTTTCCGCGCGGGCGCGAGGGGCGTTCGGCGGCCTGCAGCATCGGCTCGGCGGCCTGCGCGCCGAGCGCGGCCACCAGCTTCTCCAGGCTCGCCACCGCGTCTTGCGTGGGCGAGGCCAGGGTATGCACGGCGCAGGTCTCGGGAACCAGATCGCTCTTTCTTCCCGGATAGGCGAAGAACGACACCGGCGACTTGGCGTCCACCAGGATCAGGTGATCGAGCGCGGAGAGCTGCAGCGAAGCCAGCTCGGCCAGATAGGCGATGCGCTCCACCGGCGGCAGGCCGGCGCCGCGCGCAAGGCGCGTGGGGAAGGTTTCGCAGTGCAGCTTCACGCCGGATTTCGCGGCGATGCGCGCGGCGGCGAGGAGGCCCGGCTCGCGCAGCGCGGCGCCGCCCAGCAGCAGCGCAACCTTGCCGCCGGCGCGGATCGCATCGGCGACGGCCGCCACGGTCGCATCGTCTGCCGCCGCGGGGGCGGGCGGCGGCGGCGGCGGATGCGGCACCCCGCCCTCGCCCCAGGACACGTCCGCCGGCAGGATCAGGGTGGCGACCTGGCCCGGCAGCCCGCGCGCGGCGGCGATGGCGTCCACGGCGTCCTTGCACAGTTCGGCGGTGGTCATCGAGGTGCGCACGAAGCCGGGCGAGACGTTGCGCGCCACGGTCTCGATGTCGGACTGCAGCTGGGCGTCGTACTTGACGTGGAAGGTGGCGTGGTCGCCGACGATGTTGACGATCGGCACCTTGCCCTTGCGCGCATTGTGCAGGTTCGCAAGACCATTGCCCAGGCCGCAGCCCAGGTGCAGCAGGGTCGCCGCCGGCCTGTCGGCCATGCGCGCGTAGCCGTCCGCGGCGCCGGTCGCCACGCCCTCGAACAGCGCCAGCACCGCGCGCATGCGCGGCTCGGCGTCGAGCGCGGCGACGAAGTGCATCTCGCTGGTGCCGGGGTTGGAAAAGCAGACCTCGATGCCGGCGTCGGCCAGGGTCTTCATCAGGGCGTGTGCACCGTTGGGCATGGCTCGTTCTCGCAGCTCAGTCGGAATCCAGATGGGAGGCGTCGATGTCGGCGGTGCGGGTGACGCCCGCCAGGGTCATGGTCAGGCGCAGCTCGCGCTGCACGGTGTCGAGATAGTCGCGCAGGCCGGCTTCTCCCGCGCCCGCCAGGGCCCAGATCCAGCCCCGGCCGATCAGCGCCCCGCGCGCACCCAGCGCCAGCGCCTTGAAGAGATCGGTGCCGCTGCGCACCCCGCCGTCGACGAGGATTTCGGCGGCATCGCCGACGGCGGCGGCGATCTTCGGCAGCGCGCGGATGCCGGAGGCCACCGAATCGAGCTGCCTCCCGCCGTGGTTGGACACCACGATGCCCTCCACGCCGGCATTCACCGCGGCGCGCGCGTCGTCGACGTCGAGGATGCCCTTGAGCAGGATCCTGCCGCGCCAGCGCGCGCGCAGCCAGTCGATGTCGCGCCAGGTGACGCCCGGATCGAACTGCGCGTCGACCCAGGCCTTGAAGTCATCCAGGCTGCGCGCGCCGGGCAGCTGCGACTCCAGACAGCCAAAGCGCAGCGGCCGCCCGCGCAGCGCCACGTCCCACACCCAGCGCGGACGCGCCAGCACCTGGGTTGCGCGCAGCAGGCTCGCCTTCAGACCCGTCGCGCCCAGGCCGTTGCGCGTGTCGCGATGGCGCGGCCCCGGCAGGGGCAGGTCCACGGTGAAGACCAGGGTGCGGCAGCCGGCCGCCCAGGCGGCGTCGAGGATCACCTCGACCGCACCGCGGTCGCGCAGCATGTAGAGCTGGAACCAGAACGGCGCGCCGCGCGCGGCGGCGACCTCCGGCAGCGGGCAGACGCCGACGGTGGACAGCGTGAAGGGAACGCCGGCCTCCTCGGCCACGCGCGCGGCGCGGGCCTCGCCGCGGCGGGCCATCATCCCCGCCAGGCCCACCGGCGCCAGCGCCAGCGGCAGCGCGCAGGATTCGCCCAGCAGCACCGCGCCGGTGTCCACGCGGCTGGTATCCACCAGCACGCGCTGGCGGATGCGCACGCCGGCGAAGTCGTCCACGTTGGCGGCGAGGGTGCGCTCCTCGCCGGCACCGCCGTCGATGTAGTCGAACAGGAAGCGCGGCAGGCGTCGGCGGGCGAGCGCGCGGTAGTCGGAAGCGGTCGCGGGCAGGCTCACGGTGCCGCCCCGCCGAGGATCGAGGCCGCCGCCGCGCGCGCGGTGAGGATGCAGCCGGGCAGGAAGGTGCCTTCCAGCGAACGCCTGCCGCTGGCACCGCCGCCGCCGAAGCCGGCGGCCTCGCCCACGCAGTACAGCCCGGGAATCGGCGCGTCGCTTGCGTCCAGCACCCGGCTTTCCAGATCCGTGGCCAGCCCGCCCAGGCTCTTGCGGGTGATGAGCTGGGCGTGGATCGCGATGAACGGCCCCGACCCTTTCTTCGCCAGCGGCGCGGGTCGGCAGGTGCGCAGCGCGTCCGGACCCCAGCGCCGCGCGTGCAGGACGCGGCGGATCTGGTCGTCATTGCCCAGCGCCCTGCCGGCGAAATTGGCGTCGAAGGCGGCTACGGCGGCGCGCAGCGCGCCCGGATCGACGTGCGCCTCGCCGGTCAGCGCGTTCATCTTCGCGGCCAACCCGTCGAGTGTCTCGTCCACCAGGAAGTGCGGGCTCTCGGCCTGCATCTGGCGCAGCAGGCGGTGGTTCCCGAAAAGCGTTTCCCTGAGGAAGGGAAGAAAGCGTTTGTCGCGGATGTGCGGGTTGTGCTCGGCCCCGGAAATCGCGAACTCCTTGGCACCGATACGCCAGTTGAGCAGCTGCCAGGTCCAGGGCTTTTCCTGCTCGGCCACGCGCCGGCACAGCCAGTTCGTGTCGAAGCCGGTCACCAGCGGCTCGGGGCCGATGCGCCGGCCTCGGTGGTCGAGCCAGAGCGCCGACTTGCACGGGATCATCGACAGCCCGTGGCCGGGGAAGTGCGGCTGCGGGTGCGGGAAGCCGGCGGCGTAGTTCCACATTTCGCCGGCGTGGGTGACGCGCGCGCCGAAGCCCTCGGCCAGGTGGTGCAGGCGCCCGTCGGCGAAGGGGTGCGCGCCGTTGAGCATCGCCGCCGGCATCGGCCGGTCCTTCGGCCAGTTGCGGCGCGCCTCCTCGTGGCCGCCGTTGATGCCGCCCGAAGCCAGCACCACCACCGGCGCTTCCAGGCGCAGGTCGGCGCCGGTGTCCTCGTCCAGCGCCACCGCGCCGCTGATGCGCCCGCCGCTGGAATCGAGCGCGGTGACGCGGTGCCGGTGCAGCAGGGTCAGCCGCCCGCCGTCGGCCTCGCGCAGCGCCGCGATCATGCGCCGCGCAAGCTCGCGCGAAGTGCCCCAGACGATGTGGTAGCGCGGCAGCGAGTTGCCTTCGCCAAAGCGCCCGCGCTCCACCCAGTTGACCGCCGGCATGAACTTCAGGTCGTGCGCCAGCAGCCAGTCGTGTACGTCCGCGCGCGAGCGCTCGACGTAGCGCCGCGCCCAGGCCATCGGCCAGGCATCGTCCGGATCGAGCTCGCCGAAGCGCACCCAGTCGGCCAGCGCGCGCTCGGGCGTGTCGGGAATCCTGCGGCGCGCCTGCAGCGGCGTACCCACCAGCGCCATGCCGCCGAACGCCCACAGCGCCAGCCCGCCGAAGCGCTCGGGCGTGTCGCGGTCCACCAGGGTCACGCGCAGCCCGCCGCGCAGGCATTCGAGCGCGGTGACGATCCCGGCCAGGCCACCGCCCACCACCAGCACGTCCGACTGCAGCACCGCCATGCGGCCTCCCCGATCCATCCGATCCGTACCTTGGCGGATGGTACAGGGCCTGGCGCGCGGAAGAGCGTGCGGTGCCGCGCAGTGTCCCCCGCCTCATGCGTCGAGCCGCTGCTCCAGCGCGTCCAGCAGTTCCGCCAGCACCCGCGCGCCGCCGCGATCGGCCGTGTCCGCACGCTGCGCGCGCGCAATCCGCTCGCGCGCGGCCTCGACGTCGCCCTCCAGCGCGTACCGCTCGGCGTGGAGCCATTCGCGGTGCGCCGAATGGTCGGCCAGTCCATCGGTGCACAGCGGCAGCCAGGCCGCGAGTCGCGCCGGGTCGCGCCGCTGAAGGGCAATGTGGCCGGCGACCGCAAGGGCCACCGGGCCACGTACGACGGGCGGCAGCGCGGGAAACATCGCCACAAGCTCGCGCGCGTGGGCTTCGGCCGACGCCGCCTCGCCGGCATCCAGCGCGAAGGCCAGGTGCAGGGCATGGATGTGCGCCCGCATCAGCGGATCTTCGACGCCATGCGTCTCGGGCATCAGCGCCGGCGGCCAGTCGCGCGGGCGGACGCCGGCATAGCTCAGGCCCAGAAGGCGCATCGCGCTGAAGCGCGCGCGGCCCATCGCATCGCCACGCAGGATCTGCAGCAGGCTCATCCCGTCGGTGGACCAGCCGTGGTGGCGGAACGGGACGAGGTTCACCACAGCCATCGCGAAGCCGGTGACGGCGGCACCGCCGAGGACAGGCGACCACGCCTGGCCCGGGGCGAAGCCATCCATCGCGATCACGCAGGCCGCGCTCGCGGCCAGATTGGCGATCACGCCGCCCAGCCCGAGGGCGCAAAACGCCGCACGCCCGAAGTCCGCGTCGCGCGGCAGCATCAGCGCAAAGCCGCCCAGGCCCAGCGCCTGCGCGCCGCGGTAGCCGCGCCATCCGCGCCCGGTGCGTTCGAGGCGCAGCCGGCCCAGGCCCAGGAGATAGGCGCGCAGTCCGGCCAGCCGTCCTAACGCGACGTGTCCCGCCTCGTGCACGAGCATCTGCGGCCAAATCGCGAGCATCGCGCCGATGGCTCCCAGGCCGATCTGCGCACCGCTCCACGGCAGCGCGCCGCGTGCGATCGCGACGCCGATCAGCGCGCCCACGACGCCGCCAACGACCGTCGGCACGCGCGACCCGCCGCGCCGCGCCGGAGGCGACGCAGACACAGGGTCCGGCGGCGGCCAGAGGTCGGCCTCCAGATCGCCCACGGACGACGCATCAGGCGCACGCTGCACGTCGGTCATGGGCGCGACCCATCGAGCGCTTTACCGAAGCGCAGCGCGTCGCAGCCGTCCTCGTAGTAGTCCGGGATCCGGCCCTGCTCGCGGTAGCCCGCGCGCCGATAGAGGGCGATCGCCGCCTCGTTGTCGCTGCGCACTTCCAGCCGAAGTTCCCCGCGCCGCGCGTCCCGCGCCTGCCGCTCGGCATCGGCCAACAGCAGCGCGCCCAGCCCGGCACCGCGCTGCGCCGGATCGACCGCGATCGAATACAGCCGTGCGACGCCGCTGCCGCGGCGCAGGAACAGCAGCGCGTAGCCGGCGAGCGCCCCCTCGCGTTCGGCCACGCGCAGCCGCGCCGTGGGAGAGGCCAGATGCCGGCGAAACTGGCGCGGCGCGAGCCGGTCACCGGGAAACATCGCCTCCAGCACCAGCAGGCCATCGAGATCCGAAGGGCGCGCATCGCGCAGGACGGCGGCGGGTTTTTCGCGTGCCATGAACGAGTCGCAACCGCTTTCCGGACCGCCTCATCGCGGCCGCGTGATTCTGTCAGAATCGCCGCCATCCCGCGCCCGTCGAGCGCCTCCAGGCCTGCCATGAGCCGCCTCGTCATCGTCGTCGAAAAGCCCTCCGACTGGGGCTCCTACTACCCCTCCGAAGACGTCGTCTCCGCCACCGACTACCTCCAGAACGAAGGCACGGCCGCGGCCAGCGCCGACGAGCGGGTACAGGTCATCAACCTGTGCCGCAGCTACAAGTACTTGGGCGTGGGCTACTACGTCTCGCTCCTGGCCGAGGCGCGCGGGCACCGCGTGATTCCCTCGGTGCGCACCCTCAACGACCTGCGCCGCCGCTCGCTCTACGGCTTCGACCTCGACGACCTCAACCAGCGTCTGGGCAAATACCTGCGCGACCGCGCCGACTCGGCCGCCTTCAGCATCGGCGTGTACTTCGGCCACACCCGGCACGAACCGCTCGCCGAACTGGCGCGGCAGGTGTTCGAAGCCTTCCCCTGCCCGATCCTGCGCATCGAGTTCGAACGCGAACGGGTCTGGCAGATCAGCGCGATCAAGCCGACCAGCCTCACCACCCTGGATCCGGAGCAGGAGGACGTCTTCGCCGCCGGGCTCGACGTCTTCTCCCGCAAGATCTGGCGCAAGCCGCGCGCGCGCAGGCGCTTCCGCTACGAGATCGCGATGCTGCACGACCCCGCCGAGGTCATGCCGCCCTCCAACAAGCGCGCGCTGCGCCACTTCATCGAGGCAGGCAAGACGCTCGGCATCGAGGTCGATCCCATCACCCGCGCCGACTACTCGCGCCTGCCCGAATACGACGGGCTCTTCATCCGCGAAACCACCTCGCTCGACAATCACACCTACCGCTTCTCCCACCGCGCCGAGCGCGAAGGCATGGTCGTCATCGACGATCCGGTATCGATCCTGCGCTGCACCAACAAGATCTACCTCAACGATCTCCTGCACGCGAAAAAGCTCGCCACCCCGCGCACCGAAATCATGTTCCGCGACAGCGACGCCCAGCTCGCCGCGCTGGGCGATACGCTCGGCTATCCGCTGGTGCTCAAGATTCCCGACGCCTCCTTCTCGCGCGGCGTGGTCAAGGTCGAAGACGAAGCCGCGCTGCGCACCGCCGCCGCGCAGCTGTTCCAGCACAGCGCGCTGCTGATCGCCCAGGAGTTCATGTATACCGAATTCGATTGGCGCATCGGCGTACTCAACGGCCAGCCGCTCTACGCCTGCCAGTACTTCATGTCGCGCGGCCACTGGCAGATTTACGACCACGCCCACGGCAGCGCCCGCGGCCAGCCGCGCGCCGGCGGCTTCAAGACCCTGCCCGTGCGCGATGCCCCGGCCGCCGTGGTGAAACTCGCGCAGAAAGCCACCGCGCCCATCGGCAACGGGCTCTACGGCGTGGACATCAAGAGCGATGGCGCGCGCACCGTGGTGATCGAAGTCAACGACAACCCCTCCATCGACGCCGGCGTGGAAGACCTCTATCTCGGCGAGGATCTCTACCGCCGCATCATGGCCGAATTCCTGCGCCGGCTGGAACGCAAGCGCCTGGGTATCGGCTGACGCCGCCGCCTGCTTCACCGCGCGCTGCACGGTGGACTCATCGCCGCACCGTCAGCTCGCGCCGCGCGAAGTCCACGTCCTGAATCCGCAGGCGCAGCGCCTCCAGCAGCCGCAACCCGCTGCCGTAGAGCAGGCTGGCAACCATCCAGGAAACCCCTTCCAGTGCGTCGAGCAGCCGGAACACTTCTTCGCGAGCAAGCACCACCGGCAGGCGATCCGGCCGCTTCGCCCGCCGGATGTTTTCCATCCACGGAAGGTTTATTTTCAGCACCTCCCGATACAGAAACAGCAGCGCCGACAGCGCCTGATTCTGCGTGGACGCCGCCACGTTCGCTTCGGCCGCCAACGCGGTGAGGAACGCCTCCACCTCGCGTTTGCCCAGGTCGCGCGGATGCCGTTTCCCGTTGGCGAGAATGAAGCGTCGAATCCAGCCGACGTACGCCTCCTCGGTACGTCGCGCCAACCCGAGCCGGCGGAGCCTGCCGCGCACCTCGTCCAGCAGACGCGGGCGCGGCGACGCGTCCGCTGGCAGCGGCCTTGCACCACCCTTCTTCTCGTGTGACCATCCACCCATAGCCCAGCCCCCGGTTCGCCAAGAAACGCTGCAAGATTAGGCTGACTGGATAGGCTGCACGATCAGAACAACCCCTTGTTTCGGCTAAGACTTTTGCTTTGCGCCGTCCGTAAACGGCGGGATTAGGCTGCAGAGTTAGGCTGACGCATGGGGTCGAATTGTAGTTAGCTGTTGTTTGTAGCAGTCTCGCAGTCCGTAATTTTGCATGAATGGAGGATAGAACAATGAGGTTGAAAGCTGGCTGTATCGTGATAGTGATTGCAGCGTCTGTTAGCTTCTCCGCGGCTGCTTGCGATCCGGAGACAGGGGAACGCCGTCAGATGATCTTCCTAGAGGCTGGAGATAAGGTGGTGGAGTACTGGGAAATGGTTCCGGCTGATATAAAACCGGTTGAACTGCCCTCGGGGAGAAAGGTTGGCGTGTCCATTGCGCCAGCAACGCCCCACAAGTACTTGGAGAACGTGAGTTCCGGTCGCTTCTCACCTGAGCTTGTAGAAATTCGGCTCTATGATCTAGCGGGTGAGGAGCCCGTGGAGACGCACATGTCTTGGGGTGGCGCAAATTCGGTTCAGGGGTTCGGAGATTTCACGCTGAATCTCCTCAAGCCCGTCTGCTATCAAGCGGAATTCAAATCTGTCAGTGGTTGAGGTAGCAACAGCTAACTATGTGTGTATGGACTCCCCCGTCAACCCCTGACGGCAGGATTTTGTGAAGCGCCAGCTTCACGGCTTTTGATTCTGCTTTTT
>NZ_JBBDHC010000007.1:0-179365 GCF_037203605.1 Denitratimonas tolerans
TTGACCTGGGTCTGGCCGACGCCGTCGAGGTAATACTCGATCGGGTCTTCGACGGTGAGGATGTTGCGGGTGGCGTCGTTCAAGCGCGTCAGCGCGGCGTACAGCGTGGTGGTCTTGCCCGAGCCGGTGGGGCCGGTGACCAGCAGGATGCCGTGCGGGCGATGGATGAGCTGATCGATGCGCTGCGCGGTGGTGTCGTCCATGCCGAGCTGCGAGAGATCGAGCCGACCGGCCTGTTTGTCGAGCAGGCGCAGCACGACGCGCTCGCCGTGTCCGGCGGGAATGGTGGAAACACGCACATCGACCGGGCGCCCGGCGATGCGCAGGCCGATGCGGCCATCCTGCGGCAGGCGCTTTTCCGCGATGTCGAGCTTGGCCATGACCTTGATGCGGCTGACCACGGGCGCGGCGACGGCCTTCTTCGGCGCGAGCACTTCGCGCAGCACGCCGTCGACGCGGAAGCGCACCACCAGGCGGTTCTCGAAGGGTTCGATGTGGATGTCCGAGGCGTTCTCGCGCACCGCTTCGGTCAAGAGCGCGTTGATCAGCCGGATGATCGGCGCGTCGTCGTCGCTTTCGAGAAGGTCGGTGGGTTCGGGCAGGGCATCGGCGATCTGGTTGAGGTCGAGCGCGCCGTCCACGTCGGCGGCGGCGCTCAGGGCGTCGTCGGAGCCGCCTTCGTAAAGCGAGCGCAGGAGGCGCTCGTAGGCGTCGGTGTCGAGCCGTTCGAGCCGCAGCGGTCGGCGCGCGAGCCGGCGCAGTTCCGCCAGCACTTCGGGCCTGATGCCGGGGCGACAGGCCACGCGCGCGGCGTCGGGCTCGAACGCGACGATGGTGGCACCGTGGCGTCGGGCGAAACCGAAGCCGGGCCGCGCGGGCGCGATGTCAGTCACGCGGCTGCGCCTCGTCCGGCAGCGCCGGGTCGAGCGGCGGCGGATGGCGGAACAGGTCGCCGGGGCGCGCGTCTTCCAGCGCCGGCAGGAGCGGCTGGTTGTCGCCGCGGTAGCGCAGCTCCTTGTTCTCGCGCATGCGCAGCTGCTCGGCGCGCAGGAAGTTGTACTTCTCGCTGGAAACCGCGGCCTCGGTGATCGCATCGCGCAGGATGATCGGGCGCAGGAAGATCATCAGGTTGCGCTTGCTGCGGGTGGCGGCGCGGCTCTTGAACAGGTGCCCGAGCACGGGAATGCGGCTGATGCCGGGCACGCCCTGCTTGCTCTCGCTGGTTTCCTCCTGCTTGAGGCCGCCGAGCACCAGCAGGCCGCCGTCGGGCACCAGCACGCTGGTGGACAGCTCGCGCTTGTTGGTGACGAGGTCCACCGCGCCGGCCACGGTGCTGGCCAGGGCCGAGACTTCCTGCTTGATCTCCAGCCGCACCGCGTCGCCCTCGTTGATGTGCGGGGTGACGGTGAGGATCAGGCCCACGTCCTTGCGCTCCACCGTCTGGAACGGGTTGGTCGGCTGGTTGCCGGCGGTGCCGGTGTTGGTGTACTGGCCGGTGAGGAAGGGGACTTCCTGCACCACCTTGAACTGCGCCTCGGTGTTGTCGAGCGTGACCACGGACGGGTTCGAGAGCACGTTGGCGCGGCCATCGCCGCGCAGCGCCTTCACCAGCGCGCCGACCTGGAACAGCGTCATGGTGCCGCCCTTGCCGTCGGGGACCTCCACCCGGCCGCCGACCCAGCCCATGTTGAGGCCACCACTACCGCTCAATGCACTGATCGGATTGGCCATCGCACCGAGAATGCCGACAGCTCCACCGGCACCGGGGAAGTTGGTGCCGCCAATGTAACCACGCTCGCCGTCGAAATTGGTGCTCTGCCACTGCACGCCGAGCTCGTCGGCGAGCTCATCGGTGACCTCGGCGATGACCGCTTCCACCATCACCTGGGCGCGGCGCACGTCGAGCTGGCGGATCACCGCGGCCAGGTCGCGGAACACGGCCGGCGCGGCGGTGATGATGAGGGCGTTGGTTTCGCCGTGGGCCTGGATGGTGGCGGCCTTGCCCTTGTCGCCGTCGGCGCTTTGGCGGGTCAGGGTGCCGGCCACGCTCTCGAGGATCACCGCGATATCCTCGGCGCGGGCGTAGTTGAGATACACGACCTGGGTGTTCTCGCCGCCGTCCAGCGGCGTGTCCAGGTGCGCGATCAGGGTGCGCAGGCGCAGGCGGCCGGCGCGGTCGCCGGAAAGCAGGATGGAGTTGGTGCGCTCGTCGGCAATGAGCTTGGCTCCCGTCGCCGCACCCGGCGCGGCGGCACCGCCTTCCAGTGCGGTCAGGGTGCGCCCGACCTCGGCGGCGCTGGCGTGGCGCAGCGGGATCACTTCGACCTCGGCATCCGAGGCGGTGTCCATGCGCGCGATCAGCTCCATCAGCCGCGCCACGTTGCCGGCGCGGTCGCTGATCAGGATCGAGTTGCTGGACGGGTTGGCGGTGAAGGTGGCCTGCTGCGGCGCGAGCGGGCGCAGCAGCTTGACCACGTCATCGGCCGCGACGTGCTTGAGCGCGATCAGGCGGGTGACCAGCGCGTCCGGCCCGCCGCCGCCGTTGCCCACGCTGCCGTCCTGCGCGGCCACCGCGTCGGGCACGATCTTGATCATGCTGCCGGCCGACACCGCGGCGAAGCCGTGCACGCGCAGCACCGAGAGGAAGGTCTCGTAGATTTCCGCCGGCGTCTGCGGCTTGGACGAAATCACCGTGACGCGGCCTTCCACGCGCGGATCGACGATGAAGCTCTTGCCGGTGATCTCGCTCACCGTCTGCACCAGCACCGCGATGTCGGCGGCCTTGAGGTTGAGGGTGTGGCGGCCATCGTTCGACGCCGGTGCCGTCACCCCGGCGCTGCTGCCATCGGCGGGAACCACGCCCGGCGGCGTCTGGGCAGCCAGCGGCAGCGCCGCGAGCAGCAGGACAGGGAGGGCGATGGCGCGGATGGGGCGGAGTCGAAGCATGGGGAGAGTGTCCGTGGCGTGGATTCGGCGAGGGTGGCGTGGTTCAGAGCCCGAGCTGGAGCCGGACGGGTTTGCCGTCGCGTTCGACTTCGATCTGCACCGAGCGCGCGTCGCGCAGCGCCGAGAGCAGTTCCATCTGGCGCGCGGGTCCGTCGAGCGGGATGCCGTTGACCGCGGTGACCACGTCGGTGGGGCGCAGGCCGGCGCGCGAAAGCAGGTCCGAGTCGCGCCCGACGCCCAGGCGCACGCCCTGCATGCGGCCGTTGGCGAAGACCGGGAACACCTGCACCTGCTTGGCCAGCTCCTGCACGTTGGGCAGGTTGGCGGCGCGGTAGGTTTCCATGTCCGGCATGCCCGGCGCGATGACGGGAGCAAAGGCACCGGGCGCGAGCGGCGGGTTCGCGGTGCCGGGCAGGCGCGTGCGCGCGGCGGTGCCGCCGGAGGAGACCGCCGGGCTGAGCGAGTCGTCGGTGATGCGCAGGCTGAGGGTCTCGCTGACGCCGCCGCGCGACAGCACGATCTGTCCGGCGAGGATCTGCTCAAGACGCGCATCGCCCGGCAGCGCGTCGCCCACCCGGTAGGCGCGATCGACGCCCTGTTCGTCGGCGATGATGGCGATGCCGCCGTCCGGACGGTTCTCGTTGAAGGTGCCGCGCAGCACCAGCTTGAGCGCGGTTTCCTGCAGCTGGGCCTGGGCGGCGATGGCGCGGTTCATGTCGGCCTGGGCATCACCGAACAGGTGCCACTTCGCCACCTCGCCCCGGGCCGCCGTGGTTGCGGAGGCGGCGGCCGGGACGTCGACCGGGGACGCCGGCGGCGACTCGACGCCGGCCAGCAGCAGCCACAGCAGCGCCACCGCCTGCCAGACGCACAGCGCCAGCGCCACCGCGAGCGCCAGCCGCGCCGGCCAGGGCGAACTGTGCAGGGAACGGGGCAGGGTCAGCGCGTCAAGCACGGCAAGGGATCGCGTCGGGGGAGCCGACGCACTGTAGCAAACCGTCGCGCCGGAAGCGCGCGACGCGCGCGCTCCGGGCAGGGTACCGCGCGCGCTTCAGTGCCGTGCGGGCGGGCGGTTGAAGAAGCGGCCCACGCGCTTCTTGAGGCGCGCCAGCAGGGATTCGGGCGAGCCGTTCGCCGGCGTGGCCGGAGCCGGCTGCTTGTCCGCAGGGGCGACGCGGTCGCCGTGCAGCAGCCGCGCCTCGACCCGCTCGCGCGCCTCGCGCTGGCGGCGCCCGCCGCGGCGACGGCGCTTTTTCGCCTCGGTGGCCTCGCTCGAGGCGACCTGCTCGCCGGCACGGATCGATCCGGGTTCCGGTGCCGCGGCACCGTTGCCCTGCGCCTGTGCCTGTGCTGGAGCCGACGCCTCGTCCTCACGCGGGCGCGGAGGGCGCGAGCGCGAGCGGCTGCCCTCCGCGCGCGGCGGACGTTCGCCGCGTTCGCCACCCGGTCGCGGGCCGGATCCGGCGCCGCGTTCGCGGCGCTGGCGCGAGCCGGAGCCCGATCCGCCCGGACGCGCGCCGGCCTTTTCCGCGGCCTTCTGCTCGCGCACCTCGCGGAAGATTTCGCCGATGCTGTCTTCATCGCCTTCATCCGCGTCTTCCGACGCGACAGACGGTGCGCGCGCGGGGCGCGGCAGGGCGGTCATCAGCTCCGGGGTCACCTGGCCTACCGGGATCTTCTGCTCGATGAAGGCCTCGATGTCCGGCAGGCCCATCGCGTACATCTCGCAGGCGAAGCTGATCGCATCGCCTTCTTCGCCCAGGCGCGCGGTGCGCCCGATGCGGTGCACGTAGTCCTCGGCATCGAAGGGCAGATCGTAGTTGTAGACGTACTTGACCCCGTCGATATGCAGGCCGCGCGCCGCCACGTCCGTGGCCACCAGGATTTCGAGCTGACCGGCCTGGAAGCGGCGCAGGAGGCTCTCGCGCTTCTTCTGCGGCACGTCGCCCGAGAGCACGCCGACGCGGTAGCCGGCCTTTTCCAGCGCCCGCGCCACGCGCTCGACGAACACCTTGGTGTTGACGAAGACCATGGTGCGCGCACCCTCGCTGCGCGAGAGCAGGCCCAGCAGCAGCGGCAGCTTTTCCTCGTTGGAGGGGAAATACACGGTCTGGCGCACCCGGGCGGCGGTGATCGATTCAGTTTCCACCACCAGCTTTTCCGGCTCGTTCATGTGCTCGTAGGCCAGCTCCAGCACGCGATGGCTCAAGGTGGCCGAGAACAGCATGGTCTGGCGCGTGGTGCGCGCGGGCATGCGCCGCAGCAGGAAGCGGATGTCCTTGATGAAGCCGAGGTCGAACATGCGGTCGGCTTCGTCGAGCACGCAGATTTCGCAGGCGTGCAGCGACACGACCTTGTGCTGGCGCACGTAGTCGATCAGGCGGCCGGGCGTGGCGATGATGACGTCGGCACCTTCCTGCAGGGTGGCGCGCTGCTTGTCGTAATCCACGCCGCCGTAGATCAGCGCAAAGCGCAGCCCCAGGTCGGAGCCGAACTTGAGCGCGTCCTTGTGGATCTGGATGGCCAGTTCGCGCGTGGGTGCCAGGATCAGGGCGCGCGGATCCTCGGGCTTGCGCTCGGCCAGTGCGGGACGGGTCAGCAGGCGGTTCACCACGGCGACCAGGAAGGCCAGGGTCTTGCCGGTGCCGGTCTGGGCCTGCCCGGCCACGTCGCGCCCGGCCAGCGCCACGGGCAGGGTCATGGCCTGGATCGGCGTGCAGCGGGTGAAGCCGGCGTTGTCCAGGCCGGCCAGCACGGCGGGTGCCAGCGGCAGGCTGGAGAAGGGGATGTCGGTCAGCGGGTTGTCGCTCATGGGATTCCGGAAGTGGGGCGGTCTGGCCGCCGGGTGGAATGACGCTGCCGCGGTCGAATGACGCGGCCTGCGCGAAGGATCGGGTTTGCGGGACGGAAAAGCTGCCGCGGGCGTCGGGAGGCGACGGCACGGCGCGTCGCCTGCCTGGCCACCGATGACGATGTTGCACGCATCGCGGGCTTGCCGCCAAACTGCGTCGTCCGCCGCGATTCGGCGTCGCCCGAACCTTGAAACGGCGGCAGTGACCCCCCAAGTGTAGCGGATCAGGCGGCCGCCGGCGCGCCAACGTCCCGCAGGAGCAATAGATGAGCGACAACGTGATCCACGTCGGCGAGGCCGACTTCGAAGCCCAGGTTCTGCAATCGGAGCTGCCGGTACTGGTGGATTTCTGGGCCGAATGGTGTGGGCCGTGTCGGATGATCGGACCGATCGTCGACGAGCTGGCCGACAGCCATGCCGGCAAGGTGAAGGTGGTGAAGGTCAATGTGGATCAGAACCAGCGGATCGCCGCCAACTATCAGGTGCGCGGCATCCCGATGCTGCTGATGTTCAAGAACGGCAAGGTGGAAGCCACCCAGGTCGGTGCCGTGGGCAAGGCCCAGCTCACCCAGTTCGTCGACAGCGTTGTCTGAGATTCCCGCCGCCGCCGCCGGCGCAGCTGCCGGCGGCCTGGCCCGCCGCCTGCGGATGAACGCCGCAATGCGGCACGTCTTTACCTCGCGGCCCGCGCGGTGTAACGTGCAGGCCATCTGCCGGTGCGATTCCGCGCTGCTTCCGCTCTGATCCGTCCCATTCCTGGACCCACTCGCACTTTCAGCGAGACACTTCCCGTGCAAGAAAACGACAACGACACCCCGGTCGCCGCCGCGCCCGCTCCGGTGCACGCCGAGCGTGCCCAACCCCATCCTGCGCCTGCGCCCGCCGAGGCCAGCCCCGCAACGCCTGCCGCCGAAGGCGGCGTCGCCGCGCCGGCAGTAGGTGCCGCGCAAGGCGAAGCCGGCAGCAAGTCCGGCAACCGCAATCGCCACCGCGACCGCCGCGATCGCCGCCGTGGACGCGGCGAGCGCGACAACCGCGACAGCCGCGCCGCGCGCGACCTGCCCGATGACGACGATGGCGAGGATGCGATGCCCGAGCCGCAGCGCGCGCCGCTCGCGCTGCCGCCGGATTTTCCGACCTACAGCCTGGCCGACCTCAAGAAGATGCCGGCGCACAAGCTGCTCGACATCGCCGACCAGCTCGGCATCGGCGAGAGCGTGGCGCGCCTGCGCAAGCAGGACGTCACCTTCGCCCTGCTCAAGATGCTCACCCGCCACGGCGACGGCGTGGCCGCCGACGGCGTGCTGGAGATCCTGCCCGACGGCTTCGGCTTCCTGCGCTCGGCCGACGCCAGCTACCTCGCCGGCCCGGACGACACCTACATCTCGCCCAGCCAGATCCGCCGCTTCAACCTGCGCACCGGCGACTTCCTCACCGGCCGCATCCGCTATCCCAAGGACGGCGAACGCTACTTCGCGCTGGCCATGGTCGACACGATCAACGGCGAGCCGCCTGAAGCCTCGAAGAACAAGGTGCTGTTCGAGAACCTCACGCCGCTGTTCCCGCGCGAGCGCTTCCACCTGGAGCGCGGCAACGGCTCGTCCGAGGACATCACCGGCCGCATCCTGGATCTCGTCGCCCCGATCGGGCGCGGCCAGCGCGGCCTGATCGTCTCCCAGCCCAAGGCCGGCAAGACGATGCTGATGCAGAATGTGGCCCAGGCCATCATGCACAACCATCCGGACGTGCACCTGATCGTGCTGCTGATCGACGAGCGCCCGGAAGAAGTCACCGAAATGCAGCGCAGCGTGCGCGGCGAAGTGGTGTCCTCCACCTTCGACGAGCCCGCCGCGCGCCATGTGCAGGTGGCTGAAATGGTGATCGAGCGGGCCAAGCGCCTGGTCGAACACAAGCGCGACGTGGTGATCCTGCTCGACTCCATTACCCGCCTGGCGCGCGCCTACAACACCGTGGTGCCCAGCTCCGGCAAGGTGCTCACCGGCGGCGTCGATGCCAACGCCCTGCAGCGTCCCAAGCGCTTCTTCGGCGCGGCGCGCAAGGCCGAGGAAGGCGGTTCGCTGACGATCCTGGCCACCGCGCTGATCGACACCGGCTCCAAGATGGACGAGGTGATCTACGAGGAGTTCAAGGGCACCGGCAACATGGAGATACACCTGGACCGCCGCATCGCCGAGAAGCGCGTGTATCCGGCGATCAACATCAACCGCTCCGGCACCCGCCGCGAAGAGCTGCTGATCGAACCCGATTACCTCCAGAAGATCTGGATCCTGCGCAAGCTGCTGCATCCGATGGACGAGTTGGCGGCGATGGAGTTCCTGCTCGACAAGATGAAGAACACCAAGACCAACGAGGAGTTCTTCAACTTCATGAAGCGCTGATGCGCCTCGGAAGGCGGCCGCCGCTGCGGCCGCCTTTCGCGCCCGGGCGGACCATGGCGACACACTCCGGCCGGGTCCAGGCAATACTTGCGGGCTCCGGCCAGGGCCGGTGCCGCACCGGCTTTCCGTTCCAGAGAGATCCCGATGTCCCAGCTTTCCTCGCTTGACCGCGACCAGCTCCTCGCCTGCGGACGCGGCGAAATGTTCGGCCCCGGCAATGCGCGCCTGCCGCTGCCGCCGATGCTGATGTTCGACCGCATCACCCATATCGCCGCCGCCGGTGGCGAGCACGGCAAGGGCGTGATCGAGGCCGAGCTCGACATCCGCCCGGACCTCTGGTTCTTCGGCTGCCACTTCGAGGGCGACCCGGTGATGCCCGGCTGCCTCGGTGTCGATGCCATGTGGCAGCTCGCCGGATTCTTCCTGCCCTGGCTGGGCGAACCCGGCCTCGGGCGCGCGCTGGGCGTGGGCGAAGTCAAGTTCACCGGCCAAGTGCTGCCCACGGCGAAAACGGTGCGCTATGTCATCGACATCAGCCGGGTGATCCGCAGTCGCCTCAAGCTGGTGGTTGCCGACGGCCGCACCTTCGTGGACGATCGCCTGATCTATACCGCCAAGGACCTGCGGGTCGGCCTGTTCAAGTCAACGGAGAGCTTCTGATGCGTCGCGTCGTCGTCACCGGCATGGGCCTGGTGTCCTGCTTGGGCAATGCCGCCCACAGTGTTTCGCGCGCCCTGCGCGATGGCATCAGCGGCATCTGCCACATTCCCGAATACGCCGAGCTGGGCCTGCGCAGCCAGGTGGCCGGGCAGCCCGTGATCGACCTGGTGGCCGAGATCGACCGCAAGCTCAAGCGCTTCATGGGCGATGCGGCCGCCTATGCCTATGTTTCCATGCGCGAGGCCATCGCCGACGCCGGACTCACGCTCGATCGCATCCGCCATCCGCGCATCGGCCTCATCGCCGGCTCCGGCGGCGGCTCGCCGCAGTGGCAGATCGAAACCGCCGACATTCTGCGCGACAAGGGCGTGCGCCGCATCGGTCCATACATGGTGCCGCGCACGATGTGCTCCACGGTCTCGGCCTCGCTCGCCACCGCCTTCGGCATCCTCGGGCTGAGCTATTCGATCGCGGCGGCCTGCGCCACCTCGGCGCACTGCATCGGTGCCGGTGCCGACCTCATCCGCCATGGCGCGCAGGACATCGTCTTCGCCGGCGGTGCCGAGGAGCTGCACTGGGGCATGACCTCGCAGTTCGACGCCATGGGCGCGCTCTCCACCGCCCGCAACGCCTCGCCCGAGACCGCTTCACGCCCTTACGACGCCTCGCGCGACGGTTTCGTCATCGCCGGCGGCGGCGGCATGCTGGTGCTGGAAGACTTCGAACATGCAAAGGCGCGCGGCGCGCGCATCCACGCCGAGCTGGTCGGCTACGGCGTCACCTCCGACGGTGCCGACATGGTGGCGCCGTCCGGCGAAGGCGCGGTGCGCTGCATGCAGATGGCGCTGGCCCAGGCGCAGATGCCGATCGATTACCTCAACACCCACGGCACCTCCACGCCGCTGGGCGACCTGGTGGAACTCGAGGCCGTGCGCAGCGCGTTCGGCAGCAGCGTGCCACCGATCTCCTCCACCAAGGCCCTCAGCGGCCATTCGCTCGGTGCCGCCAGCGTGCACGAGGCGATCTACAGCCTGCTGATGCTCAACGAAGGCTTCATGGCCGGCTCGGTCAACATCGACGCGCTCGATGAAGGTGCACGCGACATGCCGATCCTGCGCGAGACCCGCGACGCCCGGCTCAATGCGGTCATGTCCAACAGCTTCGGCTTCGGCGGCACCAACGCCAGCCTGGTGTTCGCCAAGGTTTGAGCGATCCGCGCCGCGCCGGGCGTTCGGCCGCTGCGACGTGCCGCGCCTTCGTGACCTGGTGAAACAATCAGGCTATCGTTGCCGCGCGCACTTGGCGCGAGACGAGGAGACAGGCGATGGCAGGCTGGTATGAACTGAGCAAAAGCAACGACGGACAGTTCCGCTTCGTACTCAAGGCCGGCAACGGCGAGGTCATTCTCACCAGCGAGCTGTATCGCGCTCGCGCGTCGGCCGAGAACGGCATCGCCTCGGTGCAGAAGAACAGTCCGGACGAAGCGCGCTACGAACTCAAGCAGGCTGCCAACGGCAAGACATTCTTCAATCTGCTGGCGGCCAACCACCAGGTGATCGGAACCAGCCAGATGTACGCGTCCGAAGCGAGCCGGGCAACCGGCGTGGCCTCGGTCCGCAACTGCGGGCCCACGGACAAGATCAAGGATCTGACTGCCTCGGCATGATTGACCCGGCGGCGGTCGTTCGCGACCGCCGTCGTCTCAGCCGGTGAGACGCGCGGCTGGCAGGCTCATGGCTCCGTCCTGCAAGGAGCCTGCCGTGTCCCGTTCCGACACCTTTGCCAAGATTCCCCTGGTCGATGCCGTGCTGGCGTACTGGCTGACGATCGGCGCGCTGGCGCTGGCCCTGATACCGCCGGCGCAGTGGCACGGCGCGTGGATCGGCTGGCTGCCGTTCTGGGCGGTGCTCGCCCCGGCAATGGCCCTGGCGCAGCGCTGCCTGCCGCGACTGGGGACGAGGGCGCGCAAGCGCCTACAATGCACGGCTCCCGTCCGTGCATTCATCCTCCCGCATCGCCATGACCATCACGCCCCAGGAAGCGCTCCAGCGCACCATCGAACACCGCGAAATCTTCCACGACGAAATGGTCGCGCTGATGCGCCAGATCATGCGCGGAGAAGTCTCGCCGGTGATGACCGCCGCGATCCTGTCGGGGCTGCGCGTGAAGAAGGAAACCGTCGGCGAGATCGCCGGTGCCGCGCAGGTGATGCGCGAGTTCGCCGCCACGGTCGAAGCGCCTGAGTCCGACCACTTCATCGACGTGGTGGGCACCGGCGGCGACGGTGCCCACACCTTCAACATTTCCACCGCCAGCATTTTCGTGGTGGCGGCGGCGGGCGCGAAGGTCGCCAAGCACGGCAACCGCAGCGTGTCCTCGAAATCCGGCAGCGCCGATGTGCTGGAGGTGCTCGGTGCCGCGATCGACCTGCAGCCCGCGCAGGTCGCGCAGTGCATCGCCGAGACCGGCGTCGGCTTCATGTTCGCGCCGATCCACCATCCGGCGATGAAGAACGTCGCGGCGGTGCGGCGCGAGATGGGCGTGCGCACCCTGTTCAACATCCTCGGCCCGCTCACCAATCCGGCCGGCGCGCCCAACATCCTCATGGGCGTGTTCCATCCCGACCTGGTCGGCATCCAGGTGCGCGTGCTGCAACGTCTGGGCGCACGCCGCGCGCTGGTGGTGTGGGGACGCGACGGCATGGACGAAATTTCGCTCGGTGCCGGCACCCTGGTCGGCGAACTGCGCGACGGTGCGGTGCGCGAGTACGAGATCCACCCGGAAGACTTCGGCATCGCCATGGCGGCGAGCCGCAACCTGCGGGTGGAAAACGCCGAAGAATCCCGCGCGATGCTGCTGGATGCGCTGGAGAACCGCGACGGCCTGCCGCGCGAGATCGTCGCGCTCAACGCCGGCGCGGCGCTGTACGCGGCCGACCGCGCGGCGTCGATCGCCGACGGTGTCGCACGCGCGCGCGAGGTCCTGGCCAGCGGCGCGGCGCGCGCGCGGCTGGATCGGTTCGTCGCGACGACGCGGCGGCTGAAGGGAGAAGGCGCATGAGCGACATCCTGGAAAAGATCCTTGCGCGCAAGCGCGAGGAAGTCGCCGCGCGCCGCGCTCAGGTGCCGCAGGCCGAACTGGCCGCACGCTGCGGCGACGCCGCGCCGGCGCGCGGTTTTGCCGCTGCGCTGGAGCGCAGGATCGCCGCCGGGGAGGCCGCGGTGATCGCCGAGGTGAAGAAGGCCAGCCCGTCGAAGGGCCTGATCCGGCCCGACTTCGATCCGGCGCGGATCGCGGCCAGCTACGAGGCCGGCGGTGCCGCCTGCCTTTCCGTGCTGACGGACGTGGATTTCTTCCAGGGCGAGGATGCGTACCTGCGCGCGGCGCGCGCGGCGTGTTCGCTGCCGGTGCTGCGCAAGGACTTCACCCTCGATGCCTACCAGGTACACGAGGCGCGCGCGCTGGGAGCCGACTGCATCCTCCTGATCGTGGCCGCGCTCGACGACGCGCGCCTGGCCGAACTGGCCGCGCTGGCGCGTTCGATCGGCCTCGACGTGCTGGTGGAAGTGCACGATGCCGCGGAGCTCGCGCGCGCGCTGGCGCTGCCGGCCGATGCGGGACTGCTGCTGGGCGTCAACAACCGCAACCTGCGCAGCTTCGAGGTCTCGCTCGACACCACGATCGCGCTGAAGGCGCACCTGCCTTCCGGTCGCCGGCTGGTCACCGAAAGCGGCATCCACACGCGCGAGGACGTGGCGAAGTTGCGTGAAGCGGGCGTCCACGCCTTCCTCGTCGGCGAGGCCTTCATGCGCGCCGCCGACCCGGGTTCCGAGTTGGCGCGCCTCTTCGCGCCCTGAGCGTGGCTGGAAAATCCGGACGCTGCGCCTGCTGCGACGCCCGGCCTGACCGGCGGCTCCCTCCGGCCAGGCCGGAGGGGCGCAACCGCGTGGTTGCGGACGGCTGAGGCTTCGCCCGCGTGCCGATCATGCCGCCGGCAGGCGGTCCATCAGCACCACGATGGTCTTGCCGCGGGCGCGCAGCATGCCGCGCTCCTCCAGCTGCTTGAGCACGCGCCCGGCCATCTCGCGCGAGCAGCCGACGATGCGCGCCAGCTCCTGCCGCGAGACGCGGATCTGGGTGCCTTCCGGATGGCTCATTGCATCGGGCTCGTGGCACAGGTCCAGGATGGTGTTGGCGATCCGGTTGGAGACATCCATGAAGGCCAGGCGGCTGGCCTTGCGCCCGGTGTGCAGCAGGCGGCGGGTGAGCTGGCTGCCGATCGCGAACAGCAGGCGCGGGCATTCTTCCCGCAGCAGCCCGCCGAACAGCGCGTGCAGGCGCTCGTAGCTGATTTCGGCCAGTTCGCAGGCGGTGCGGGTGCGCAGCACCACGTCGCGCTGCGGGGCGCTGATGAATACGCCGGTCTCGCCGACGAATTCGCCCGGATTGATGTAGGTGAGCACCAGTTCGCGGCCGTCCTCCTCCTCGCTGATGACGCTGAGCGAGCCGCTGATGACGTAGTACATCGTCGTGGCCGGGTCGCCCGGACGGAAGACGTCGGTGCGCGAGGCGTAGCGGCGGCGGTGGCAGTGCGCGAGGAAACGCTGGATGGTCTGCTCGGTGGGGGCCAGCGACTCGGGCCGCTGCGGGCGGCGGAGCGTGTCCTGAAGGGGGAAGTGACCGTTTGCCATGGGATGCACCGTGACGTGATTCACTTTCTAGCTTAACGCGAGCTGGCGGCCGATGGGCGATTTCCCGCCAATGTTTCCCGCCAAGGGCCGCCGCGCGGGACGGTCCGAGTCCCGGTTTCCGGCCGGGCACCGCATGCGGCAGTTCAATCCGCGCGCGATTTGTTCGATAATCCGCCTCTTCCGCCGCCTTCCATAGGACATCCGCGTTGGTCAAGCCGCTGCCGCGCCTGAAGCTCCAGGGCTTCAACAATCTCACCAAGGCCCTGAGCTTCAACATCTACGACGTCTGCTACGCGATCACCGAAGAGCAGCGTCGGCGCTACATCGAGTACATCGACGAGGCCTACAACGCCGAGCGCCTGACGCAGATCCTGACCGATGTCGCCGAGATCATCGGGGCCAACATCCTCAACGTCGCGCGCCAGGACTACGATCCGCAGGGTGCGTCGGTGACGATCCTCATTTCCGAAGAGCCGATCATCGACAAGAAGCAGGCCGGCAAGGAAGTGCTGGCCGGCGCGATGCGCGAGCATCTGGACGCAGATCACCTCGACGCCAGCGTGGTGGCACACCTGGACAAGAGCCACATCACCGTCCACACCTATCCGGAAACCCATCCGCAGAACGGCATCGCCACCTTCCGCGCCGACATCGACGTGGCCACCTGCGGCGTGATCTCGCCGCTCAAGGCGCTCAACTACCTGATCGAGAGTTTCGAGTCGGACATCGTCATCGCCGACTACCGCGTGCGCGGCTTCACCCGCGACGTGAAGGGCAAGAAGCACTTCATCGACCACCGCATCAATTCGATCCAGGACTTCCTCGCCAAGGGCATCAAGAGCCGCTACGAGATGTTCGACGTGAACGTCTACCAGGAGAACATCTTCCACACCAAGATGCACGTGAAGGACTTCGATCTGGACACCTACCTGTTCGAGGAAAAGGCCAAGAACCTCTCGTTCAAGGAGCGCCAGCGCATCGAGATGCAGCTGCGCCAGGAGGTCGAGGAACTGTTCCACGGGCGCAACCTGGACTGATCCTCCGGACCCGGCGGCATCAAGAGGAAGGCCCGGGAATCCCGGGCCTTCTTCGTGTGGCTGGTGGCCGCTGCGCGTCGCGCTCAGGGATCGATGCCGCGCACCGGCAGCTTGATCCTCTCGCCCGGATCTTCCGCCACGCGCGCGCTGCGGGTTTCCCCGCCGTAGCTGTAGACGATGTCGTAGGCGATCACCCGGGTTTCGGTGTCGTTGACCTTCTCGCACTGGCGCTCGATGCGGGTTTCGGTCTTCTTCGCCTGCTGGCTTTCCTGGATCTTGCGGCCCGCGATGGCACCGCCGACCGCGCCGGCGATGCGCGCCGCGTCGCGGCCGCTGCCGTCGCCGACCTGGTTGCCGATGGCACCGCCGACGATGGCACCGATCGCGGTGCCGGCGATCTTGTTCTCGTCCTTGGGTGCGACCTGGTAGACCACCTCGACGTCGCGGCAGACTTCCTGCGGGTTGTCGATGGACTGGCGCACCGGTGTCACGCTGATCACCTGGGCGTACTGCCCGCCGGATGCGGCGGCCGGCGGCCTGGGTGCCGGCACCGGTTTCGGCGCTGCGGCGGGCGCGGCCGGTGCAGCCGGCGCAGCGGGTGGTGCCGCCGGCTGTGCGGGTTCGGCGGTCAGGGCCGGATCCACAGGTGCCTCGACCTGCGTCTGGGCATCAGCCGGCGGCGAGGCCTCGGCCGGCGCGGCGGGTGGCGGTTGAATCCGGGTGGATGTATCGGCCGGAGCCGATGGATTCTGGCAGGCCGCGGCCAGCAGGCAGGCGGCGGCGAGGGGAAGCCACTTCGTACCGTGGGTCGTCATGGCGCGATGCTCCTTTTTGATGGATGCCGGTGGGTCTGGATCGGATGCCGACGGTGCGGAATCCGGCGTGCCGCACCTTACGCCGCTGCGGCTGAACCTCAGGTGCCGGATTCAGCCGGCTGAGGGGCAATTTCCAGCGGGCTGCGATCGCCGTTGACCGCAGCGCGATACCAGCGCCCTCGGTCGCGGCGCACTGCGCCCATCACGGCGCGACCGGTTCCCGCGTCGCGCGCCGGGTACACCTGCACGCCGATCACCCGCCCTGCGAACAGTGCGCTGACCTCATCGAGCGCGGTGTGGCCGACCAGGATGGCGCGCACGCCGAAGTGGCGACGCAGCGCCTCGATCTCCTCCGCACGGGCCTCGGGCGCTGCCGCGCCGCGCGCAAAGTAGCCGCGATACCATAGCGGCCCGGAGGAACCGATCGCAAAATCATGCAGCGGCGGGCGTGCCGAATCGGCGCGCCCGTCCAGCACCTCGCGCACCGCGCGGCTGAGCGCGGCGGCGGACAGGTCGCGCTGCACAACCTGCGGCGAGATCCCGCCGTGCGCGAGCAGCACGTCGCCCGCGCGCAGGATCGCGCCGCGCGTGCGCAGCCACTGGCCCAGCACGCTGTCCGCATCGAACAGTTCGGCATAGGTCGTCACGCCCAGCGCATCGGCGTCGGCGAGATAGCGCGGGTGGAGGTAACGCACATCGCCGCGCAGCGCCAGCAGCTCGTGGTTTCCCAGCAGGAACTCGACGCTGCCGCCCGCCGCTTCGGCCTCTCCCTGCAGCTGGTACACCAGCCAGAGCACAGCCACCTGGTGCGAGCCGCGGTCGAATGCATCGCCCAGGAAAACGAGGTGGCCAGCGCCGAAGTTCCAGCGCAGCGCAGCGTCGATGATGCCCTGATGACGCAGCAGTTCGACCAGAATCCCGTACTCGCCGTGGATGTCGGCCACGACGAAAAGCGGCGCGTCCGATTCCACGTTCAGCGCATCGGGTGCCCTGTCGGCCGGCGCGCGCAGGCGCACCTCGAACGCGGGCGCACCGTCGCTGCCATCGACCACCATCGCCTGGTCGCGGGTGAGCGTTTCGGTGCGCGCCGCGGGTGTTCCCCCGGTCTCGACCACGCGCCGCACGGTCCAGCCACCGCCCGGTTCGGGCCAGGCGTAAGGCCCGTCCGCCATCGCCAGAAGCGGAGCCATCGCGAGCAGCAGCGCCGCGAGGCGACGGGCTGGAATCGACATCGAGTGTGGCGTCATGCGGCGATTGTGGCGGCTGGATTGCGCGCCCGTCCAATCGCAGCGGCCGGGTGCTTACGCCGCATCCAGCGCCTCGGCCATGCGTTCCAGCGCCTCGCGCATCAGCGGCAGCGGCATCGCGAAGATGAAGCGCAGGTGGTCCTCGCCCGTGCGCCCGCAGGCGGCACCATCGGTGCACAGCACGCCGGCCTTCTCCAGGAAGAACGCCTGCGCCCCGCGCTCGAAGCGGTAGTCTGAAAAATCCAGCCAGGCGATGTAGGTACCTTCGGGCGGACACACGCGCACTCGCGGCATGCGCTCGGCCACGAAGGCCAGGAGCGCATCGCGGTTGCGCACGAGATACGCGCGGATATCGTCGAGCCAGGGCAGGGCCTCATCGAACGCCGCCGTCGTTCCCGCCAGCCCGAGGTTGGCCGCGCCGTGCATGGCCCATACGCCCACCGCGTTCCAGTGCGCCTGGTCGGCGTCGTTGGAAACGATCAGCTGTGCGCACTTGAGCCCGGGCAGGTTGAAGCCCTTGGACGCCGCCATGCCCGTGATCGTGTGCGCGGCGGCGCGCTCGCCGATCGATGCATAGGGAATGTGCGCATGGCCGGGAAACACCAGCGGCATCCAGATCTCGTCCGCGAAAACGCGCCCGCCCTTGCGGTGAACCACGTCCTCGATGGCCACAAGCTCGTCCCGCGTGAACACCCGCCCGGTCGGGTTGTGCGGATTGCACAGCGCCAGCAGCTGCCCGCCGGCGTCGAAGGCACGCTCGATCGCCGCAAGATCGTTGCGGAAGCCCGCGCCGTCCGCCGTTCGCGTCATCGGCACCTCGATCACCTCCCGCCCCAGCGTCGGCGGCAGCGAGAGCAGCGGCATGTACGCCGGCGTCGGCACGATCACCTTGCTGCCCGGCCGGCTGAAATGCTCGATCGCGGCCTGGTAGATCGCCACCACGTCGGGCATCTCGTGGATGCGGCTCTCCGCCACCTCCCAATCGTGCCGCTCGCGCAAATAGCGCGCGACCGACGCGCGCATCTGATGCACATACCGCGGCGGCAGATAGCCGAACAGCCCGCGCTCCACCTCCCGATGCAGCGCGCGGGTGATCTGCGGCGCAATCCCGTAGTCCATTTCCGCGATGAATGCCCCCAGCGCCCCGTCGCGCCGGTTCCACTTGGTGGCCCCCGTGGCGCGCAGCGCATCCAGCGTGATCGCATCAAGCTCGGCGAAGCCGGGCATGGGGCCTCCTGCAGGGAAATGGCTGAACCCGATGGTAGCTGGCCCGGCGTCAGGCCTGGATGCCGACGCCTGGGTGGACAGCCGGGCGCAGTGCCGGGATCACACCTCCCGCAGCGCCGTGGTGATGGGCAGCCGCGCCGCGCGCAGGGCGGGGAACAGGCCGCCGATCAGGCCGATGCCCAGCGCCCACTTGAGGCCGGTCCACAGCAGCTCCGGCGTCACGCGGAACTGGAACACCACCTGGCTGAAGTTGTTGCCCAGGGTCGAGGCGCTGAAGTTGTTGAACAGCAGCCAGGCGACCAGGCCGCCGACCACGCCGCCAAGGAGGGCGAGCAGCAGGGTTTCCAGCATCACCGCGGTCACGACCGGGGTGCCGCGAAATCCGATGGCGCGCATGGTGGCGATCTCGCGGGCGCGGGCGGCGACGGCGGCGTACATGGTGTTGAGCGCGCCGAACACCGCGCCCACGGCCATGATGCCGCCGATCACGGTGCCGAGGATTTCCAGCAGCCGCTTGAGGCCGCCGGACTGCTTGGCGAAATAGGCGCGCGTGGTGAAGACGTCGAGCTTTAGCTGGGGATCGGCCTCCACCGCCGCCTTGAAGGTTTCGAAGCCCTCCTTGCCGGTGCGTACCAGCACCGATTGGTAGGCACCGCGGTTGTAGCTGGTGGCCAGGGTCTGCGCATCGCTCCACAGTTCCGATTCGTAGGCATCGCCGGATTCGAACGCGCCCACGACCGTCCACTGCTGGTTGCCGAGCATCAGCGTGTTGCCCACCTCCAGCCCGCGAAACTGCGCCTGTGCGCCGCGGCCGGCCGCGATTTCACGCAGGCCCGGCGCGGGCGCGCGGCCCTCGACGACGCGCACGTTCTGGCGCACGCGAAATGCGTCCTCGCCGATACCGCGGAACTGCACGTTGGTGTCGCTGCCGTCGGCCCGGGACTGAAGGTTCACCACCTGCGACAGTTCGGCCGAAATCAGCGGCCTGCCGTCGGCGTCCTTCTCGATGCCGGGAAGGCTGGTCAGCAGCGGCACCTGGCTGCGGGTGATGACCGAGTTGGTTTCCGCCTGCGAGCCGCCGCGCAGCACGATGGCGGTTTCGTCGTTGCCGGCGGCATCGAGCGTGGCCTGGAAGCCCTCGCCCATCGCCAGCATCGCCACCAGCACGCCGACCACGCCGGCGATGCCCACGACGATCACCGAGGACGCGCCCCAGCGCTGCGGCAGGCTCGCGATGCCGATGCGGGTGGCTTCCAGCGCAAGACGGCCGGTGCGGGAGAAAGCCAGCCACAGCCCGACAAGCACCGCGACGGCGAGCACGCCCTGCCAGGGCAGCGCGATCCAGACGCCAAGCGCCAGCAGCATCACCAGCAGTACGACGAGGTTCTTCAGAAAGTTCTTCATGGTTTTTCCTCAGCGGCCGGCCAGCGCGTCGACGATCTTCAGCCCGCGTGCGCGCAGCGCGGGCAGGAGCCCTACCGCCACGCCGATGGCCGCCATCAATCCCAGGCCCATGCCCCAGGTTTCGCCCGGCACGCTTTGCAGCGCCACCATGCCGCCGCTGGCCTTGGCCAGGCCGGGAATGATCGCCGATGCCAGCCCCAGGCCCAGCACGCCGCCCAGCACCACCAGCAGCACCGATTCGGCCAGCACCAGCGCCAGCACGATGCGGTCGGTGAAGCCGAGGGTCTTGAGCGTGGCCAGTTCCGGGATGCGCTCGCGCACCGCCTGCGCCATGGTGTTGCCGGTGAGCAGGACCAGGGTGAAGAACACCGCGCCCATGATCGCGGTGACGATCAGGCCGATGTCGGCGAACTGTTTGGCGAACGCCTGCTGGAAGGCCGATTCGGTCTGGGTCTTGGTTTCGTGGTCGGAGTTGGCCGAGAGCGCGTCGATGGCCTGCGCCACCCGCGACGCCTGCGCCGCGTCGTCGAGCACCACGGTGAACCAGCTCACCTGGTTCTTGATGTAGTCGTTGGCCTCGTCGAAGTAGGCCCAGTTCATCACCAGCTGCTGTTCCTGACCCACCTGCGAGCGGTCCTTCGCGCGAAAGATCGTGGTCAGTTCGAGCGGCCAGTCGTTGCTGCCGCTGCGCGGGAAGATCGTGGCCTGGAGCGGGATGGTGTCGCCGATCTTCCAGCCGTGCTTGAGCGCCAGCGCCTCGCCCACGGCTGCCGCGGTGCGGGTGGCCTTGAACGCCTCCACCTGCTCGGGCGGCGCCTCGAACTCGGTATAGACCTCGAAGTAGTTGGGCGCCACCGAGAAGTTGGGGAAGAAGTTCCGCATGTCCTGGTAGATGCCGCCGAACCACATCGCGTAGGTGGTCTTCTGCACGCCGGGAATGCCCTCGATCTGCTGCAGCAGGCGGATCGGCAGGGTCTGGGTGATAGACAGGCGCGAGGAGACGATCAGGCGGTTCGCGCCGTCCACGCTGCCGCCGGAGTTGAACGCCACGCGCACCGAATCGAGCAGGCCGAACAGGAGGAAGGCGGTGACGACCGACAGCAGCGTCAGCGCGGTGCGCGTGCGGCTGCGGAACAGCTGCGCCCAGATGAGGTGGAGGTATTTCATGGCGCACATCCCTGTGCGCCACCCTGCGGGCGGCTTCGCCGTGAAAAACGCCGATCCTGTCGTTTTTTCATGATGACCTCCGACTCAGTGCGCGGCGGGCGTGTCGACCAGCTCGCCCTTGTCCAGATGGATGGTATGGCGCGCGTACTCGGCGGCCTTGGGATCGTGGGTGACCATCACGATGGTCTTGCCGTGCTCGCGGTTGAGCAGCTGCAGAAGGCCCAGCACCTCTTCGGCCGAGTGGCGGTCGAGATCGCCGGTCGGCTCGTCGCAGATCAGGAAGGTGGGATCGGAAACGATGGCGCGCGCGATGGCGACGCGCTGCTGCTGACCGCCGGAAAGCTCGTTCGGCTTGTGGCTGCGGCGGTCCGCGAGGCCGACCAGGGTGAGCGCGATCTGCGCGCGGCGGGCGCGCTCCTTCGCATTGAGGTGGGTCAAGAGCAGCGGCAGCTCGACGTTCTTCTGCGCGCTGAGCGTGGGCATCAGATTGTAGAACTGGAACACGAAGCCGACGTGGCGGCTGCGCCAGGCGGCGAGCTGGCCGGCGCTCAGGGTGTCGATGCGCTCGCCTTCGATCGTGATCTCGCCGCCGCTGGGCGAATCCAGCCCGCCGATCAGGTTCAGCAGGGTGGTCTTGCCCGAGCCCGAAGGCCCCATCAGCGCAACGAAGTCGCCGCGCTCGATGTCCAGGTCCACGCCGTGCAGCACGGCGACCTTCTCCGGGCCGCGGGTGTAGGTCTTGGTGAGATTGCGGATGCTGACCAGGGCTGACATGGAGATTCCTCTGTGTGATGTGGGTCGGCCCTACGCGGCCGACGGAAAGCCGTGCGGGCAATGGAATGACACGATGCCCGGCGCGTCGGGGGCGTCGCCCCGACCTGCGGCACGAACGCGGGCATTGCTCAAGCGCAGGTCGGCCTTGCGCGGCCGACGGAAAGGCATCCGGTTCATCGCGGCGCGGCCACCCGCACCGCATCGCCATCCTTCAGTTCCGGCGGTGGATCGAGCACCACGACCTGCCCGGCACCGAGCCCCGACAGCACCTGTCGCCCGTCGCCCAGCGCGATGCCGGTCTCCACCGTACGCAAGGCCACCTTGTCGTCCTGCAGCACGAACACCCGGCTTGCGCCATCGCGCGACACGATGGCGCCCTGCGGCACCCGCACGCCGCGCGGCTGCTCGGGTTCGTCCGCGCGTTCGGCCTCCAGGAAGCTCACCCGCACGCCCATGTCCGGCACGATGCGCGCGTCCTTTTCCCTGAGCGCCACGCGCACCTTCACCGTGGCCTTGCCGCGGTCGGCGGCCGGGATGATCGCGATGACTTCCGCCGGGATCTTCCAGTCCTGGTAGGCATTGAGCACCGCCTCCACCCGCATCCCGGGCCGCACCCGGCCGATGTAGGACTCGCCCACTTCCACCTCCACTTCCAGCGAATCCATGTCCACGATGGTGCCGATGCCGGTGCGGGTATAGCCGCCGGTGGCGAGCGGGGAAACGATCTCGCCCGGCTGCGCCGCCTTGGCGATCACCACGCCGGAAAACGGTGCCCGCACGATGGTGTTGTCCACGCCGTTCTTCGCGATTTCCAGCGAATCGGCGGCCACCTTGGCGTTGCGCTGCGCGGTGACGTACTGCGCGCGCAGGGTGTCGCGCTGCGCCACGGCGGCCTCGTACTGCGAATGCGAGACCAGGCCGCGATCGACCAGTTCCTTGAGCCGCGTGGCGTCGGTTTCGGCCTGTTCCACCTGCACCTTGATCGAGGCGATCTGGCTGTGCGCGGCGGCAAGCTGCGCGCTGGCGAGCGCAAGCTGCGCGTCGGCGTCCACCGGATCGAGCCGCGCCATCACCTGGCCCTCCTCCACCCGCATGCCTTCCTCGATCAGCACCTCCAGCACGCGCCCGGTGACCTTGGCCGACACCGTCGCCATGCGCCGCGCCACCACGTAGCCGCTGGCATCGAGCACCGAGGCGCTGGCGGCGGTGTTGCCGATGGCGATGACCGGCGCGGTGCGCACTTCGACCGCAGAATCGCGCCCGCCCAACAGCCACGCGGCGGCGGCGATGACGACGAGTGCAACCAGCGCCAGCACCCACCACTTGCCGCGCGAAGAAGGGGGCGGCGGGGCGTTGCGTTCGATGCGCAGTTCTTTCAGCAGTTCGGCGGAAGCGTTCATGGGAGGTGGAGACAGGAAGGGGGCGGCAAGTGTGACCGAATCGGGTGGCCGAGCGGGGCAAATGACGCCGGCGAGCAGGATGCCGTCGGCACGAAGCCGCGCCAAGTGACAAGCATCACCCTCATCGCATGAGGCCCACCACTGCCTCGCGCGAACCCCGCGCGCCAGCATGGCGGCATCTTCCTTCGCGGTGTGCACGATGACACAGACTAGTCTCCCGCTGGCCCGCCTGCGTGCCGTGCACAAGCGCTACGGAAACCGGGTGGCGCTGGCCGGTGTCGATCTTTCCGTTCCTGCCAGTCAGGTGCTCGCCCTGCTTGGCCCCAACGGTGCGGGCAAGAGCACGGCGATCTCCCTGCTGCTCGGCCTTCTGGAGCCGGACGCCGGCAGGGCCGAACTGTTCGGGCAGAACCCAGGGCAGCTGGGCGCGCGCCAGCGGATCGGCGTGATGCTTCAGTCGGCGAGCCTGCCGGCCACGCTGAAGGTGCGCGAGCTGATCGATCTGACCCGCAGCTACTACCCGGCGCCGCATAGCCTCGATGCCTGCGCCGACATGGCCGGCGTTGCCGATCTGCTCGATCGTCGCTACGGCAGGCTCTCGGGCGGCCAGCAGCGGCGCGTGCAGTTCGCCCTGGCGATGTGCGGCCGGCCCGATCTGCTGTTTCTGGACGAGCCCACCACCGGGCTGGACATCGACGCCCGCCGCGCCATTTGGGCCGCGGTCCGCGCTCACGTCGCTGGCGGCGGCGCGGTGCTTTTGACCACGCACTACCTGGAAGAAGCCGAGGCGCTGGCCGACCGCGTTGCCGTGCTGGATGCCGGCCGCATCCTGGCCGAAGGCAGCGTGGCGGACATCTGCGCCCGCATCGGCCAGCGCCGCATCCGCTGCCTCAGCGCGCAGGTGCCCGAGGCGCTGACGCGCTGGCCCGGCGTGATCGAGGCGCGCCGCGACGGCCCGCGCATCGAAATCATCACCGACGCCGCCGAAGCCGTGCTGCGCCGTCTGCTGGCCGAGGACGCCGCCCTGAGCGAGCTGGAGGTCGAGCGCGCCGGGCTGGCCGAGGCCTTCCTGCAGCTGACCGCCGATAAGCCCGCCGGCACATCGATCAGGGAGGCCGCATGATGAACGCGCTCGCCCAATCCGGCCCCGCCCATTCGCCATGGCGTGCCTACCGGAACGAGGCGCGCTGCGAGTTCATCCGGCTCTGGCGCACGCCCGCGTTCTCGCTGCCGGTGCTGCTGTTTCCGGCGATGTTCTACGTCCTGTTCGGCGTGCTGCTCAGCCGCGGCAGCGGCGATGCAGCCACCTTCCTGCTCGCCACCTACGGCGTGTTCGGGGTGATGGGCGTGGCGCTGTTCGGCTTCGGCGTGGTGGTGGCGGAAGACCGCGAACAGGGCCTGCTGACGCTCAAGCGCGCCATGCCGATGCCGCGCGGCGCTTACCTGTTCGCCAAGATGGCGATGGCTGCGCTGTTCGCCGCGATCGTCTCGCTCCTGCTGATGGCGCTGGCGGCGACGCTGGGCGGCGTCGCGCTCGCGCCGTGGCAGTGGCTCGGCCTGTTCGCGATCAATGTGGCCGGCGTGCTGCCCTTCGCCGCGCTCGGTATGTGGCTGGGAACCCACTTCTCCGGCGCGGCCTCGGTCGGGGTCATCAACATGGTGTACCTGCCGATGGCCCTGCTTTCCGGCCTGTGGATGCCGCTGTCGATGCTGCCCGGGATATTCACCACGCTCGCGCCGCTCTGGCCGGCCTGGCACCTGAGCCAGCTCTCGCTGAAGCTGATCGGTGCCGATGCCGGCATGGCTTCGGTGCTGCACATCGCGGTGCTGGTCGCACTGACAGCGCTGTTCTTCTTCCTGGCGCTGCGGCGGCTGGCGCGATGAAGACGCTCCAGGGCGGGTGCCCGGCGTACCATGAGCGCACCATGCCGCTGCCGTTCCCGCCCAGCCGATTTCCCGCCCGCGCCTGCGGCAGGTGCGCCCTGCCGGACCGCCTTGCGCCGCGGAATGACTCGGGGCACGGGCGGCAGGAGGATTTCCGATGAGCCACCTGCTGCCCGCACCCGGTGGCAGGCGCTGGATCCTCGCCCCGGCGCCCGGATCGATCGCCGATCAGGAGCTGCGCGCCGGGCGTTCGCCGTGGCTGCCGATGATCCACCTGGTCTGGTCGGTCTGGGTGTTCCTGACGCCGCTGTTTTCCGATGGCGACTACGGGTTCACGCCGCGCTGGTTCGCGCTGACGGCGCTGTCCTATCCCCTGTTTCTCCTGCTCTATCTCGCCACGGTGTTCGCAGCGCCGCGCGCGGCCTACGCCTGTGCGCTGGCGCTGGTGGCGCTGTGCTTCGCGCTCCTGCCGTGGTATCCCTCCGGGCTGTCCTATTTCGTGTTCGGCTGCGTGATGCTGCAGCCGCGCCGCAGCGGCGGGCTGTATCGCTATCTGGCGCTGCTGGCCGTCCTCAATGTGACGCTGGTGGTCTGGGCCGCACAGATCGGCTATGCGTGGCAGGCACTGGTGTGGATCCCCACGGTCACGGCAATCATCGCCGTCATCGTCATGGTCGAGCGCGCCAACCACGAGCGCGACGCGGCGCTCAAGCTTTCGCACGAGGAAGTGCGCCGCCTCGCCGCGACGGCCGAGCGCGAGCGCATCGGGCGTGACCTGCACGACCTGCTCGGCCACACGCTTTCGATGGTGGCGCTCAAGTCCGATCTTGCAGCGCGGCTGGTGGAGCGCGATCCGGCGGCCGCGCGCGGCGAGATCGCCGAGGTGAGCGGCATCGCGCGCGACGCGCTGGTCCAGGTACGCCAGGCGGTCAGCGGCATCCGCGCGGCGGGCATCGCCGCCGAGCTGGCCTCCGCTCGCCTGCTGCTGGAAACCGACGGCGTCGCCTTCGACTACCGCCTCGACGCGGCATTCTCCGGGGCCGGGCTGCCGGCGGACGTGGAGAACGCGCTGGCGATGACCGTGCGCGAGGCCGCCACCAATATCCAGCGCCACGCGCAAGCGCGACAGGTGGAGGTGCACCTCGGCGTCGAGGGAGAAGTTGCCGTGCTGCGCGTGATCGATGACGGACGCGGCGGCGCGCTGCGCTCCGGCAACGGCCTGGCTGGAATGCGCGAGCGCCTTGAGGCCGTCGGCGGCACCCTGCGCATCGACAGCCGCCCCGGCGCGGGAACCCGCATCGAGGCCCGCATACCGCTGGCGCGGAAATCCGATGCGCTCGCTCCCCTGCTGGCGGGGGAGCGGGCCGGGGTGAGGGGGGCTTTGGCTCCATGATCCGCGTCCTGCTGGCCGAGGACCAGGCCATGGTGCGCGGCGCGCTGGCGGCGCTGCTGGGGATGGAATCGGACATCGAGATCGTCGGCGCGGCGGCCGACGGCGACACCGCCTGGAACGAGCTGCGCCGTCTCACGCCCGATATTCTTGTCACCGATATCGAGATGCCGGGCGCCAGCGGCCTGGAGCTGGCGCGCCGGGTGCAGCACCACGGGTTGCCGGTGAGGGTGGTCATCGTCACCACGTTCGCCCGCGCCGGCTTCCTGCGCCGCGCGCTGGATTCGGGCGTGGCCGGATACCTCCTGAAAGACGCCCCGGCCGAGCAGCTTGCAGACGCCCTGCGTCAGGTGCACCGCGGCGGCCGCGCCATCGACCCGCAGCTGGCGCTGGAAGCCTGGACCGAATCCGACCCCTTGAGCGAGCGTGAGCGCGAGGTGCTGCGACTGGCCGGCGAGGGAATGTCTTCGGGCGACATCGCTGCGCGCATGAACCTCTCCCAGGGCACCGTGCGCAACTATCTTTCCGAGTGCATCGGCAAGCTCGGCGTCGGCAACCGCATCGAGGCCTACCGACTGGCGCGGCAGAAGGGCTGGCTGTAGCGCGTAATGTGAATAGTTCGCTGTGCCGGGCTCTTGCCGCACCGAACGGCTGGTTGTCGGCAGCCGTGGAGAGTCAGCGCATCTCCACCTCGATGCGACGCCCGCCTTCCGGCAATTCGAAAACGGCTTCGTCGAAGCGCGCGCGCCGCATCAGCCGGGGATTGTTGCTGAAGCCGTAGCCTTCCTTGGGGATGCCCAGCACCGTCTTGTCCAACGTGCCGTTTCCGTTCTCATCATGCATCACCAGAACGCCGTAACGCCCCGGCTCCAAATCCGGGAAACGCAGATCAACCTGGCCCTTGGATGCGTCCACGCGCTGTGCCGCGCGCGCCTTGGCGCGGCCATCCCATCCATCTTCCGAATCGAATACAGCCACCAGAATTTGGCCTTTGTCGTTGGCCACTCGGGTCAGGCGGACGTCCAGATCCGCGGCCAGCGACGATGTGACGGTGGCCACGGAGAACAACAAAACCAAAGTGCGCGTCATGGTGATTGGCTCCTGCATTCAGTTGAGGGAATGTCAGTGTCCATTGATGCACCCTGATTTTCAGGTATCGCCTGTCACCGTATTGGATGACACACGTCACCCCGGGCTGGGTCGTGCGCGCCTGGCTACGCGCGTGGCGGTCTTTGAGGGAAGCGCAAATGACATCCGCGCCAGGAGCAATCAACCGACTCCGGCATCGGCATCGTTCCTGCCGCATTTCCATCACCCGCGCGTGGGCTTCAACGTCAGGCAAAACCCAAGCACCCGCGCCAGTTTGCCGACGGTTTCAATCGTGGGGAATCGGAGTGGTCAAGGCTGTGGCCGGCTGCGCCGCGCGCCCGACATTCACGTCGCCGATATCGAAGTGCCCGTTGCCAACGGGCCCGGAGCTGGCGCATGGCGTGCGGCACCGCCGTCCGTCGGCGAGGGTCGTCATGGGCCGGAAATGCTGCGCACATGAACTTCCCCCAGGGCACCGCGCGCATCTTTCCGAGTGCATCGGCAAGCTCGGCGTCGGCAACCGCATCGAGGCGCACTGCTGCCGCGACGCCCTGCTTGCCGCTGCGGCCGCCCGGCGAAGCTCAGCGCGCCGCGCAGTTTTCGATCACCGCCCCGGAGCTGCCGTCGTCCAGGTGGACGAAGAGCGAGGCGGTGGAACCCGGTCCGCTGCCCTTGGTCCACCACTCCACGCCGCCGCCGACATAGCGCGCGCCGCTGGCGGATATCGCGATGGTGAGTTCGTAAGTGCTGCCCTGGTACTCGACCCGCGCGTGATCGGTGTCCGGGTAGCCGGCTTTGATGAGAATGCCGCTTTCGCACTGGTAAGTGGTGGTGGCATTTGAAGTCGCCACATCCAGCGTTCCGGCGCAGGCGGTCAGCGCCAGAGTGCCCGACAGTGCGGGAACTGAAAGAGTAGGGCGCATGGGGTGTTACTCCGTGCTCGTTGGGTCGACGGCGGACATCATGCCGCAGAACCGGTGCCGCCGCCTGCTGGGATCCCCTTTGGTCGCCACTCCATCAGATGGTAGACACCGTGCTCGCCGATCTTCTGAAAGCCCAGGCGGCGATACAAGGCCATCGCACGATTGAACTGTTCGACATGGATGCTGACGGACAGGTTTTGCGCGCCGGCCGCCTCCAGCAGAACGCGAAGCAAGGCACCGCCGATGCCCGCGTCACGGTGCCCGGGCAGCAGGGCGATATCGACGATGCGCAGTTCCGTGGTTCGCCAGTGCAGATACAACCGCCCCACCGCCTGGCCGTCGCGCTCGATCACCAGGAACTGTGCGTCGGCGTAGTGGGTGGCGTAGTGCTGGTGCTGGGCGTGGAACTGGAAGCGCAGGAACGCGGCTATTTGCGCTGCGTCCCAGTCGGTCTGGGCCATCTCCTCGGTGCGCGTGCCGGCGTAGATGCGTTCTAGCAGGGGCAGGTCGGAATCGAGGGCCGCGCGCAGATGCAGGTGTGGTGGAAGGTCGGCGCGGATATCGGGCGGCTGCGGCATCAGGTGAACACGGCCTCGTATCGCATGCCTTCAGCCACCGGCCCGAGGCAGACCAGGAAAAGTTCGAGCGGCGGCAAGGACGGATGGCTGACCCGGTAGATCCCCTGCGCCAGGTTTGCTTCGTGCGGGCCGAGCCAGAGCAGGGAAAACTGCCGGCTGAGCCGCCCCATGCCCTGGGCTTCGCGCAGGTTGTTGGCTTCGACCAGCCGGGCATCCACGGCCTGCGGGCCGTCCCCGATCCGGAACACCTGCCCGAGGAGCGGCTCGAAGAGCGCGAGGGAGAACTCCGGGACGGCCGTCTCACCCATGGGATCAGACCCGCACGTGGCGCAGGCGGTTGATGCAGGCCACCGGCCCGTCCTGCCCCGGCTGCAGGTAGAGGGATTCCTCGGTCCCGCCACAGCGCAGCGCGTAGCTGCCCTCGCCGGGCCACTCGCCTTCCACGGTCTGGAATACGAGGTTGGCCTGCACGGTGTCGCGATCCACGCGCACGCCGACAACATCGGCCAGGCGCAGCCGCACGCCGTCGGCGGAAACGAATTCGGCTCCCAGCCAGGCGCGCGGATCGTCCAGCAGCGCCGGGCGCCGCGCGGCGATCGCACCCAGCGGTGCCGCGGCCGCGAGGGCGGCGGCGCTTGTACACAGCATGAAATGACGGCGTTTCATGGTCATGTCCTCGGCGGAAACACGCCCTGCAGGGCGATGCAGAAGTAGAAGGCAAGGTAGGGCATCATGTTGTTGTGCGGCTGATCGCCGCCGGCCGGCGAGATGGACTCCTGCGCCATCGGAACTAGCGGCGCACCGGTGGGCGTGCCGTAGGGCATGGTGCCGACGACGCGTGCGGGGGAAAGACCCTCCGGCGATTGTGCGTCGGCTGGTGCCGCGCTGGCGTTCACTGGATGGCTGTGCGAAGGAATTTCTGACGTGAGCAGCGTCACGCTCTCCGAGCCGCCAGTCTCTCCCAGATCGCGGAGCGACAGTCCCGGTCCCTGCCCCGGGTGCATCGGGGCACGCCCGCCGAGGTTGGGCAGGGCGAAGTTGCTCTTGCCATTGCCGCCGTAGGTGGTGCCCAGGAGTGAAAACAGGGCGGTGTTCTGGGAAAGCGGCAGCAGCTGCCCGTCGCACCAGGCCCAGCCGCGGGGCGCGAAGTTGAACGGGAAAATCCGGATTTCGGCCACGAAAGGATCGGCCATGTCTGTCTCTCCTCAGGTTGGCGACGGGAAGATGCCGAACAGCGAAATGATGAAGTTCACGCACAGATAGGGCTGCAGGTTCGTGTGCGGCTGGCTTCCACCCGCGTTCGACAGCGCCTGCCCCGCCATGGCCAACGCACCGGGTGTGGTCTGGTAGGCATCGAACGTCGTGGCCTGCGCCAGTACGGCGTTTTGCGGACTGCGTTCGGTGGCGATCGAGCTGCTGGCCAACGCCGCATGGCTGTGGGCGGGCATCTGGCTGGAGGTCAACGTGACCTCTTCGGAACCGCCGGTCTCGGCAAGGATGAAACCGTTGCCCTGGTGGATCGGCAGCCGGCTGCGCAGGTCGGGCAGGGCAAAGGTGGACTGCCCGTCGCCGCCATAGGTGGTGCCGATTAGATTGAACAGGGTTTCGTTCTCGGAGATGGGCAACAGCTGCCCGTCACAGAACATCCAGCCTGCGGGTGCGAAGTTTCCCGCGAACATGCGGACTTCTCCGACATAGGGTTGAGCCATGGTGCGTGCTCCTCAGGTGGGCGACGGGAAGATGCCCTGCAGGGCGATGCAGAACGACAGGGTCAGGAAGGGCTGCATGTTGGAGTGGGGCTGTGACCCGCCGGCCGTACCCACCGTGCCCGCCGCCATGGCCACCAGGTTCTCCGGCTTGCCATAGAGCGGCAGTGCGGGCTGGGCCAGAAGGTTGCCCGCCGGCACGATCGGCACGGCATCCCCCGCCTTGGAGGTCGCGCTCTGCGCGTGCTGGTGGGTCGGCAGCTCGGCCACGCTGAGGGAATGCGCTTGTGCGCCTCCCCGCATCCCCAGGGTGTAAGCCGCGCCATTCGCGTGGATGGGTGTTCGGCCGCGCAGGTCGGGCAGGGCGAAATTGACCTGCCCATTGCCGCCGAAGGTCGTGCCCAGCAGGGAAAACAGGGCCTGGTTCTGGTTGATCGGCAGGAGCTGGCCGTCGCATAGGGCCCAACCCTTGGGCGCAAACGCGAAGCTCATGATCCGGATTTCGGAAAGAAAGGGCTCTGCCATGACGTGGGTTCCTCCAATGGTGCGGATCGCTCCGCTTCGGCTGTTGTCTGCGCTGCGGTGACGATCAGGGTGGCAACACCGGCGCGGTGAGGGTCAGGGAGCAGCCGGCCGACGCCGCGGTGCTGGCGCTGAGGGCGTTATTGCCGATCAGCTCGGCATTGGCGCTTGCAGTACCGGTAGGCGCGCGATCCAGCAGCTCGCAGGTGGAGCTGCCGGTTTCCACCAGCTCAAGACACACTCCCAGGAGATCCCCGGTGCAGCCGCCGCTGGGTACGGCCACAGTGTTGCCGGCGATATCCGCGCGCAGGCTGTTGCAGGTGCCGACGCAGTTGGACTGCACGTGGACGCCGGCGAGCGGGTAGTCGGCCGGCTGGGCGTTGGTGGCGACGTTGTTGTCCGTCACCGTGATGTCCATGCGGCCGGTGCCGTTTCGGTTCACCACGTCGATGCCGCGTCCGTTGCGGATTTCGCGCAGGGTGTTGCCGGTGACCAGGAGCTGCTTGGTGCCGCCGTCGTTGCCGACAAGACGCACGCCGTTGCCGATGGGTGAACCCGAGTTTGGAACGCTCGCATCGCCGATCTGGTTGTTGGCAATGCGGCCGCGCAGCGCGCCGGTGCTGGGAATGCCGTGGTTGGAGTTCAGCCCGTGGCTGCCACCGGAGACCGTGCTTGTGATGGTATTGCCGCTGGCGTTGAATCCGAGGCTGGCACCGTGCACCGCCGAGGCCTCGATCGCCAGGATGTTGTTGGCGAAGGTATTGCCGGTGATGGCGACCGATCCGAATACCGTGCTGTTGTTGGCGGCGATCTGGACACCAATCGACTGGGCGCTGGTGAAGGTGTTGCCATCGATGACGATGCTGGTGAAGGTGGGGGCACCTGTCACGCCTTCGATCAGCACGTGGTGGTTTCCAGCCGTCATGAAGTGGTTGCCGGCCAGCGAGAGCGAACCCAGCGTGCCGCTGGTATTGCGTACATAGACGCTGTTGTGGGCGCTGTTGGTGAAGCTCGAGTTGGTGATCGCCACGGCGCCGCCGAGCTGCGTGAACCAGATGCCTTCGTCCGTTGCGGAGTTGCCGTTGTTGAGCAGGAGGCAATAGTCACAGTCGAAGCCGTTGACGGCGTCACCCAAAATACCGTGATCACCACTGCCGGCGATCTGCATGCGTGCAAGGCTCACGTTGCGGGTGCTGGTGAGCGAGATGCCTGCCGCGGTGGCGTTCTGGATGGTGCCACCGCTGTTGGCCGAGCCGTCCCCGGTCACCGAGAGCCCGCCCGCGCTGCCGGTGTTGTTCAGCACGATGCCACTGCCGGCACCGTTGGCGGAAATGCTCTGGAAGGTGAATCCGGCGGCTCCCAAGGTGGTGTTGGCGATGTTCAACGCCGTGCCGGTCGTACTGGTAATGCTGTTTCCAGTGCCTTGTACCACCACGGTACCGCCACCGCTGGCGTTGAATCCGGTGGCGGTGGTGGTGTCGATGTCGAGACCGCCGTTGGTGAACTGGATCGTCGCGCCGGTGTTGTTGCTCAGGTCCAGTGCGACGCTGGTGCCGGTGTTGAAGACCTTGGTGGCACCGGAGAAGGTGATCGTTCCACCGCTGCGGTTGCTGACCCGAAGGCCGGTGCAGCCGCTGCCGCACGCCAGGGTGCCGCCGTACGAAATATTCCCGCTGCCGCCGGAGATCTGGACCACTGGGACGCCGGAGCCGGTTCCCGAGAGGGCGCCGTTGCCCAGCGCCAGCGTGCCGCCAACGTCGGTGAGGCGAAGCCCCTCGCTGCTGCTGCCCGTGACGGTGGTGGCGGTGAAGCCGCCGCCCGCCACGCTGCCGGTATCCAGGTTTAGTGCACGACCGGTGCCGGTGAGCGTGACCTCGTCGACCGTGAGCGTTCCGAATCCGGTGCCGGCGATATCGGTGCCGCCGGATGCGCCGGTATCGCCGATCGTGAACCCGCGCAGATGGTTGCCGCTGCCCAGCGTGATGGCCGTGGCGTTGCTGGCGGTGAGGGTGGGCGCGGCACCGCCCAGCGCGGGGAAGGCCGAGCCGGCAACGGGCGTCACACCGCTGTGTGCGGCCAGCGTGCCGCTGGCACCCTGGCCGATCAGGCGTACGCCGTTCTTGAGCGTGATGCCGGCGGCATAGTTCGTCGCGCTGGAGGCCACATGGATCGTGTCGTTTGCCACGCTGGCGCTATTGGCGGCGGGAATGTTCTGGAACGGACGCGCCTGGGTGCCGTTGCCACCCGCGGCGGCGGCCGCGTCGGTGAACCACACCGCCGCAGCGTTCTGGATGACAAACGCCACGTTGGCCGTGTCGCCGCCGGTGACCGTGTAGCAGAAGGTTCGCGTCTCATTGCGGACGCCGGCAGGCGGCTCGTAGCTGAAGCCGCCGTTGGCGGCCAGCGTCAGGCGCCCGTTGGCGGCACCGGCATCGAGCTGGCCGCCGGCCGCGGTGCCGGTGCAGCCGCCAAAGCCGAAGCCGGTGATCTGGCCGGCACCGAGGACGTCGTTGGCGGTCAGGCTGAGGGCACCGGCGGCGGTGCTGACGGTGAGATGCGGCGTGACAGCGACGCTGTCGTCGTTGGCGATCGCACCGAAGCTGAAGACGGCGGTCGCGTCGGCGGCCATCTGGACCGGAGGATCAATGCCGTCGACATCGCTGATGCCGGCCGCGCGTACGGTAAAGGCACAGCTTTGCCCCGCGATGGCCGTGTCGAGCGGGTCCAGCGTCACGCTGTTCGCGGGGCTGGCGGTGGTGACGCCGAAAGCAACCGGGGTGCCGGATGGACACTCCAGATCGAAGCTGACGTTGGCCGCATTGGGCGTGGTGTCGAAGCTCACCGGCTCGCTGAAGCCGACGACGATGGAACCGGTCGGATTGACGTTGCTGGCGCCGTTGGCGGGCGCGATGGATATCACGCTGGGCGCGGCATCCACGGAGAAGCTCCAAGTGTGGTTTGCCGCCATCGTGTCGGGCGGGTCCTGGCTGTCGGCGTCGTGCACGGCCGCGGCGAGCACGGTGGCGGTGCAGGCCGCGCCCTCGGGCAGCGTGGAATCAGGTGTGAAGCTGACGCTGGTGATCGCGGTCGCCGGAAGCGCGGGCGTGGACGTGGTGGAAATGGCACCACCGCAGTCGAGCGTGAACGCGCCGGCATCCAGGTTCACCGATTCGCTGAAGCTGACGCTGAGGCTTGGGGTCGTGTTGACCACGGCACCATTCATCGGCGTCGTGGCGGTGACGCTCGGCGGTGCATCCGTGGTGAAGCTCCAGGCGTGACTGGCGGCCATCTCGTTCGGCGGATCGAAGGTATCCACGTCCTCGATGCCTGCAGCCAGCGCGGTGACGGTGCAGGACGTGCCGGCCGGCAGGGACGCGGAGGGCGTGAGCGTCACGGTGTCGGTGCCGCCGCCGGCCAGGCCGAAGGGTATGGAGTTGCTGTCGCACAGGAAGCTGAAGCTGGATGCGCCCACCGTCACCGGCTCGGAGAACACCACGGACACCACCGTGTCGACGGGCAGATTCGATGCGCCGCCGGCCGGGGACGTGGAGAGCACGGTGGGTGCGGCGTCGACGTGGAAGCTTGTGATGTGGTCGGTCGCCATCGCGTCGGGCGGATCGATGGTGTCCACGTCGGTCACGCGCGTTGCCAGTACGGTGAGGGTGCAGACCTGGCCTTCGGGCAGCGTGCCGGTGTAGCCGGGCGAAAGGCTGGTGACATTGCTGCCGCTGTCCCCGCCGGTGATGAGGTTGGTGCCGCCGCAGCTGAGCGTGACGGCCCCCGCCGCCACGTCCACGGCTTCGGAGAAGGTGATCGACAGCGAGGCATTGCTCGCCACGGTCGCACCGTTTGCCGGCGCGGTGGAAACCACGCTCGGGGCTTCGTCGATGAGCAGGGTTACGGTGTCCTCGTCGAACAGCGCGCCGCCGGCACCGGTGTTGCCCAGATCGCTGGTGTGCAGCGTGAGCGTATCGGTACCGGTGGCGCTGGTGGCGTAGAGCAGACCCTCCATCACCAGGTTGATCTGCGCCTGCTGGCCCACCACGGTGACCGCGCTGCTGTTGTTGCCGGTGATCACCAGGTTGGGATGAGGTACGGCGGTCAGGGTCAGGGTGCCGTGCAGCACCGTCAGGTCGACCTGCACATCGCCGGGATCGGCATCGATATCCGACACGCTCAGCGCGTTGCCGTTGGCGGCGCTGAACTCGAGCACGCCGGTGATGACCTGCTGGGTGCCAGGTACGGTGTTGACCGGGGCGTCGTTGACGGCGGCGAGCGTGATCGCGACCGTATCGCTGGTGCTCTGCGAGCCGCCGGCGCCCGTGTTGCCGTTGTCGCTGCTGCTCAGGCTCAGGACGTCCGACCCGTTGTAGTCCGCATCCGGGCCGTATCCCAGGCTGGCCAGGCTGGCGTTCACGTCGGCCAGCGTGCCGCTGATCACCAGTGCGGCCGTTCCGCTGCCGGTGACAGTCGCCGCACCCGAGGCGCTGGCGGTGAGCGTTCCGTGCGTCACGCCCAGCGCGACATCCAGCGCGCCGGTGCCGATATCGACATCCGATACGCTGATCGCATCGGTGCCGCTGAAGGCCAGTACGCCATCCTCGTCCATGATCAACGCGCCGGGTACGGTGTTGACCGGGGCGTCGTTGACGGCGTCGACCGTGACGGTGAAGGTTTGCGCAGTGCTGGTGTCCGCGCCGCCGTTCGCGGTGCCGCCGTCGTCCACCAGCTGCAGCGTGAGGCTGGCGATACCGCTGGCGTCGGGCGCACTGGTATAGCTCAGTACGCCGGCCGGCGAGACGCTGGGTGCGACGGTAAACAGGGTCGGGTTGCTGTTGGCGGTGATCTGGAAGGCCAGGGCCTGACCGGATTCATCCGCCGGGCCGGCGGTGATCGCGGTGGCCCATCCCGCCACGGTCTGCGCGCCGGCGTCTTCGCTGACGACCTGGTTGGCACCGGCGGTGAAGCCGGGTGCGTCGTTTACCGGTGTCACGCTGATCGTGAAGGTTTGCGGCGCGCTGGTATCCACGCCGCCGTTCGCGGTGCCGCCGTCATCGACCAACTGCAGGGTGACGGTGGCCGTGCCGTTGGCATTGGCGGCGGGCGTGTAGCCAAGGTCGCCGCCCGAAGTGACCGCGGGGGCGGAACTGAACAGGGCGGGGTTGCTGTTGGCCGTGACCTGGAAGCTCAGTGTCTGGCCGGATTCGTCCGCCGGGCCGGCGCTGATCGCGGTGGCCCAGCCTGCGACGGTCTGCGCGCCTGCGTCTTCGAGCACGACCTGATCCGGGCCCGCGGTAAAGCTCGGTGGATCGTTCACGGCGTTCACGCTGATGGTGAAGCTCTGCGGCGCGCCGGTGTCCGCGCCGCCGTTCGCGGTGCCGCCGTCATCGGCCAGCTGGAGGGTGACGGTGGCCGTGCCGCTGATGTCGTCGGCCGGGGTGTAGCTGAGCCGCCCGTCCGGATCCACGGCGGGGCCTGCGCTGAACAGGGCGGGGTTGCTGTTGGCGGTGATCTGGAAGCTCAGGGCCTGGCCGGATTCATCCGCCGGTCCCGCGCTGATCGCGGTGGCCCATCCGGTCATGGACTGCGCGCCGGCGTCCTCGTTGACGCTCTGGTCCGGGCCCGCGATAAAGCTCGGCGCGTCGTTCACTGCCGTGATCTGGATCTGGAAGGACACCGTTGCACTTTGGTCCACGCCGCCGTTCGCGGTGCCGCCGTCGTCGCGCAGCCGTACCGTGAGGTTGGCCACGCCGTTGGCGTCCGGTGCCGGGGTGAAGCTCAGGCGCCCGTTGCTGCCGTCCACGGCCAGCGAGGGTGCCGTGGCAAACAGTGCAGGAGCGTCGTTCGCCAGGATGTCGAAGGTCAGAGTCTGGGTTCCGTCATCGCCGTCCGACAGGGCGCTGGCCCAGAGCGCGTCGTAGGCACCTGAATCCTCGTTCACGGTGACATCACCCCCCGCGGTGAAACCGGGCGCATCGTTCACATCGACAACAGAAATCGTCATGGAGGCGGTTGTCGACAAGGGCGGGCTGCCGGCATCGCTGACGCGCACGTCCAGGCTGTAGGGCGACGCCGAGAGCGACAGGGCAGCGGCGTCCACCAGGGTGAGGAGGCCGCTGTTCGCGTCCACCCCGAAGATTGCCTGACCGCTGCCACCGGTGATGGCATGGCTCAGCTGCCCGTTCGCGCCCGCGTCCGGATCGCTGGCCACCACCGTGCCGATCGCGGTGCCGTTGGCGGCGTGCTCCAGTACGGTGAACGCCTGGGGAGCCAGCAGCGGCAGTTCGTTCGCGTCTTCAACATCCACCGACGCCGTGACCGGAAGCGTCCACCCGGTCACGCCGGTCAGCGTGGCCGAGAAATCCAGCTGGAACTGCGAATGGGTCTCGAAGTCCAGCAGCGTGGCGTTGGCGACCGATAGCGCGGTGCTGAGGGGATCGAACGCAAACGCGGCAGCGGGTGCCTGGCCGGTCAGGTTCAGCGCAAGGATCGACGACAGGCCGGTCGAGGCGGGTCGCACCGTGCCCGCTACGGTGCCGTTCGGGCTGTTTTCCTGGATCGTGAACCGCGTATCGATCAAGGGTGGAATCAGCGTCGACAGGCGGGTTTCCTCGACGTCGATGCGGAAAAACACGGTGCCGCTCTGCTGCTCGGCGAAAGCCTGGCGTATGTCGATGGGCGGCTCGTCCTGGGTGGCGTCGCCCTGTGGATCGGTCAGCACCGGTGCGCCGGTCCAATCGTCGATATTTCCGTCCAGTACGTGCAGCATCGCGGCCCACGCCAGCCCGCTGAGTCCCAGCGCCCAGCCCACCACGAGAATGGAAAGGAACTGTGGGCGGCGGCGGACCACCCAGATCGTGCCGACGGCCAGGGCGAGCGCCAGTGTCGCCAGCGCGAGCAGCGAGGTGGCAGGAATGAAGGTCGGATTCAGGGGGATGAATCCCAGTTGCGGCACGAGCACCGCGTCGGTCAGGTCCGCTCCCCCCAGCAGCGCACCTTCGCTGCCGAAGGTCAGGCGCCAGTCCACTCGCGTCGTGGGCGCGCCAAACAACCGGAGCGGTGCGCCCAGCTCGATCACGTCGAATCCCGGGCTGCCTTGATCAAAGCCCACCGGATAGGGATAGCTGCCCGGCACGGCGGACGCCGCTCCGATGACACCCGATTGGCAGTGCGCCAGATGCTGCCCCACGACCTCGGGCGGGTCCACTGCGACTTCCGCGGTCAGGACCGCCTCGATACCGGGCACCGCCCCGGCCGCACCGGTGATCGTGCAGCCGGTCGCCGGGTTGTTGTCCAGGTCCACGTAGACCGAGTACGCATGCGTCTGGGCAAACGCCGGGGTCATAAAGGCCGCCAGCCATGCCAGCAGCGCCACTGTCCGGATCGATTTCATGAAATCCCCTGTGCCGAACGCGGAGCCGCGTCATCCCGGCGGTGTGAGCAAATGAGAATATTCTTGTTTGAGGCGCGTCGTCCAGCAATGGTCACCTTCGCGCACCGGCCCAGCTCCCCCGTTCCGCGGATGCCACCGGCGGCTGTTGTCGTGCGTCAGTCCTCCGAGGACGCGTGCCCCGGGTCCCGCGCGACGATGTCATGCTCGAAGCGGCGACATCGTCGTGTCGACCGGGGTATCGAAACAAGAGGGTGGCTTCATCGGTCCTCACGCCGCCCTGTCGGCCGGCGCGATCCTTGCCTCAAGGCGGGCTGACGGTTCCGCCCAGTGCGCGAGCCGTCTGGCGCTTCATCCATAGCGCGCCTTGAGCATCGCCCAGGCCGAGCGCAGCGCCATGGCCTCGCCGCCGCGCGGGCGGCCGGGGCGGTCGGTGTCGTTCCAGGCGTAGACATCGAGGTGCGCCCAGCGCTGGCCGTCGGGGATGAACTTTTCCAGGTACAGCGCCGCGGTCACCGCGCCGGCCATGCGCGAGCCGGCGTTGGCGATGTCGGCGACGTGGCTCTTGAGGTAGCGCAGGTAGGGCCGCCACAGCGGCATCCGCCAGACCGGATCGTGCTGCGCATCACCCGCCTCGATCCACTGCGCGGCGACGCCGTCATCGTTGGAAAACAGCACCGGGAGATCCGGGCCGAGCGCGATGCGGGCAGCGCCGGTAAGGGTGGCGAAATCGAGGATGAGGTCGGGCGCGGATTCCGCGGCGAGGGCCAGCGCATCGCACAGGATCATGCGGCCTTCCGCATCGGTATTGTCGATCTCGACGCTGATGCCCTTGCGCGTGGCGACCACTTCGCCGGGGCGGTAGGCCTCCGGGCCTACCGCGTTTTCCACCGCCGGCACCAGCAGTGTGAGCCGCACCGGAAGCTGGCGATCCATGATCAGGCCGGCCAGCGCGATGGCGTGCGCGCCGCCGCCCATGTCCTTCTTCATGTTGCGCATGCCGTCGGAAGGCTTGAGATCGAGGCCGCCGGTGTCGAAGCACACGCCCTTGCCGACGATGGCAAGCGCCGGATGCTCGCGGTCGCCCCAGGTCAGCTCGATCAGGCGCGGGGCGCGGTGGCTGGCGCGGCCCACGGCGTGGATGGCGGGAAAGTTTTCCCGCAGGAGGTCGTCACCTGCGACCACGCGCAGCGCGGCGCTGTGGCGTTCGCCCAGTGCGCGCACCTCGCCCTCCAGCTCCAGGGGGCCCATGTCCTGGGTGGGCGTGTTCACCAGGTCGCGCACGCGGGCGCTGGCTTCCAGCAGCGCCGCCGCTTCGGCCAGCGGCGCGGCGTGTGCGAGCACCAGAACGGCCGGTGCGCGCGGCGGCTTCAGGTAGCGCGAATAGCGGTAGGCACCGAGGCCCCACCCGAGCAGCGCATCGGCCGGCGCGATGGGTTCGCCCAGCGTGGGATGGAGGCGATAGCGCCCTTCGGGCAGCGCGTGGGGCAGCGCCGAAAGCGCGCGCGGGTCGCGCGCGTCCTCGATGCCGACGAGTACCAGCGCGATGCGGCCCGCGTCGCCCGGCAGCAGTAGCCAGGTATCGGGTTTGGCGGCAAAGCCGTTGGCTTTGGCCCAGGCGCGCGCGTCCGGATCGAGCGCGGCGAGGGTTTCGTCCAGCGTGGCCTTGCGCACGGCGATGACCGGGGTCGCGGCCGAGGGATCGGCCAGTTCGATGCAGGCGGGAAGCTTCATGCGGTTTCTCGGTCAGGGGGCGAGCTCGTGCTCCAGCCGCAGCGCCAGTTCGTCGAGGTCGCGGGCGATGAAGTCGGGATCGACGGGGTGGGACGGCCAGGCCAGCGCCTCGCGGTTGATCCAGGCGCTGCGCAATCCGGCGCGGTGCGCGCCGAGCACGTCCAGCTCGGGATCGTCGCCCACGTGCAGCACCTGGCCGGGCGCGAGGCCCAGGCGCTCGCAGGCGCTCAGGAAGATGCTGACGTCGGGCTTGGCCACGCCGTGGTCGCGCGCGCCGATCTGGAACACGAAGTGCTGCCGGATGCCGATGCGCGCGAGGTCCGCGGTGCCGTTGGTCAGCGCGGCGATCGGGACGCGCGCCGCCAGCCGCTCCAGCGCGGCCAGCACGCCGGGATACAGATCCACCGTATTGCGCTGCTCGGTGAACAGCTCCAGGGCGGGTTCGGCGAGCGCCACGTCGTCGCCGCTGGACTGGAGGGCCGATTCCAGGGTGAGCCGGCGCTGGGCGATGAAGTCGTGGCTGATCGCGGGCCGTTCGACCACCAGCGTTTCGCGCAGCGCGCGCATTGCCGCCACCGGGAAACGCTCCGCGGTGCGCGGCGCGCGCTCCACGAGCCAGTCGTGCAGCGCGCGCTCGGCCCGGGCGATCGTCGGCCAGATCGGCCAGAGCGTGTCGTCGAGGTCGAGGGTGATGGCGCGGATGGTCACGAGGCGGGTTCGCGGGGCGAAGCGGAATGATAGTACCTGCGGTGCGCAGGCCCGAGGCGACTACTCCATGACCGCCAGGTACGCGCGGTTGCCCCGCACCAGGGTCAGGAGGAGCTGGCTGCCGCGCGCGCCGAGGCCGCGCTCGAACCCGTCCAGATCGGCCACGTCGCGTCGGTTCACCGCGGTGATGAGGTCGCCGCCGCGTAGGCCGTTGCGCTCCGCCCGGCTCCCGGCCTCCACCGCGTTCACCAGCACGCCCGCCACGCCCTGGCGGCGCAGCCGTTCCGGCACCGCGCCCAGGCGCGCGCCGGCCAGGCGCGGATCCGCGCGCGCGCCGTCGAGCTCGGTCCGCCGCGCGGCCAGCCGCGTCCTGAGCTGGAGCGGCTTGCCGTCGCGCTGCACGGTGAGCGTGACCGGCTCGCCGACCGGCAGCAGGCCCTCCAGGTTGGACAGCTCTTCCTGCCGCTGCACCGGCTTGCCGTTCACGCCGGTGATCGCATCGCCCACGCGCACGCCGGCCTGCGCGGCGGCCGAACCGGGCTGCACCTGGGTCACGATCACGCCCTGGGTCTGCGCAAGGTCGAGCGCGCGGCGGATTTCCGGGGTGAGATCCTGGGTTTCGACGCCGAGCGTGCCGCGCAGCACCTCGCCCGTTTCCAGCAGCTGGCGCATCACGTCGAGCGCCAGGTCCGAGGGGATCGCAAAGCCGATGCCGATGTTGCCCGCGGCGCTTCCGCCGGGGTTGAAGATGGCGGTGTTGATGCCGATCAGCTCGCCGCGCAGGTTGACCAGCGCGCCGCCGGAGTTGCCGGGGTTGATGCTGGCATCGGTCTGGATGAAGTTCTGGTAGCCCAGCCCGGGAAGCCCGTGGCGGCCCAGGGCCGAGACGATGCCCGAGGTCACCGTCTGGCCCAGGCCGAAGGGATTGCCCACCGCCACCACGAAGTCGCCCACGCGCAGCGGCTCCGAGCGCGCCACCGGCACGGCCACCAGATCCTTCGCCTCGACCCGGATCACGCCCACGTCGGTGTCTTCGTCCGAACCCACGATCTCGGCGGTCAGGGTGCGTCCGTCGGCCAGCGACACCTGCACGTCGTCGGCACCGGCGATGACGTGGTTGTTGGTGAGGATCAGCCCGCGCGCGGCATCGACGATGACGCCCGACCCCAGCGACTGCTTGACGCGCTCCTGCGGTCCGTTCGGCAGGCCGAACAGGTGGCGGAAGAACGGATCGTCGGCATAGGGGCTGCGCACCCGCACCACGGTCTTGCTGTGGATGTTGACCACGGCCGGAGTGACGCCTTCCAGCATGGGCGCAAGCGAGGGCAGCGGGGTGCCCGACACCTCGACGGGAAGCGCCGCGCGCGCACTGCCGAGGGCGAGCGCGAGCAGCGCGGTTGTGACAACAAGGCACCGGATTGCGCGGGGTGACATGGAGACTCCACGAAGGAAAATGCCCGGGTTCGACCGGCGGTGGGCCCGGATGTTCCCGTGCGGGACGAGCGATATCACGCGACGTGCAACGCATGATCGCATCGAAGGCTTGCACAAAGCCAAAATCCGGCGCAGATTCCGCTGCGGAACCCAACGCCCACACGAGGAGGGCATGTGATGAGCAGTGGCAACGGTGTGACGGAAGCAATCTCCAGTGCCGCAGAAGCGGTCTCTGAAAAGGTGCAAGAGCTCGCAGCGGACGCCAGGGCCGCCACGACCAGTGCAGTGGAGGCCGTGAAAGAGAAGGCCGCCAGCGCGCGCACTGCGATCGAGAAGACGGCCACCTCGGCGGGCAATTCGATCAAGCAGGCCGGGGCGGCGGCAAAGAAAAAGGTGGCCGCGGTCAAGAAGGCGACCGACAAGAAGGTGGCTGCGGTCAAGAAGGACGTGGAGAGAAAAGCGGCAAGCGCCAAAAAGGCTGTGATCAGGAACGCCGCTGCGGCGAAGAAAACGGTGACGAAAAAGGCCGCATCGGCGAAGAAGACGACTGACAAGAAGCTTGCCGCGGTGAAGAAAGCCGTGACCAAGGCACCGGCCAAGAAAGCCGCGTCCAAGAAGGCGGCTCCGGCCAAGGTCGCCGCAAAGAAGGTCCCGGCAAAGAAGGTCGTGACCAAGAAGGCCCCGGCGAAGAAGGTCGCTGTGAAGAAGGTCGCTGCGAAGCAGCCCGCCGTAAAGAAGGCCGCGCCCGGGAAGGCGATGGCGAAGAAGGCCGCGCCGGTCAAGGCGGCTGCGAAGAAGGCACCGGTCAAAAAGGCTCCGGCGAAGAAGGCCGCTGCAGGGAAGAAGTAAGCGCCCGACGCCGGTTTCCGCCGCGCGCGGAAGCCGGCGTCAGCGCACGGCGCGCAAGGCGCGGAAGAAAGCCCACAGCCCCGCCAGCATCACCCCTGCCGACAGCAAGGCGATCAGCACTCCCCAGAACCAGTGCGGCCCGCCCAGCAGCGCCGACAGCTGGCCCGTGTCGGACGCCAGCTCGCCGGCACCGGTATGCGCGATGCGTGAAAACAGCGTATCCAATCGCGACAAGGTGGACAGGCACAGCTGCACCGCCACCAGGCAGACCAGCGCCTGCGCCCACGCCGCCGGGGCGCGCCACGCCATCGCCCCGGCCAGCAGGGCGCACGACCCCACCCAGAACGCGCCGAACGGGTTTCGCACCCACAGCACCAGTGCTGCCAGCAGGAACATCGCGATCAGCCCCAGCGCGACGCGCGATGCGTGCGCCCGGCGCGCGCAGACGAACAGGCCCAGCGCGGCGATAGGTGGACCGAGCGGCCCGCCTGCGGCAATGATCGCGCGCTGCAGCGCGCCGCCCGAACTGCGCGTGAGCGCGACGCCCGAGCCATCGGCATAGAGCCCGAGTGCGTCGAACCGCCCGCCCGAGATCAGCGCGGCGACGCCATGGCCGAGCTCGTGCGCCAGGGCCGAGATCAACACCTGTGGCCATGCCAGCCAGGCCAGCACGGGAACGGCGGCGGGAAGCCAGGCGAGCAGCAGCGAGAACCCGGCCGCCCAGGCCAGCGCGCGGCGCGCCGAGAGCGCCTTCCCGGGTGCGGAATCACCGGATCCAGGCCCGAGTGCGGCGGGTTGGCCCGATTCATGCTTCATGTGTTCGTGCCCCCGCTGGCTCGATCCAGGTGACCGCAATGATCTTCCCCGTACTCATCGAAAAGCTCGCCCTTCCCCTGCTGGACTGGGCGACCGCCATTGCCCAGGCCCTTGGCCACGTCGCGCAGGGTACACTGTGCGCCGATCCGGCCCCGAACCGCGCGGCAGACGCGGACTGATCCTGCCGCACGAGGGCAACTGACGCCCTGCGTCACCTCCAGGCCCGGACCGTCCCTCAGCGTCCCAGGCCCCGTTTCCGATGATCCCCACGATTCCGGTGCCCGCATCGGTGCCGTCCAAGCCCGGGCAGCGCTCGCCTGCGCGCCCCATCACCCTCGTGGGCTTCGACGCCGACGACACCCTCTGGCACAGCGAAATCCACTTTCGCGCCGCGCACGCCGAGTTCGAGCGCATCCTCTCGCCCTACCTCGATCTGGCCGACAGCGCCCTGCACGATCGCCTGCTGGCCACCGAAAAGGCCAACATCCTGCTGTTCGGCTACGGGGCCAAGGGCATGACGCTGTCGATGCTCGAGACGGCCGTGGCGATGACCGATGCGCGCATCGGTGCCGCGGATCTGGCGCGCATCCTGGACCTGGGCAAAGAGGTGCTCAGGCATCCGGTGGAGCTCCTGCCCGATATCCGCAGCGCGGTGGAATCCGTGGCGGCCGTGCATGACATCGTCCTCATCACCAAGGGCGACCTGTTCCACCAGGAGGCCAAGATCGCGGCCTCGGGCCTGACCGACCTGTTCACCCGCATCGAGATCGTTTCGGAAAAGGATCCGGCGGCCTACGCCCGGGTGATTGCCGAGTGCGGCGGCGCGCCGCACGAGTTCGCCATGGTCGGCAACTCGCTGCGTTCGGACATCGCGCCGGTGCTGGCCCTGGGCGGCTGGGGCGTACACATGCCCTATCCGGTGACCTGGGCACTGGAAATGGTGCACGACGTGGCCGACGACGATCCGCGCGTGCAGCGCATCGACGGCCCGGCGCAAATTCCGCTCGCGATCGCGCGGCTCGAAGCCCTCGCTTCCTCGGCGCGGTTCAGCGCGGGTTGACGCTCGGGCCGTCCGGTTGCGGCCTGATTCACCTGCACTCGCCGATGCTCTAGATGCGCCCATCATCGGCGCGACCATGGAGGACTTGCGATGCGAACCCTTTCCCTTCTGGCCGGTGCCGCGCTTGCGTTGGGGCTGAGCTTCGGCGCACCGGCGCAGGCCCACGGCAGCGATGCGCGCATCTGGGTATCGATCGGCGATGTGACCTTCAGCGCCGGACGGCCCTACCACCGCCAGCATCACTATCCGCTGCACAAGGTCCGCGGCAAACACGGCCCGCGCTACTACTACACCCCGGTGCCGGGCTATGCCTACTACCCGCCGCGCCCCGGATTCGGCCACTACCCGCCGCCGCATCTCCATGCTTATCCGGCGCAGGGCTATCGGGGGCCTGCGTATTACGACTATCCACCGCCCCCGCCGCCGCGCCCGGGGTATTCCCGGCATCGTCCGGGCTACTACCGCTGAGGTTTCCGCAACGGTGGTCGCCTGCGGGCCGCGCCGGTGCGCGGCCCGCTTCGTTTCCGCCGCTGCGCGCGGCTACAGAAGGGTGAACCGGATCGGCAGCTCGCCGCTCGCGCGCACGCCCGGTGGCGAGAAGCGCCAGGTGCGCAGCACGTGGCGCTGCGCCACGACATCGAGTTCGCGGTGGCCGCTGCTGCGCAGGACGGTCGCTTCGCGCGGCCAGCCATCGGCATCGATGGAGATGCGCAGCACCACTTCACCCTGCCACCCCATGCGCTTGGCGCGTGCCGGATACGGTGGCTGCGGCCCGCGCAGGACGGTGAGGGCGGCGAATCCCGCGGCTCCCGCAGCGGGTCCGGAAGCCTCCACCGGATCGCTGGCGAACGCCGTCTGGACGGGTGACGCCTCGATCACCTGTTCGACGAACACCGGATCTTCGCTCGGAATCGCGACCGCAGCGGGCGGTGTCGGCACCGGCGCGGCCTGCGGCCGTTCCGGAGCGCTGGGCATGGGCGGAGGCGGCAGCGGCGGTCGGACCTGCGGCACGATCACCACATCGATCGCATCGGCCATCGTCTTCTTCAGCGGCAGCTCGAAGCCGCCCGGCGTCGCCAGGCTCAGCGCCAGAAGCGCGGCCAGATGCGCCGCCGCGACGAGGCTGCCCGCGCCAACGCGCAGCGGGGAAAACGCGGTGGATTCCACAGTGACATCGTGCATGGCAAGGCTCCTTGGCTTCGGGGGCAAGGGCATGCAACGGGGCGGGGCGGGAAGTGGGGTTTGGTGCTGGCGCACAGCAAACGTGTGTCAGTCCTGTTTCCTTGAAGGTGCAGGCTACTTTCATGCATATTGCGGCGCGTCATCCAGACATTCGCCTACCATTTCGGTGAAAAAAATGAAAACAACGCTCGCCCTGATGTCTTGCATCGTCATGCTGGCCGGTTGCGCAAGTAGCTCCAAGGAAATCAAGGCGGCGTATGTGTCGCCGATGACGTATGACGGCTATAACTGCCAGCAGCTGAGGGAAGAAAACCAGCGAATCCAAAGCCGAATCGGTGAAGTGACGGGCATAGTGGACAAGCGCGCGTCTGGCGACAAGACCAAGATGGGCGTTGGCCTCATCCTGTTCTGGCCTACTCTGTTCTTCCTGAAGGGCGACGGGGTAGAGGCACAAGAGTTGTCGCGACTAAAAGGCGAGCATGAGGCACTGGAGCAGGCATACATCAAGAAGAGTTGTTCAAGCGAAGCCGAGGTTGGCTAGCGCGTTGAAGCTGACCCTGCGCTATTGCGGCTAGTTCGCACCCTCACGCCCCCAGGTCGGGGATGAGCCGGCTTTCCAGGTAGGCGATCATGTCCTTGATGCGCAGCTTGCGGCGCTTCATCCGGGTCAGGTCGAGCTGATCGATCGAAGGTTCCCCGGCGCAGCGCGCGATGGCCTCGTCCAGCGCGCGGTGCTCGCAGCGCAGGGCGGCGATCTGCTGGACGATGTCGGCGGTTTCGGACATGGCGATGGGCGGGGTCAGGCGCGTGCGTTCGCCTAGCTTACGGCCCGGCTGCGCTGCGGGAAAGCCCGGCTACAATGACCGGTCCAACCCGCGCAACGCCATCAGGGCGGCGCGATGATCCCGCCGGAATGACCATGACCGCCTCCGCCCGCAAACAGGAATTCGAGAACCACAAGCTCGCCAAGCGCCTGCGCCGGCAGGTCGGGCAGGCCATCGCCGACTTCGGCATGATCGAGGAAGGCGACAAGGTGATGGTGTGCCTGTCCGGCGGCAAGGACAGCCACACCCTGCTCGACATCCTGCTGCAGCTCAAGGCGCGCGCGCCGGTGGAATTCGAGCTGGTGGCGGTGAACCTGGACCAGAAGCAGCCGGGTTTCCCCGAAGAGGTGCTGCCGGCGTACCTGCGCGCGCTCGGGGTCGATTTCACCATCCTGGAGCAGGACACCTATTCGGTGGTGCAGCGGGTGGTGCCCGAGGGCAAGACCCAGTGCTCGCTGTGCTCGCGCCTGCGCCGCGGCGCGCTTTATACCCACGCGGTGGAGCAGGGATTCACCAAGATCGCGCTGGGGCACCACCGCGACGACCTCGCCGCGACGTTCCTGATGAACCTGTTCTTCCACGCCAAGCTCGCCTCGATGCCGCCCAAGCTCTTGAGCGACGACGGCCGCCACGTGGTGATTCGGCCGCTGGCCTATTGCAGGGAGTCGGATATCGCACGCTATGCCGAACAGCGTGGTTTCCCGATCATCCCCTGCAACCTGTGCGGCTCGCAGCCGAATCTTCAGCGCAAGCAGGCCGAGCGCCTGCTTGCCGAGTGGGACCGCGCCACGCCGGGTCGGGTCGACCAGATCGTGCGTGCGCTGGGTGACGTGCGGCCCTCGCAGCTGGCCGACCGCAGCCTGTTCGACTTCCACGCGCTGGGGCGGCGCAGTCAGGCTGCGCTGCCCGATACGCACGCCTGGCTGGCGGGCGAGCCGACGGCGCGCGATGAGGAGGAGGGCGTTCCCGTGCCGATCCGCAGCACCACCACCCAGGCCGACGATGGCCTGTCCATCCTGAGCGGCTGACGCCGCGCATCCCGCCGCGTCCGCTGTCGCAATCATCAATCCGGAATCCCGAACCCCATGCTCTTTCGCAATCTCACGCTGTTCCGCTTTCCCTCGTCCCTGCGCGCGGCGCTCGATGCCCTGCCCGAGCGCCTGCCCGGGCACGCGCTCAAGGCGATCGGCCCGCTGGAGCTGTCCTCGCGCGGCTTCGTCTCGCCCTTCGGGCGCAATCACGAGGCGCTGTCGCACCGCGTCGGTGACTGCCTGCTGCTGACATTGGGCGGCGAGGACAAGATCCTTCCCGCCGCCGTGGTCAACGAAGCGCTGTCCGCGAAGCTCGACGCCATCCGCGAGCAGGAAGGCCGCAGCCCTGGCGGGCGCGAGCGCAAGCGGCTCAAGGATGAGATCCTCACCGACCTGCTGCCGCGCGCCTTCGCCCGCCCCACGCGCGTGGCCGCCTATCTGGACCTGGAATCGAACTGGCTGGTGGTCGATGCCTCCAGCCGCAAGAACGCCGAGGCGCTGGTATCGGCCATCCGCGAGGCGCTGGGTTCGTTCCCGGCGCTGCCGGTCAATGCGGAATCGAGCGTGCGCGGCCTGATGACCGGCTGGCTCGCCGGCGAGCCCTTGCCGGACGGCTTCGAGCTGGGCGACGAATGCGAGCTGCGCGATCCGGTGGATTCGGGAGCCATCGTCAAGTGCCGCCGCCAGGAGCTCGACAGCGACGAGGTGCGCGAACACCTCAAGGTCGGCAAGCAGTGCTTCCAGCTTGGCCTGGTGTTCGCCGAGCGGCTTTCCTTCGTGCTGGGCGAGGATCTGGTGATCCGCAAGCTCAGGTTCCTGGAAACCGCGACCGAGGCGCTGGAAAAGGACGATCGCGACTCGCCGGAGGCCGAGCTGGACGCGACGTTCGCGTTGATGAGCGGTGAGCTGCGCCTCCTGCTGGAGCGCCTGGAAGCCGAGCTGTCGCTGAGTTCGGCCGAGGCCTGACCGCCTTGCGACGCGCCCGCCCGCAGCAGCGCGACACCCTGGCGGTGCGCCTGCCGGACGGGCGCGAGATCGGCGTGCTGCGCGTGGTCGATCCGCGTGCGCGCCACCTGCGCCTGCTCCTGTCCGCGCGCGGCCCGCGCCTGACCGTGCCCGCGGGCGTGCCCGCGCACGAGGCGCAGCGCTTCCTCGATCGGCATCTGGCCTGGCTTGCCGACCAACTGGCCGAGGATCCCGGCGCGCCCGCACCCGCCAGCGCGCTGGTCCCCGGCGAGGCCGCGCAGGTCCCGCTGCGCGGGCGACTGCTGGAGGTGGAGTGGCGCGCGAGCCGCCGGCTGGGCGTGACGCAGGACGGTGAAGGGCTGGTCATCGATCTGTCGCCGAGTGCGTCTCCCGCCGCCGTTCGCCGCGCGCTGCGCGAGTTCCACCTTTCCGAGGCGCGCGCCGACGTCGGGCGCTGGCTGCCGCACTATCTGCCGGGCCTCCCGCGCGCGCCGCGGCTGTGGCGGATTCGCCCGCTGGCCTCGCTGTGGGGCTCGATGAGCACCTCGGGCACGCTGTCGCTCGACCTTGCCCTGGTGCTGGGGCCGCCCGAGGCGTTCCACTACGTGCTGGTGCACGAGCTGTGCCATCTGATCCAGCCCAACCATTCGCCCGCCTTCTGGCGCGAAGTCGAACACCGCTTTCCCGACTGGCGCGCGCAGCGGCGTTACCTGCGCGAAGACGGGCTGGCGCTCAAGGGGACGCTGCGTACGCTGCTGGAAGACTAGGTGCCGGGGTCGAGATGGCGTTTCACCAGCGCGGCCAGCGCGTCGGCGTGGGACGCCTCGGCGTTGAGCGCGGGGATGTAGCGCAGGCTCTGGCCGCCGGCTTCACGAAAGAATCCGGCGTTCTGCACCGCGATTTCCTCCAGCGTTTCCAGGCAGTCCACCGCAAAGCCGGGACACACCACGTCCAGGTGTCTGACGCCGCGTGCGGCCAGCGCGCGCACGGTCTGGTCGGTGTAGGGCGTCAGCCACTGGGCGCGGCCCAGGCGCGACTGGAAGGAAAGCGACCAGTCGGCCTCTTCCAGCCCGAGGCGCCGGGCGATGGCGCCGGCGCTGGCGCGGCACTGGTCGGCATAGGGGTCGCCGCGATCCACGCAGCGCTGCGGGATGCCGTGGAACGAAAACAGCAGGTGCCCCGGCTCCGCCTGCGCTTCGCGATGTGTGCGTATCGAGCCAGCAACAGCGTCGATCCACGCGGCATCGTCGTGATAATCCGGGATCAGGTGCAGCTCCGGCCAGCGTCGCCAGCCGCCCAGCTCAGCGGTCACCGCATCGAACACCGAGGCGGTGGTGGTGCCCGAATATTGCGGATAGAGCGGCAGCACCACGAGCCGTTCCACGCCGCGTTCGCGCAGCGCCCGCATCTGCCGGGAAACCGACGGTTCGCCATAGCGCATCGCCAGGGCCACGGCGGTGCGGTCGGCGCATCGCGCCGCCACGGCGGCGGCCAGATCCTCGCTGAGCCAGGCCAGCGGCGAGCCGCGTCCGGTCCAGATGCTGCGGTAAAGCGCGGCCGAACGCGGCGCGCGGAACGGCAGGATGATGCCATACAGGATCGGGAACCAGAGTGCGCGCGGCAGCTCGACGACGCGACGATCGGCGAGGAACTCTGCAAGATAACGGCGCAATGCGCGAGGTTCGGGAGATTCCGGGGTTCCAAGGTTGACCAGAAGCACGCCGGTGCGCGGCTCGTGGCCGGCGTCGTCGTCGGTGGAGGACAGGGAGTCGGTCATGGGATTCCGGGGCGGCGAGGCCGGCGGCGGTGCCGCGACGCGCCCGCCAGCGTTGATTGGGCGTGGGAAAGTGTTATGCTCGCGCACAGCGCCCGCGATTTCACATAGAGGCGCAGTGACGACGACCCCAATACTAATCGAAGGACGACACAGATGCGTCCCAGCATGCGCCGACGGCTTCTGGCCGCCCTGATCTGCCTGCTCCCGCTGCCCGTGCTGGCTGCGCCGCTGGCCTATGTTTCGGCGTGGAATACGCTGTATCGCCTCGATCTGGCCACCGGGCAGGCCACGCCGATCGGCACCGGCATCGGCTTCAACGACGTGGAAGGACTGGCCATCGCGCCGGACGGAACGCTCTACGGCGTGGCCGACGGCACCGCCGGCTCGGGATCGACCACGACCGACTTCCTGATCCGCATCGACACCACGACGGGCAGGGGGGCCCTGGTCGGCGCGCTGCCCGGCCTGCAGGACACGGGGCCCAACGGCCAGCTCGATTACGGCCTGGCCTTCACCTGCAACGGACGCCTCTGGGCATCCTCCGACACCACCGGCCTGCTTTGGGAAATCGATCCATCCAACGCCTCGGCGCGGCAGGTCGGAAATACCGGCGCGCCGCTGACCGGACTGGGCGGGCGGGGGAACCAGCTCTTTGGCATCGGCGTGCAGAACGGATTCGGTCAGCGCGAGCAGCAGGCGCTGTATCGCATCGATCCATCCACCGCCGTGGCCACGCGCATCGGCAGCCTCGGCATCGACGATACCCTCAGCAGCGGCGGCGCGGATTTCGATTCCACGGGTGCGCTGTGGGCCACGCTGGATTCCCAGCCGCCCGACGTGAACCGCGCGAGCCGCCTGGCACGCATCAACCTGGACACCGGCCGCGCCGAGGTCGTCGGCTCGATCAGCGGCGTCCTGGAGAACGTCAGCGTGCGCGGCATGGCCATCGCGCCGCCCGCCGGCTGCACCGGCAACGGCGGCCTCGGCACGGCGGTCCAGTCGGTTCCCGGACCGGGTGCGCCGATGCTGCTGCTGCTGGGGCTGGTCGCCGCGCTGCTTGGCGCGGGCCGCCTGCGTCGCGCGCACTGATTGCGCTTCCGGGCGTCGCCCCGCCGCGCGTACCGCCGCGGTTTGGGCCGGGATTCATTCCCGCGGCCGCATACTCGCCGCGTTTCCCGCACACATTCCACGGAGGCATCATGTCCCGCATTCTGCTCTCTATCCTGTTGCTGATCGGCATGGGCGTGTTCGCGTCAACCGCGCAGGCGCGCCCCACCGAGGACGAACGCCTGCAGCAGGCGGTAAAGGTGCTCGATGAAGTCATGCGGATGCCCGAGAACGCGATCCCGCAAAGGCTGCTGAGTGACGCCTACGCAGTCGCCGTCGTTCCCGAAGTGGTCAAGGCCGGACTCGTCGTCGGTGGACGTCACGGCCGCGGGGTGATTGCCGTGCGCCAGGCCGACGGCAGCTGGAGCACCCCGAGTTTCATCAGCCTCACCGGCGGCAGCATAGGTTTCCAGGCCGGCGTGCAGGCCACCGACGTGGTGCTGGTGTTCCGCTCCGAGCGCGGGGTGGATTCCATCGTCAATGGCAAGTTCACCCTCGGCGCGGATGCGGCGGTCGCCGCCGGCCCGGTGGGACGCATGGCCCAGGCGTCCACCGACGGTCAGCTCAAGGCCGAGATCTATTCCTACTCGCGCTCGCGCGGCCTGTTCGCCGGCGTTGCGCTGGACGGCGCGGTGCTGTCGATCGACCATCGCGCCAACGCCCGCGCCTACGGGCGCGACACCACGCCGCGCGCGGTCTTTGAAGGCCGCGTGAAGAAGGCACCGCCAGCCGTCGTGGATTTCCGCGACCGGCTGGAGGAATACGGCGCGCGCTGAGCCTGCCGGCCCGGCGGCGGCTGCGCTATGCTGCTTTCCTTTCCTTTCGTGAGGCATACGCCATGGGCGGCTTCAGTATCTGGCACTGGCTGATCGTGCTTCTGGTCGTGGTGCTGCTGTTTGGCACCAAGAAGCTGCGCAACGTGGGCTCCGACCTCGGCAGCGCCATCCGCAGCTTCCGCAAGGGTCTGCAGGAAGACGAGGCAGCGGACAAGAAGCTCGATGACGCCTCGGGCCAGGGCGCCGAGCAGCCGGCGCACAAGGCACCGACCGAGACCAAGGGCGACTGACCGGGCGGGACGCGACGATGTTCGAGGTCAGCCTGGTCGAACTGGCCGTGATCGGACTGGTGGCACTGCTCGTGCTCGGCCCGGAGCGGCTGCCGCGCGCCGCGCGCATGGCCGGGCTCTACCTGCGCAAGGCGCGCGCCACCTGGTACTCGATCCGCACCGACATCGAGCGCGAGCTGGCGGCCGATGACCTCAAGCGCGCGATGAAGGACACCCGGCAAAGCCTGCTCTCGGCACCATCGACCTCGGCTCCGGCCCGGGAGGTGCCTGACGCGGGTACCTCGTCCGAAGCAGACGTACCGCCCGAAACCGGCCGTGACGCCGGGCCGGCAGGCTGAGCCGTGGGATCGGCGGAAACCGGCACCGAGCAGAGCCTGATCGGCCACCTGGTCGAGCTGCGCGCGCGCCTGCTGCGCGCCGTGCTGGCGGTGCTGGCGATCTTCATTGCCCTGCTGCCTTTCGCCAACCGCATCTACACCCTGCTGTCCGAGCCGCTGCGCGCCAAGCTGCCCGCCGGCACCCAGATGGTCGCCATCGACGTCGCCAGCCCCTTCCTCACCCCGATCAAGCTGGCGCTGTTCACCGCCCTGATCCTGGCCATGCCGGTCGTGCTCTATCAGCTCTGGGCCTTCGTTGCGCCGGGGTTGTACCGACACGAGCAGAAGCTGGCGCGCCCGCTGCTGGTCTCGGCCGTGCTCCTGTTCTACGTCGGCTGCGCCTTCGCCTACTTCCTGGTGCTGCCGGCCGTGTTCGGCTTCCTCACCGGCGTCGCGCCCGAAGGCGTGGCGATGATGACCGACATCAGCCGCTACCTCGACTTCGTGCTGGTGCTCTTTCTGGCCTTCGGCTTCAGCTTCGAGGTGCCCGTCGCCGTGGTGATCCTGGTGCTGCTGGGCTGGGTCAGCGTCGAGCAGCTGCGCGAATCGCGCGGCTACGTGATCGTGGGTGCCTTCGTGGTGGCGGCCGTCATCACCCCGCCGGACGTCATCTCCCAGCTGATGCTGGCCATTCCGATGTGCCTGCTGTATGAGGTCGGGCTGCTGGTGGCGCGCTCCATCACCCGCCAGCGTGAGGCCGACGCACCCACCGACAGCGAGTGACCGGGCATGGAACGCTACGAGCGCATCAACCTCCTGCACCGGCGCCTGAGCCAGGCGCGGGTGCCCGTATCCCTGCAGCGCCTGATCGAGGACCTGCAGTGCTCGCGCGCCACCGTCTACCGCGACGTGGCCTTCCTGCGCGACTACCTCGGTGCGCCGGTGGAGACCTCCGACGATCCGCCCGGGTTCCGCTACGACATGGCCGAAGCCGAGCGCTTCGAGCTGCCTGGCCTGTGGCTGAGTCCGGACGAACTGCACGCGCTGCTCGCCACGCACCAGCTGCTGGATCGCTCCGGCACCGGCGGGTTCCTCGGCGATGCGCTGGAACCCATCCGCGAGCGCATCGACCAGCTCCTGGCCGAACAGGCCGGCGGCAAGCGCTGGCCGGTTGAGCGGGTGCGGGTCATCAGCAGCGGCACCCGCAGCCTGGACCAGGCCGCGTTTCGCGCCGCCGCCGGTGCCGTGCTGCAGCGCCGGCGGCTGAGCTTCCGCTACCGCGCGCGCTCCACCGGGGCAACCACCCAGCGCACGGTCTCGCCGCAGCGCCTGACCCACTACCGCAACAACTGGTACCTGGACGCCTTCGACCACGAACGTCAGGCGTTGCGCAGCTTTTCGCTCGATCGGATCGACCAGGCGCGCCCCTTCGACGAAGCCGCCATCGACGTGCCGGAGGCCGAGCTCGACCAGCACCTGGCCTCCAGCTACGGCATCTTCTCCGGCCCGCCCAAAGCCTGGGCCACCGTGGTTTTTTCCGCCGACGCGGCGCGCTGGGCCGCGGAAGAGCGCTGGCACTCCCAGCAGCAGGGCCGCTTCCTGCCGGACGGGCGCTACGAACTGCGCCTGCCCTACAGCAGCTCGCGCGAACTGCTGATGGACGTGCTGCGCTACGGCCCCGACGCCACCGTGGTGGAACCGGTCAGCCTGCGCGCCGAAGCGCAGATCCGCCTGCGCCTGGCGCTGGGAAACTACGGCGGCTGAGGGGCGTGCTTGCGCCGCCGTTCGCCGCCGGGATTTGAGTGCTGCGTCCTTCCCGTCCTTCGGTGTGGTGGACGTTGTCGCAAGCAGGATGTGCCGCGCTTCTTCCTCTGCCTCAATAGGCGAAGTTGAGGCTCACCCACGCGCTGCGCGGTGCGCCCGGGGTGATGTTGTTGTTGCTGTGGGCGCTGGCGAAGTAGCGTTTGTCGGTCAGGTTCTCGATGTTGAGCTGCATCTGGAGCGATTCGGTCGCGCTCCAGTAGAGCGCGGCGTCGAAGCGGGTGAAGGCGGGCAGGGTCACCTGGTTGTCGACGTTGGCGTACATCGCGCCGCGATGGATGATGCCCAGGCCCGCGCCGAGGCGAGGGGTGAAGTCGTAGCGGTTCCAGAGCGAGGCGGAATGCCGCGGGAGCTGCGCGAGGCGGTTGCCCTTGTGCGCGCTGGTGCCGAGGTCTGCGAGAAGTTCGCCGTTCTGGCGGGCGTAGCCGCCCATCACCTGCCAGGCGTCGCTGATGCGTCCGGCCAGACCGATCTCCACGCCTCGGGTGACCTGCCCGTCGGTCAGCCGCATGCGGGTGGGATCGTCCGGGTCGACCACGGCCACGTTGCGGCGATCCAGCCGATAGACCGCGAGGCTGGCCTGCAGGTCGCGTCGGATATCCCACTTCGCGCCGAGCTCGCGGTTGCGGAAGCTCTCGGGTTCGAGTGCGGCGTTGTCGGCGTTGAGCGAGGCGAGCTGGTCGCCGGCGCGCGGCTGGAAGGCGCGGCTCAGGCTGGCGTACAGCGAGACGTCGGCCGTCGGCTTGAAGACGATGCCGGCGCGCGGCGAATTCTTGCGGTCTTTGGAGCGGAACACGTCGCCGTTGCGGCGATTGGTGAGGTCCACGCGGAAGTCGTCGTGGCGCAGGCCCAGGATCGCCAGCCAGCGCGGCGAGAAGGCAATCTGGTTTTGCAGGTACAGCGCCGAAATTTTCGCGACGCTGTGGTTGTCGGCATCGCTGGCGCTCTGGCTGAAGCTCACCGGCACGCGCACGTTGGGATCGAGCACGGACACCACGCTGTCGCCCGGGGCAAAGTGGCCGGTCAGGCGGGCGTTGTCGGTGGTCTGGCGGCCGAGCTCCACGCCGGCCAGCAGGGTGTGCTCGACCGCGCCGGCGCGCAGGTTCCACACCAGGTCGGTCTGGTTGAAGAGGTTGCGGCGCGTGGTTTCGTTGCGGTACGCGGCAAGGCTCACCGTGGTCCCGCCGGCACCGACCGCACCGGGGAACACGTTCTGGTACATCTTGTCGTAGTCGGCGGCGCGCAGGTGGTTGCGCAGTTCGAGGTCGGGACTGAAGCGGTGTTCGAGCGCGGCGTCGAAGGCGTCCGCCGTGGCCTCGGAAACGCTCAGCGCGGGATTGCCGAAGAAAGTCGAGGGAGGCACGTCGACCGGGCGGCCCTGGAACGAGGGTACGCCGCGATCGGCGGTGCGCTCGTCGTGGAAGCGTTCGTAGGACAGATCCAGGTTCGTGTCTGGCCCGAGGTCGATGCCGTAGGTCGGATTGACGCCGTGGCGCTTGAGCCAGGCGTCGTCGCGATGGCTTTCCGAATCTTCCAGCATGGCGTTGAGGCGGAATCCGGCGGTCGTGCCTATCGCCCGACCGAGGTCGAGCGTGCCGCGCCGCCGCTGGTGCGAGCCGAACTGCAGCGTGCCGTTGGTCAGATCCACGCCGTCCGCCTTGCGGGTGATGCGGTTGATCACGCCGCCGCTGCCTCCGCGTCCGAAAATCATCGCGTTGGGGCCCTTGATCGCCTCCACGCGGTCGAGGTTGTACATGTCGCGGAAGTACTGCACGTCGTCGCGGATGCCGTCCACGAAGAAGTCGCCGGTGGTGCTGTTGCCGCGCAGCACGGCGGTATCGCGGTTGCCTTCGCCCTGCGCGGTGCCGATGCCCGGCAGGTAGCGGAAGGCATCGCCCAGGCTGGTGATGGCCTGGTCGGCCACGAGCTTGTCGGTAACGGTCGTGACGGCCTGCGGCACGTCGAGCAGCGGGGTGTCGGTTCTGGTTGCGCCGCGCGTGTTGCGGATGCTGTAGTCGGGCAGGTAGCGCTGCGCGGTGACCTCGATCGAGTCGAGCTTCCTCGCGGCGGCGCGCGGGCTGTCGCCGGCGTCGGCGCTCTTGGGGGCTGCGGTCGCCGAGGCCATGCATACCAGCGCGCCGACTGCGACGGTGGCGGCCATGCAGCGGGCGCAGGGTGTGGGTTGGCGTGGGTTGGTCGACATGGAAAGTCCTGAGGCTCGGAGCAGTGCAAGGGATGCGCATGCTAATGCGAGTCATTCCCATCCGCAAGGCGCGGTTTTCCTCCGCCGACGGCTTGAGAAGCTGCGCCATCGCCACCATTCCTGCGGTCATGGCCACTGGATGGGCAAAAGACGGCGCGGTACAGGAGCAGATCGACAGCACCGTCGAAGACGCCGTATCGCGTGCGCGCAGCCGTCTGGCCACGGGCCCGGGCCTGAGCGAATGCGAGGAGTGCGGCGAGCCGATTCCCGAGGCGCGCCGCAGGGCCATGCCCGGCGCGCGTCGCTGTCTGGTCTGCCAGAACGCGCACGATGAAGACGCGGCGTTTACCGGCTACAACCGGCGCGGCAGCAAGGACAGCCAGCTGCGCTGAGGGCCGCGTACGGCGGTCGCAAGGCAAGCATCCGGCCGCGCCGCAGGGCGTGACCTGGACAGACTCCCTTGATTTGTCCTTCACGCCAGCACAGTGCGGGAAGGACGAGCCGAGCGTCAGGGGCGATCAGCCCGGCGGCCCCAAAACGAACGGCGGGCCCGGAGGCCCGCCGTCGGTGCGCACGCCGGCGCGTGTGCGAAAGACTGCGTGCGAACCTACTTCGCCGCCATCAGCGCCAGCGTGGTATCGAGCATCCGGTTGGAGAAGCCCCACTCGTTGTCGTACCAGGACAGCACCTTCACCAGCGTCCCTTCCATCACGCGGGTCTGGGTGCTGTCGTAGATCGAGCTGCGCGGATCGTGGTTGAAGTCGATCGACACCAGCGGCTCGGTGTTGAAGCCCAGAATGCCCTTGAGCGCGCCTTCGCTGGCGGCCTTCACGGCGGCGTCGATTTCTTCCTTCGACGTGGCGCGCCTGGCGGTGAAGGTGAGGTCCACCACCGAGACGTTGATCGTCGGCACGCGCATCGCGAAGCCGTCGAGCTTGCCGTTGAGCTCGGGCAGCACCAGGCCCACCGCGGCGGCCGCGCCGGTCTTGGTCGGGATCTGGCTCATCGTGGCCGAGCGCGCGCGGCGCAGGTCGGAGTGGTAGACGTCGGTCAGCACCTGGTCGTTGGTGTAGGCGTGGATGGTGGTCATCAGGCCGTGCGCGATGCCGACGGAATCGTTCAGCACCTTGGCCAGCGGTGCCAGGCAGTTGGTGGTGCACGAGGCGTTGGAGATCACCGTGTCGCCGGCCTTGAGCACGCCGTGATTGACGCCGTACACCACGGTGGCGTCCACGTCGCTGCCGCCGGGGGCGGAGATGATCACCTTCTTCGCGCCGGCGGCGAGGTGCGCCGAAGCCTTGGCCTTGCTGGTGAAAAGGCCGGTGCACTCCAGCACCACGTCCACGCCCAGTTCGCCCCAGGGCAGCTTTGCGGGATCGCGCTCGGCGCAGACCCGGATGCGGTCGCCGTTGACGACCATGTGGCCGCCGTCCACGACCACGGTGCCGGGGAATCGGCCGTGCGCGGTATCGTGACGGGTCAGGTGCGCGTTGGTGTTGGCATCGCCCAGGTCGTTGATCGCCACCACCTGGATCTCGTTGGTGCGGCCGGACTCGTACAGCGCGCGCAGGATGTTGCGGCCGATGCGGCCGTACCCGTTGATCGCAACCTTGATTGCCATGGCGAAACTGCTCCTGAAAGAGGGGGGATCGGCGGGATCGCCCGCCGGGCCGCCCATTTTAGCCCGGATGCCGCAGCGTCACACGGATGCAACAGGCCGCGCCGGCATATGCACATGTCGACACGCCCGCCTTGCCGCGGTCTTACCCGCGCGGCGCGAACGCGATCAGCGCGATGGCCACGATCGCCAGCGCGATGCCGAGGCGGTTCCAGCGGCCGGTCTTTTCGCCGAACAGCAGCACGCCGGCGAGGGTGCCCAGCACCACCACGCCAATGTTCATGCTGGCGAACACCACGGCGGGGCTTTCCGGCAGCGCCTGGTGGGCGCGTACGTAGCAGACGATGTTGCCGAAGTTGAGCGCGCCCAGGGCGAGGCCGGCGGCAAGGTTCTTCCAGCGCAGCCGCGTGCGGCCGCGCGCGTGGCGCACCAGCTGCACGGCCAGCATGCCGATGAAGGCGAACGCGAAAGCAGCCAGCAGCGAGGCGGCGAACGGGATGCCGGCGCGTGCGATCAGCTTGAGCGCCACGTCCACCAGGGCAAAGCCGACCCAGACCGTGAGCAGCGGTACCAGCGCGCCGTCGCCGCGCGCGGCGCGCGGATCGGGGCGCGCCACGATGGCCGCGACCGCGATCAGGCCCAGCGCCAGCCCGGCGAGCTTCTGCGCGCCCGCGCGCTCGCCCAGAAACGTGAACGCGGCGATCAGCGAGAGCAGCAGCGACAGGCGCTGGGCCGCATCGGTGCGCACGATGCCGGCGCGGCGCACCGAGGCTGCCAGCACCAGGAACAGGCTGGGCAACACGACGGCGAGCAGCAGCAGTGCGGGCCAGGGCGCAGCCGGCGCGCGCAGGGCATCGAGCGGCGGATCGAGCAGCAGCAGGCACAGGGCGGCGGCGCACAGGTAGTTCCAGGTCACCGCCTGCGCCACGTCGATGCCGCGCCGGGGCATCCACTTGAGCAGGATGGACACCAGTACGCTGAAGATCGCTGCGGCGGTGACGAAGAGGAGGCCCATCGCGCTCAGGCGGGATCGGCGCTGCCGTGGTGTTCCAGCGCCAGCATCAGCCAGGCCCGGGCCTTGTGCCAGTCGCGCGTCACGGTGCGCAGGTGGATGCCCATGAGGTCGGCCGTTTCCTGCGGGGTGTAGCCGGCGAACCAGCGGTACAGAACCACCTGCGCCAGGCGCGGCTGGTGGCGCTCCAGTTCGTCCAGCGCCGAATCGATCTCCAGCAGGCGCGCCAAGTCGGCCGCGTCCTCGTGCGGGCGCTCGTCCAGATCGCGCTTGACCTCGCGCATGCGCATGGCCTCGGACAGGCGCGAGCGCGCGTGGTCGATCAGGATCTGGCGCATCGCGCGCGCCACCAGCGCGAAGAAGTGCGCGCGCCCTTCCAGGCCGGGGAAATCGACGCGGCGCAGCTTCAGGTAGGCCTCGTGCACCAGCGCGGTGGTTGACAGGGTTTCGCCCGGCTCCATCTGCCGGCGCTGGGCGCGCGCGAGGCGGCGCAGATCCTGGTGCACCAGCGGCATCAGGAGATCGAGCGGGTTGGCTTCGCCGGCGGCGGCCAGAATCCGGGTGATACGCTCGACGGCGTCGTCAGTGTGCTCGATCATTTCGCGGTGGTGTCCTTCCCCGGCAGCGGCCTGCGCGCCCGAAACCCCCATTGTGCCGGAACGCGCTTCATCGCGGGTCGCCGGGCAGGGTCCAGCCGAAGAACGCCAGCGCGCGGGCGAAAGCCGCATCGAGCGGTGCGTCCACGCGCAGCGTCGCGCCGCTTGCAGGATGCGCGAAGGCCAGCGCGCGCGCGTGCAGCAGCATCCGATGGACGCCGCGCAGGCGGAAGGCCATGTTGCGCCGGCCGTCGCCGTGGCTGGTGTCGCCAATGAGGTGATGGTCGATGTGCTTGAGGTGCCGCCGGATCTGGCGAAAGCGGCCGGTTTGCGGGCGGCACTCGACGAGCGCGAAACGCGAGGTGGCAAAGCCGGCGGCCGGTTCATCCAGCTCGCCCTGCGCCAGCACGCGCACGTCCGTCACGGCGGGTTTCTTTTGCGGCTTGCCCGGCCCGCCGTCGAGCGGATGGTCGATGCTGAAGGCCGATTCCGCCGGCCAGCCGCGGCATACCGCAAGATAGGTCTTTTCCACCTCGCGCGACATGAACTGGCGGCCCAGCGCGGCGGCGGTTTCGCGCTCGAAGGCCAGCAGCAGGCAGCCGCTGGTGGCGCGGTCGAGGCGGTGGACGAGGTGGATCGGGCGTCCGAACTGTTCGCGCAGGCGGTCGGCGGCGAAATCGCTTTCGCCGCGCGCCAGCGCGCTGTCGTGCACCATCAGCCCGGCCGGCTTGTTCACCACGGCGAGCGCCTCGTCGCGGTACAGCACCTCCAGCGCACCGCTGCCGGCCGCGCTCACGGCCGCGCCGCCGTCAGCGGCAGCGCGTGGCCGGCCTTGACCACGCGCAGCACCAGGCTGGAGTTCACGTCGGCCACCAGTCCGGCCGCCAGCAGGCGGTCGAGCAGGAAGCGCGAGAAGTGCTCGAGGTCCGCGACCGCGATGTGCAGCAGATAGTCCATGTCGCCGGTCAGGGCGTGGCAGGACACCACCTCGTCCCAGGACTGCACCAGCTCGGCGAAGCGTTCCACCCGCTCGCGGTCGCGGTGTTCCAGCTGCAGCCGCACGAAGGCCTGCAGGCCCAGGCCGATCCGTGCCGGATCGAGCCGCGCCCCGAACCCTGCGATCACGCCCTCGCGTTCCAGCCGCTGCACCCGCCGCAGGCAGGCCGAAGGCGACAGGTTCACCCGCTCGGCCAGCTCGGCGTTGGTCTGCCGGCCTTCGGTCTGCAGCAGGGCGAGCAGGGTCAGGTCGATGCGGTCGAGATGGGGGGGCGAATGGCTCATTGTTCGAAGAATAGCGCGATCTACGCAATGAACGTGCATTTAGTTCCGGAATGTGCGCAACAAAGCAAGCCGATTGCGCGCAAGGCCCGATACATTGGGCACTTCAGTGCATTGGAGTGCGACCATGATCCCGCAGCGCCTGGAGCATCAGGTCACCGACAAGGGCTTCGTGCCGATCTACGCCACCGGCGTGGTCGAGCAGCCGTGGGGCGACTACGGCACGACCGACCACGCGGTCTGGAGCCGGCTCTACGCGCGCCAGCGCGAGGTGCTGCGCGGTCGCGCCTGCGACCAGTTCCTCGCCGCCATGGCGGCCCTGCGCATGGACGAGGCGCGCATCCCGCGTTTTTCCGATCTGAACCTGCACCTCGAGCGTGCCACCGGATGGCGGCTGGTGGCGGTGGAGGGGTTGCTTCCCGAGGTGGACTTCTTCGGCCACCTCGCGGCGCGCGAGTTCCCCGTCACCTGGTGGATCCGCACGCCCGAGCAGATGGACTACCTGACCGAACCGGATCTCTTCCACGATCTGTTCGGCCACGTGCCGCTGCTGATGGATCCGGTGTTTGCCGATTACATGTGCGCCTACGGGCGCGGCGGCCTCAAGGCGATGGGGCTGGGCGAAGATGCGCTGGCACAGCTGGCGCGGCTGTACTGGTACACCGTGGAGTTCGGGTTGATACGGGGGAGTGAGGGGCTGCGCATCTACGGATCGGGGATCCTGAGCAGCGCAGGGGAGAGCCGGTATGCGGTCGAATCCGATGCGCCCAACCGCATCGGGTTCGACCGCGACCGCATCATGCGCACCCGCTACCGCATCGACAGCTACCAGCGCGGCTACTTCGTGATCGACAGCTTCGAGCAGCTGTTCGAAGCCACCCGTCCGGACTTCACCCCCATCTATGCCAGGCTGGCGGACCTGCCGCCCTGGGCCGCCGGCGAAATTGCCCCGGGTGATGACGTCATCACCCGCGGTACCGGCGAAGGCTGGAGCGACACGCCGGACGCCTGAGCCGGCAGCCCCGGTCCTGCCTGATTCTCGCGCCCGCCATGGTTCAGCGGCGCGGCGCGGACCTGCGCGCAGCACGCGTCGCGCGTGCCGGGCACGGCGTTGAATCCGTCCCGGCGGCAGGCGCGCATGCCCTATCATCCGGCTTCCCTTCCGTGAGCCGCTCCCGCAAGCGGCGTTGCCATGACCGTCCACCAAAGCATCCTCGACCTGATCGGCCACACGCCGATGCTGCGCACCCACCGGCTCGACACGAACGGCTGCGAGCTGTACCTGAAGCTGGAAAACACCAATCCCGGCGGCTCGATCAAGGATCGCATCGGGCTGTCGATGATCGCGGCGGCCGAGCAGGCCGGAAAGATCAAACCCGGCGACACCCTGGTCGAAGGCACCGCCGGCAACACCGGCATCGGCCTGGCGCTGGTGGCGCAGGCCAAGGGCTACCGGCTGATCCTGGTGGTGCCCGACAAGATGAGCCGCGAGAAGATCTTCAACCTCAAGGCGATGGGGGCCGAGGTGCTGCTGACCCGCTCGGACGTGGCCAAGGGCCATCCGCAGTATTACCAGGACATGGCCGAGCGCATCGCGCGCGAAACCCCGGGCGCGTACTTCATCAACCAGTTCGGCAACCCCGACAACCCGCGCGCGCACTACGAAACCACCGGCCCGGAAATCCTCGAACAGATGGACGGGCGCATCGACGCCTTCGTGTTCGGCTGCGGCTCCTCGGGCACGATGACCGGCCTGTCGCGCTACTTCGCCGAGCACTCCCCGGCGACCCAGCTGATCCTGGCCGATCCGGTCGGCTCGATCCTCACCCAGTACATCAACGAGGGCGTGCTCAGCACCAAGTCGGGGAGCTGGATGGTCGAGGGCATCGGCGAGGACTTCCTGCCGCCGATTTCCGACTTCTCGCGGGTGAAGAAGGCCTACGCGATCCCGGACAAGGAAAGTTTCCTCACCGCGCGCGAACTGCTGGCGAAGGAAGGCGTCCTCGGCGGCTCGACCACCGGAACGCTGCTGGCCGCGGCGCTGCGCTGGTGCCGCGAGCAGACCGCGCCCAAGCGCGTGGTGACGCTGGTGCCCGACACCGGCAACAAGTACCTCTCCAAGATGTACAACGACTACTGGATGCTGGACAACGGCTTCATCGAGCGCGAGCAGTACGGCGACCTGCGCGACCTGATCCTGCGCCCCTACAGCCAGCGCGACACCGTGGTGGTGGCACCGGGCGACCTCCTCACCGTGGCCTACCAGCGCATGAAGCTGTACGACGTCAGCCAGCTGCCGGTGATGGACGGCGACCGCATCGTCGGCATCCTGGATGAATCCGACGTACTGCTGCACGTTTACGGCAACGAGGACCGCTTCCGCGAGCCGGTCAGCACCGCGATGGTGGAAAAGCTGGAGAAGATCGCCGTGAGCGCGCCGGTGGAATCCCTGCTGCCGGTGTTCGACCGCGGGCATGTGGCCATCGTGATGGAAGGCGAGCGCTTCCTCGGCCTGATCACCCGCATCGACCTGCTCAACTGGCTGCGCCGCCGGGTGCAGTAGCGCCTGGCTGCAGGGCGCGCAGCATCGCGCTAGAGTAGAAAACATGTCCGTGCCCGCCGCCCGAATCGCGACCTACGACGACCTGCTCGCGCTGCCGCCGAACCGGGTCGGCGAAATCGTGGACGGCACGCTGTACAGCCACCCGAGGCCGGCGCCGAAGCATGCGCGTTCGTCTTCGGTCATGGGCGGCAAGCTGATGATGCCGTTCGATGAAGGCCGCGGCGGCCCCGGCGGCTGGTGGATCCTGGATGAGCCCGAATGCCACCTCGAGGGCCATGTGCTGGTGCCCGACCTCGCCGGCTGGCGGCGCGAGCGGCTGCCCGCGCTGCCCGATGCGGCCTGGTTCGAGCAGGCACCCGACTGGGTCTGCGAAATCCTCTCGCCCGCCACCGCGCGCCTGGATCGGGTGCGCAAGATGCCGATCTACGCCCAGACCGGCGTCTCGCACCTGTGGCTGGTCGATCCGGAGCTGCGCACGCTGGAAGCCTGCGCGCGGCAGGATGCGCGCTGGCTGCTGCTGGCCAGCCATTCGGAAGACGACGCGGTGCGCGTGCCGCCGTTCGATGCGATCGAACTGGAGCTGGCCCTGCTCTGGAGCTGATCCGGCCGCGGTGCGGATCAGGCGTCGAGCGCGGCGCGGATCGGGGCGAGGAAACCGTGCGCGCGGCGCGCGGCGTCTTCGGGCGAATCCGCTTCGGCCATCGCCTGCACCAGGGCGCTGCCGATCACCACGGCGTCGGCGATCTCGCCGATGCGCCGCGCCGATTCACCGTCGCGCACGCCGAAGCCCACCGCCACCGGCAGTTCGCCCAGCGCCTTGATCGCCGCCACCTGCGCGCGCACTGCATCGACCTGCAGATGCGCCGCGCCGGTCACGCCGGCGAAGGACACGTAGTAGAGGTAGCCGCGTCCGGCCTGCATGAGCCGGCCCAAGCGCTCGGCGCCGCTGGTCGGCGCGGCCAGACAGATCGGATGCAGCCCTGCGGATTCCAGCACAGCGTGCGCCTCGTCCGCTTCCTCCGGCGGCAGATCCACCAGCAGCAATCCGTCCACGCCTGCTTCGGCAGCGTCCTTGGCGTAGCGCGCCATGCCGTAGATCTCGACCGGATTGAGGTAGCCCATCAGCACCACCGGCGTGTCCGCATCGTCACGGCGAAACCCGCGCACCATGGCGAACACCTGTGCCGTGCCCACGCCGCGCGCCAGCGCGCGTTCGGAAGCCAGCTGGATCACCGGCCCGTCGGCCATGGGGTCGGAAAACGGCACGCCCAGCTCGATCACATCCGCGCCGGCCGCGACCAGCGCGTGCATCACCGGCACCATCGCCTCGATCGACGGATCGCCCGCCGTGATGAACGGAATGAGGCCGGTGCGGTTGGCGGCCTTGAGCTGTGCGAAGCGGGTATCGATGCGGTTCATGGGTTCATGATTCGGGATTGGTGATTCGGGATTCGGGGTTCGGGAAAGCGCGGGCAGACAGACATCGGGGCGGGGAAAGGACGGCGAGCATGATCTTTTGTTTTTGCCAATCCCGAATCCCGAATCCCGGATTCAAAGCACCATCCCCTCGCGCGCCGCGATGGTGTGAACGTCCTTGTCGCCGCGGCCGGAGAGGTTGCACAGCACCAGGCCGTCCCTGGGCAGTTCGCGCGCCAGCTTGATCGCCTGCGCCACGGCGTGGCTGGATTCGAGCGCGGGCAGGATGCCCTCGGTGCGGCAGAGGAGGTGGAAGGCTTCGAGCGCTTCCTCGTCGGTGACGCCGACGTATTCGGCCCGGCCCGTGTCTTTCAGAAAGCTGTGTTCGGGGCCGACGCCAGGGTAGTCCAGGCCGGCGGAAATCGAATGGGTTTCGGTGATCTGGCCATCGTCGTCGCACAGCAGATAGGTGCGGTTGCCGTGCAGCACGCCCGGCCGGCCGGCCGCGAGCGAAGCGGCATGGCGGCCGGTTTCGATGCCTTCGCCGGCCGCTTCCGCGCCGACGATGCGTACCGCGTGATCGTTGAGGAAGGCGTGGAACAGGCCGATGGCGTTGCTGCCCCCGCCCACGCAGGCGGTGATCGCATCCGGCAGGCGGCCGTACTGCGCCAGCATTTGCGCGCGCGCCTCGCGCCCGACCACGGCGTTGAAGTCGCGCACCATCGCCGGATACGGGTGCGGGCCGGCGACGGTGCCGATGATGTAGAAGGTGTCGGTGACGTTGGTCACCCAGTCGCGCATGGCTTCGTTCAGCGCATCCTTGAGCGTCTGCGAGCCGCTCGTCACCGGCACCACCCTGGCACCGAGCAGGGTCATGCGGTAGACGTTGATCTTCTGGCGCTCGATGTCGGTCGCGCCCATGTAGACGACGCATTCCAGGCCGAGCCGCGCCGCCACCGTGGCGCTGGCGACGCCGTGCTGGCCGGCGCCGGTTTCCGCGATGATGCGGGTCTTGCCCATGCGCTGGGCCAGCATCGCCTGGCCCACGGTGTTGTTGATCTTGTGCGCGCCGGTGTGGTTGAGGTCCTCGCGCTTGAGCACGATGCGCGCGCCGCCCACTTTTTCGCTCAGGCGACGGGCAAAGTAGATCGGGCTGGGCCGGCCCACGTAGTCGCGCAGGTCGGCATCCAGTTCGGCCAGGAATTCGGGGTCATCCCGATAGCGCTGCCACGCGGCGGTGAGTTCGGCCAGCGGCTGCATCAGGGTCTCGGCCACGAAGCTGCCGCCGAAGGGGCCGAAGTGGCCGCGCGCATCGGGGTAAGCGTTGAAATCGGGAAAGGCCATGGAAGGATTGACCGGAAGCGGGACGATGCGCAGTTTACTTCACACAAGATTCCACGATAAGGCATAAAATCTGGCCAACATGTCAGGTTTGATCACATGAATTCGCGCCCGCTTCCGTCCCTCAACGCGCTGCGCGCCTTCGAGGCCGTGGCGCGGCTGGGCAGCGTGGTGCGCGCCGCCGAGGAGCTGCACGTCACCCACGGCGCGGTGAGCCGACACCTGCGCACGCTGGAAGAAGAACTGGGCTGCGCGCTGTTCCGGCGCGAGGGTCGCGGCCTGGTTGCCACCGCCGCGGGTCAGCGCCTGGCCGAGGCGGCGGGTGATGCCTTTTCCCGGCTGCGCGACGCCTGCGCGCGGCTGCGGCAGGACGGCGAGCAAGCGCCGCTGGTGCTGGGCTGTTCGGCCAGCGTGCTGGCGCGCTGGATGATTCCGCGGCTTTCGCGGCTGGAGGCCGAGCTGCCTGCCCTGCGCCTGCATCTTTCCCCGCAACAAACCGCACCCGACGCCGCACTCTCCGGCCTCGACGCCGCACTGCTGCTGGCCGCCCCACCCTGGCCCGCCTCCTGGCAGGTGCATCCGCTTGCGCCCGAGCGCATCGGCCCCGTGCTCTCTCCGCAGCACCCCGACGCCGCGCGCCTGGCCGGGGCACCGGCCTCAACATTGCGGGAACTCCCGCTCCTCCACACCGCCTCGCGCCCGCAGGCCTGGCCGGACTGGGCACGGCGCAGCGGCATCGATGTCGCTGCATTGAGCATGGGTCAGGGCTTCGCCCACCTCTACTACCTGCTGGAAGCCGCCGCCGCCGGCCTGGGTATCGCCATCGCGCCCGAGCCGCTGGTGCGCGACGATCTCGCCGCCGGCCGCCTGATCGCGCCCTGGGGCTTCGTCGAAACCGACGCGCACTGGGCGCTGTGCCAGCGCCGTGGACGCGAGGACGCGCGCCTGGAAGCGTTCGCCGGCTGGCTGCGTGCGGCGCTGGGGGAGACTTCATCGCCTCCGCACCACACTCACGCCGCGGCGGTCACGGTTCAAAGCCATCGATGAAGAGCCACGCCCGCGTCTGGTTCTCGTAGGGGCCGGGGTCCACCGCGCCGAAGCGGACCCGCGGCTGAGCGTCGAGATCGCTGCCGCCCAGCGGGTAGTAGGGCAGCGGTGCCAGGCCCCGGTCGATGAGCGGCGACGCATCGCGCAGGCGGAAGTTGCCGTTGGCGGGATCGACGAACATCGGATCGCCCGTGAACGCATGGGTGGCAGCCAGCGGCAGATTGCCGCTGAGGGTGGGGATGAGGCTGTACTCGGCGGCGGCGCTGCCGTTGCCCAGACCGATCACGGCCATGCCTTCGATGTTGAGATCGGATAGCGCGTTGTCGTGGAACAGGCTGTTGAGCACGGCCAGATGCACGCCCGCCGGCAGCCCCACGCCGACGCCGCAGCCGCGCGTGCCGGTGCTGGCGCAGCGTCCGCGCGCAAACGTGCTGTTGGCGATGATGATGGCCGGCGACACGCTTGCCGCTGTCGCCACCACGTTGATCGCCGCGTGGCCGAACGCCGATGCGCTGGCGTCGTTGTTGTCGAACAGACTGTTGGCGACGCGCACGAAGCCGTTCTTGGCGTACAGATCGGCACCGCCGCCGAAGTAGCCGTCGCTGTTGGCGACGATGACGCGGTCGAGCCACAGCTCGGTATAGCCATCGGAGTACGAGTTCATCTGGATACCGCCGCCGCGCTGGTTCGTCGCCGAGTCGCCGTAGCCGTTCGCGATCGTCAGGTTCATCACGCCCAGGCGCGCCGTCTGCGTCGTGCCCGCAGGCGGCATCAGGATGATCTGCAGTACGCGGTTCTGGCCGGCACCGTCGAGGATCGTGCGCGAGGCGTCCATGCGCATCTGCGCACAGTCGTTGTTGTCGACCGTGTACCAGCCGCCCGTGATCCACATCCAGCCCGTGGTCTGTGCGCTGTAGGTGAAGGTGCCGGCGTAGGTGGTGTAAATGCCTTCGTGCAGCTTGATTTCATCGTCCTCGGGCGAGGCCGCGGCGGCGGTCAGCGCCTGCTGCAGCTCGGTGTGGTTGCGCACGCACCAGGTCGCGGCGTGGCCTGCGGGTGCCGCCAGCAGGAGCAGCGCCAGCAGCAGGAAAAGGGTCGGCCTGGGCATCGTCGTCTCCGCATCGTGGTGTACGCAGCCAGTACGCAAGGCGGAGCCCGAAGCACTCACCGTCCGTCGCCAGTCGAGCCGCGTGCGCCCCCGGCAGCGGCCCTGCCCGCCGCCGGGGATTGCCGGGGCAGTCGGCGGGAGGAATTCGACCGGTAGCGGCCGAGGCCGTGGCGGCAAAACCGGCAGGGTCTGTCAAACCAACTGTGTAACTGCCGTTTCTCATGGCGTACGGGCCTCGGTTCGGTGGTGTAATCAAGTCGGGTTCGGGTACGGGCGAGCGTCAGGCTATGGCCCGGACCCATTCCGCGCGCGAAGCCGACGTCACGAAGTCCGGCGCGTGGCAGACTGCGCGCTTGTCCACATCGGAAGCGGACGTGATCGAAGCCACTGCCGAACTGCTGTTTGCCTTTTCCGCCGCGCTGGGCGTCGGGCTGCTGATCGGTCTGGTGCGCGAACGCGGCCACGCCACGCATTCCACCGCCGGCCTGCGTACCCATGCGCTGGTGGCGCTGGCGGCGGCGGTTGCGGCCTGGCTCGGCACCGGCGTGCTGCTGGTGACGCTGGCGGCGGTGGCGCTGCTGGCGGCGATGTCCTACCACGCCACCCACGAGGACGATCCCGGCCTGACCGGCGAGGTGGCCCTGGTCGCCACCGCGCTGCTGGGCGCGCTGGCGGTGCGTTCACCGGCGATGGCCACCGGACTGGCGGTGGTGATGGCGGTTCTGCTGTTCGCCAAGAAGTCGCTGCATCGGCTCAGCCGCGAGCTGCTGAGCGAGCGCGAGGTATTCGACGGACTGTTCCTGCTGGCCTCGGCGCTGGTGGTGCTGCCGCTGCTGCCCGATCGCGGCTTCGGCCCCTACGAGGCGCTCAACCTGCGCACGCTGTGGCTTTTGGTGGTGCTGGTGATGGCGGTTGGCGCACTCGGTCACGTTGCGCTGCGCGTGGTCGGCAACCGCCGCGGACTGGCGGTGTCGGGCTTCTTTGCCGGCTACGTCTCCTCGACCGCGGCGGTGCTGGGTTTCGGCCAGCGCGCCAAAGAGTCGCCGCAGCTCATGCGCTCGGCCGTGGGGGCGGCGCTGCTGGCCAACCTGGCTTCGCTGAGCCTGAGCGTGCCGGTTCTGGGCGCACTGTCGCCCTCGCTGGTGGCCGAGCAGCGAGGGGTGCTGGCGGCGGTCGGTGCCGTGCTGCTGGCCGGTGGCCTGCTGGGCGTGCACGCCGGGCGCGAGGACGAAGTGCCGCCGCCGACCTCGGAAACGCGCATGTTCCGCTTCAGCCACGCGCTGGGCTTCGCGGCGCTGGTCGGAAGTCTGGTGCTGCTGGCCGCGGCGCTGAACCAATGGATCGGGAGCGGCGGTGCGATGGCGGCCGCGGTGATCGCCGCCGCCGCCGAGCTGCACGCGTCCATCGCCACCCTCGGCAGCCTGCGACTGGGCGGCGCGATCGATGCGGCGCAGGGGCGCTGGCTGATGGTCGGCCTGCTGGCGGCCAGTCTGGGCACCAAGTCCGTTCTGGCGGTGGTCAGCGGCGGCCGTGACTATGGCCAGCGCGTGGCCGCCGGGCTGCTGGCATCGCTGGCCGCCGGTGCCGCAGCGGCCGCGCTGGCACCGGGCTGACGGCGATCGGATGAGGCGCGGCGCGTTTGAGCCTGGCGAGTGGGTCGGTATCCAGCAGTGGAGTCCGCATCCGCAGCGCGGGTTTCCTACGAAGAGGCGGTGGATCGGTGCCCCAGGAACTGCGCCACGGCCTGATCCGCTTCGCCCGCGTCGCGTTCGGGGTCGAACCAGCGCGCGTCGCGTTCGGAGCGCAGCCAGGTGAGCTGGCGCTTGGCGAGCTGGCGGGTGGCGTGGATGGCGCGGTCGCGAAACTCCGCTGCCGTGGTTTCGCCGGCCAGATGCTCCAGCGCCTGCCGGTAGCCCACCGCGCGCATCGCGGGCAGGTCGGGGTGCAGGCGCGGATCGGCGGCCAACGGCCGCACTTCACCGAGAAATCCGGCGGCCAGCATCGCGTCGAAGCGCGCCTCGATGCGCGCGTGCAGGGTGGCGCGCTCGGCGGGTGCCACGGCCAGCTTGAGCACGCGGAAAGGAAACGGCGCGCGACGGGTGTCGGCCTGCCACTGGCTGATCGGCCGGCCGCTGACGCGGTACACCTCCAGCGCGCGCTGGATGCGCTGCGGATCGCCCGGCGCGATGCGTGCGGCAGCTTGAGGATCGACCTGCGCCAGCTCCGCGTGCAGCGCCGGCCAGCCGCGCCGCGCGGCGTCTTCGCCGATCTGCGCGCGCAGCGCGGGATCGGCCGGAGGCATGTCGGACAAGCCGTGCAGCAGGGCGTGGAAATAGAGGCCGGTGCCGCCGGCCAGCAGCGGCACGCGGCCGGCGGCGTGGAGCTCGCGCATCGCGGCCAGCGCGTCGCGGGCGAACTCGGCGGCGGAATAGGTTTCGTGCGGGTCGCGAATATCGATCAGCCGATGCGGTGCGCGCGCCAGCAGCGCGGCATCGGGCTTGGCGCTGCCGATATCCAGGCCGCGATACACCAGCGCCGAATCGACGCTGATGATCCCGAGGCCGAAGCGCGCCACCCAGTCGACCGCCAGCGCGGTCTTGCCCGATGCGGTCGGGCCCATCAGCGCGACGGCGGGCGGGCGGGCGTCGATGCGTGGATCGGGCGAGGGCGCGTGCGGCATGCGCGCGAGGATAGCCGCAACGGCGCGGCGCGCAGCGTCCCGCGCTGATCGATCGTTGGTTATCACCCGGATCGGGCCTCCCCGCCGCGCGGCTGGCTTCCCCTTCGGGCAACCGCGACAATGGGCGCTCCCGCCCTTTCGTGGAGCCCAGGCGCCATGTCGTCCGTCCCCGCGTCTTCCGCCGGTATTTCCCTCAGCCGTTTCCTGATCGAAGCCCAGCGCGACCAGGGCCATATCGACGCGCAGCTGCGCCTGCTGATCGAAGTCGTGGCGCGCGCCTGCAAGCGCATTTCCATCGCGGTGGGTCGCGGTGCCCTCGGCGACGTGCTGGGCACCGCCGGCACCGAGAACGTGCAGGGTGAAACCCAGAAGAAGCTCGACGTCATTTCCAATGAAATTCTGCTGGAGGCCAATGAATGGGGCGGCCATCTGGCGGGGCTTGCGTCCGAGGAAATGGACCACCCGCATCCCATCCCGAACCGCTACCCCAAGGGCGAATACCTGCTGGTGTTCGATCCGCTCGACGGCAGTTCCAACATCGATGTGAACATCTCGGTCGGCACGATCTTTTCGGTATTGCGCTGCCCGCCGGGTGCCAATCCCGACGAGGCGGACTTCCTGCAGCCGGGCACCAGACAGGTCGCCGCGGGTTACGCCGTGTACGGCTCCAGCACGGTGCTCGTGCTCACCCTCGGGCAGGGCGTCTACCAGTTCACCCTGGACCGTGAACAGGGCAGCTTCGTCCTCACCGGCACCCGGTTGACGATTCCCGAGGACACCGGCGAGTTCGCCATCAACATGTCGAACCTGCGCCATTGGGAAGCGCCGATGCGCCGCTACATCGAGGAGCTTCTCGCCGGCACGACCGGGCCGCGCGGGCGCGACTTCAACATGCGCTGGGTGGCGTCGATGGTGGCCGACGTGCACCGCATCCTGACTCGCGGCGGCATCTTCATCTACCCGCGCGACATGAAGGATCCGACCAAGCCCGGCAAGCTGCGCCTCATGTACGAGGCCAACCCCATGGCCTTCATCGTCGAACAGGCCGGCGGTGCCGCCACCACCGGCCGCCAGCGCATTCTCGACGTGGTGCCGGAGACGCTCCACCAGCGCGTACCGGTGTTCCTGGGCTCGAAGAACGAGGTGGAGCGGGCGACCGAATTGCACCGGATGGCGGATGCCGCTGGCGCTTGATCGGCGCGTGCCGTCGACGTGGAGCGGGCGAAGGGAACATCACGCCGCAAACAATTTATTGATTTATAACTAGTTTCTTCCGTTAGTGCCACGGAATTAGGCCAGCTTATGTCCCGGGCGTACCGCGTCGGCAACCATCTCCTGTCCGCATTTGTCTGCTGACATTCACGATTAGTCATCAACGTGCGCTCCAGGCAGACGAGTTTCATTCTATCGTTTGATGTATAAAGTCAACGAAATCAAGGAACATCTTTGGGGCGATGGAAAGATCCTCACATGCCCAGCGCGCTCTTGCCCTGCTCCACAAGCAGGGCTTCCTGCGCACCAGCGACTTGGACACCATCGGCGCGCCGCGGGTGGTGCTGACACGTTTGTCCACTTCCGGGCAGTTGGAGCGTGTCGGGCGCGGCCTCTACCGTTTGCCAGGCAACCCCATGTCCGAGCACGAGGACCTTGCGACTATCGCAGTCAAGGTTCCCAAAGCCGTGTTCTGCTTGCTGACGGCACTCCAGTTCCACGAACTGACCACGCAACTGTCTCGCCAGGTTTGGATTGCCATGCCTCGCGGCAGCCACACCCCACGTATCGGGAACCCGCCGATCAAGATGGTGCAGATGGCGGGTGATGCCTATGCCTCGGGCATTGATGAGCACGAACGCGACGGCGCCAGACTGCGGATCTACAGTGCCGCAAAAACCGTGGCGGACTGCTTCAAGCACCGCAACCAGATCGGCCTGGACGTGGCCATTGAGGCGCTGAAGGCTGCCTGGAGGACACGCAAGGCTTCAGCCGATGACCTATGGCGCCATGCCGAGGTCTGTCGGGTCGCAAATGTAATGCGTCCTTACCTGGAGGCGGTTTCGCATGAGTGACCATGCTGCCTTGAATCGCGCTTGCTGGGCGAGCCGATCCGTAAATTCGGATCGAGACGTCGTCGTGAACGAACGGCTCGAATAGGCAGCCCATCATGGCACTGGACCACCTCACCCTCACGACATACCGCGATCGGCATCCTGCATGGCGACTGCTGGCCTCGCCACATGCGCCATTGGTAGCAAGCTTCCTGTACCGGGTGTTCGTTGCACCGAACGTGCGGCTGACGAGCGAAGCAGATCTGGCCGAAATGCTGGAAGACGAGTTGTTTGCCCTGCGCGAACAGCTCGGTGCCGATGCGTATCCGAAAGCCGCAACCGACTACCTGAATGACTGGTGCGCGCCGGACAAGGGCTGGCTGCGCAAATTCTACAAGCCCGGCACCGACGAGGCCCAGTTCGATCTCACCCCTGCCACGGAAAAGGCCATCGCCTGGCTGGTGTCGCTGACCGAACGGCCTTTCGTCGGTACCGAATCGCGCCTGCTGACCTTGTTCGCGCTGCTGGAGCAGATCAGCACCGGAAGCGAGGCCGATCCAGCCAAGCGCCTGGAGGAACTGCGCCGCAAGCGCGATGAGATCGACGCCGAGATTGGCCGCGTCCTGTCCGGCGATGTGCCGCTCATGGATGACACGGCCATCAAGGATCGCTTCCTGCAATTCCAGCAGTTGGCGCGCGAACTGCTGAGCGATTTTCGCCAGGTGGAACACAACTTCCGCCAACTCGACCGCAGCGTCCGCGAGAAGATCGCGTTGTGGGACGGGAGCAAGGGGGCGCTGCTCGACGAGGTCATGGGCGAGCGCGACGCCATCGGGGATTCCGACCAGGGGCGCAGCTTCCGTGCATTCTGGGACTTCCTGATGTCCAGCCGTCGCCAGGAAGAACTGTCCGCACGGCTCGACCAGATCCTCGGCCTGCCCGCCGTGGTTGCGCTCAATCCCGAGCCGCGCACCCGCCGGGTGCACCACGATTGGCTGGAAGCGGGCGAACATACCCAACGCACGGTAGCGCAGTTGTCGCAACAACTGCGCCGCTTCCTGGATGACCGGGCCTTCCAGGAAAACCGCCGCATCCTCGAACTCTTGCACGGCATCGAAACCAAGGCGCTGGCCTTGCGCGACATGCCTCCGGCCGGCGACGTAATACGCCTCGACGAGATGGGCGCGGACATCGCCTTGCCGCAGGAACGCCCCTTGTTCGCGCTTCATGCCAAGCCACGCCTGGCGGAACTGGTCCTTGAGGACGGTGACAACGACATCGACACCGCACGCCTGTTCGACCAGCACGTCGTGGACAAGACCCGCCTGCGTCAGGCCCTGCGGCAGGCATTGCGGCAGCAGTCGCAGATCAGCTTGCGCGCGTTGCTGGAGACGCAGCCGCTGCAACAGGGATTGGCCGAGCTGGTGACCTGGCTGGAACTGGCGCACGCGGGCAGCCGCGGGCTGGATGGCCTCAGGGCCACGGTGGATGACGATGTGCAGGAGATCGTCGAATGGGCCATGCAGGACAGCGATGGCTCAACGGTACGACGGCGGGCGCGAATGCCCCGCGTTATTTTTGCGCGTTGAATGCAAGCTGCGACGGATAGAGCGAAGAGCCATGAACGACATGCACCAGGATGATCCAGAAGGCAGTACCGAGTCCCGCCCGCCCGTTGTCGCGGAACTCTCGCAACTGATGGTGCATTTGCTCAAAGGCGTGTTGTACCGTCAGGACGACGAGCGCCTGTGGGCCAGCCTGCTGAGCCTGCAAGCGCGGGTGCGGGAGCAGGCGGCGGTGCTGTTGCTGGATCTGGTACTGGACGAAGCCGAGGGTTACGCCTTCCTCAAAAGTCAGCCGGAGCCGGAGCATGCGGACGCCACACCCCGTCCGCCACGCCTGATCGCGCGACGGCCGCTGTCCTACCCGGTCAGCCTGATGCTGGCCTTGCTGCGCAAGCGCATGGCCGAATCCGACGCCAGCGGCGGCGATACCCGGCTGGTGCTGTCGCGCGAGGAGATCGCCGAATTGATGCGCGTGTTCCTGCCGGACGGCACCAACGAGGCGCGCCTCATCGACCAAGTGGATTCGACCATCACCAAGGTGGTGGAACTGGGTTATCTGCGCAAGCTCAAGCCCGCTGCCGGCGCAGCTCAGCAGGCACCTCGCTACGAGGTGCGGCGCATCCTCAAGGCGTTCGTCGATGCACAGTGGCTGGCCGACTTCGATGCGCGCCTGGAGGGCTATCGCACCGCATTGTCAGGTGCCGATCGCGACAAGGAGGCCGGCAGATGAGCGATTTTTCACCACAGGAGCTCGATTTCGTGGCCGACGACAGCCGCGTCGGCTTTCGCCTGCAGCGGCTGGAAGTCCTGAACTGGGGCACATTCGACCGGCGTGTCTGGCGCTATGAACTCGATGGGCGCAACGGCCTGTTGACTGGCGACATCGGTTCGGGCAAATCCACCCTGGTCGATGCCGTCACCACGCTGCTGGTGCCGGCGCAACGCATCGCCTACAACAAGGCTGCGGGCGCCGAGACGCGTGAGCGATCACTGCGGTCCTACGTGCTGGGCCACTACAAGAGCGAGCGCGTTGAGACCACCGGCAGCGCCCGCCCGGTGGCGCTACGCGACAACACCAGCTACAGCGTGATCCTGGGTGTATTCCGCAACGAAGGCTACGGCCAGGCGGTCACACTGGCGCAAGTCTTCTGGTTTCGCGAACCACAGGGCCAGCCTGCGCGCTTGTTCGTGGCTGTAGAGCGGGAACTGTCCATCACCGAGCACTTTTCCGGATTCGGCAGCGACATCAACGGCCTGCGCAAGAAGTTACGCGCGATGGGTTGCGAACTGAACGACAGCTTCCCGCCCTACGGCGCCTGGTTCCGCCGCCGCTTCGGCATCGAGCACGAGCAGGCACTGGAACTGTTCCATCAGACGGTTTCCATGAAATCGGTTGGCAATCTGACCGATTTCGTGCGCAGCCACATGCTCGAACCGTTCGACGTGGGGGGCCGCATCGAGGCACTGCTCGGCCATTTCGATGACCTCGACCGCGCCCACCAGTCGGTGCTCAAGGCCAAGCGCCAGATCGAGTTGTTGACTCCGCTGGTGGAGGATGGCCTTCGCCACGGGCAAATCGCCGCCGAGATCCAGGAACTGCGCGAAGGACGCGATGCATTACGCCCGTACTTCGCCGGCTTGAAGGCAGCACTGCTGGAGAGGCGCCTGGAATTGTTGACTCAGGATGCGACGCGCTGGGATGCCCGCATCAAGCAATTGGGAGCGCAACGAGACAACGCCCGAATCGAGCAGGGGAAGCTCGAAGGTGCACTGCGCGAGAACGGCGGCGACCGGCTGCAACAACTCGCTGCCGCCATTCAGCAGCAGGAGGCCGAAAAACAGCAGCGGCAGGAGAAAGCCGACGCGTACACCACGCTATTGAATCGCATTGGCGAAGCAGCGCCGGGAGACGAAGCTGCTTTCATGACACAAAGATCCACCATCGGAGAACAAGCCGAAGCGCTGCGCGCAAACATTGCGGACCACGATACGCAGATCAATGAAGATGGCTATGCGCTGCGGCGGGGTCAGGAAGAACACAAAGCGCTCAGCGACGAGATCGACAGCCTTGCGCGTCGCAAGAGCAATATCGACGCGGCCCAAGTGCGCATCCGCGCGGCATTGTGCGCCGCCCTGTCCATCGCCGAGGAAGACCTGCCCTTCGCCGGTGAACTGATCCAGGTGCGCGAGGACGAACGCGACTGGGAGGGCGCGGCCGAACGCCTGCTGCATGGCTTCGGCCTGTCCCTGCTGGTGCCGGATGCGCACTACAAGGACGTGGCCGATTGGGTGGAACGCCAGCACCTTGGCACGCGCCTGGTGTACTTCCACGTGCGTGCGCGCAAGTCCACGCAGGCCGTCAGCCTGCACCCCCAGTCGCTGGTGCGCAAGCTGCTCATCAAGCCCGACACGCCGCACTACGACTGGCTGGAACGCGAACTGCACCACCGCTTCGACCTGGCCTGCTGCGACAACACCGAGCAGTTCCGCCGCGAGACCCGCGCCATCACCCGCGCCGGACAGATCAAGGACCCGAGCGGACGCCACGAAAAGGACGACCGCCGCCGCATCGACGACCGCAGCCGCTACGTGCTGGGCTGGAGCAACGCCGACAAGCTGCGCACCTTGCGCGACGAACGGAAGGGGCTGGAGCAGCGACTGGACGACATCGGTCTGCGCATTGCCAACACACAGCGATTGCGCGGGCAATGCCAGGGGCAACTGGAGGCCTTGGCCAAGCTCGAAGTCTTCACCCGCTACAGCGAGATCGACTGGCAGGCACCGGCACGCGAGATTGCCCGGCTGACCGAGGAACGCGACCGCCTCAAGGCGGCCTCCGATACCCTGCGGGAACTGGAAAGCCAACTGGCGCAGGTCGTTGCACGCCTGAAGGAAATCGAAGGCGATCTTGGCCAGGCACAAGGCAAACGCGGAGAAATCCGCAGCAAACACGAAACTGCCCAGTCACAGCATGCGCAGGCTCTCGAAATCCAGACGCAAGCCGCACTCGACGACATGTTGCTGCAATCTCTTGAGGGCTGGCGCGCCGAAGTCCTGGGCGACCACCAGCTCACGGTGGAGTCCTGCGACAACCGCGAACAGGACGTGCGCAATGGCTTGCAGGCGCGCATCGATGCCGAAGACAAGCGTCTCTCACGCCTGACCGAACGCATCATCAACGCCATGCGCGGTTTCAAGGAGGCCTTCAAGGCAGAGACCGCCGAGATCGACATCAGCCTGGCCGCGCTGCCCGAGTTCGAGCGCTTGATGAAGGATTTGCAGCATGACGACCTGCCGCGCTTCGAAGCGCGTTTCAAGGAACTGCTCAACGTCAATACCATCAACGAGATCGCCAACTTCAACGCCCAACTCGCGCGCGAGCGGGAAACGATCAAGGAGCGGGTCGATGTCATCAACCAATCCTTGCAGGTGATCGACTACAACCCCGGACGCTACATCCGGTTGCTGGCGCAACCCAGCCCCGATGCGGAGATCCGCGACTTCCTGCAGGATCTGCGTGCCTGCACCGAAGGCGCGCTGAGCGGCTCGGAAGACGAACAGTATTCCGAGACCAAGTTTCTGCAGGTCAAAGCCATCATCGACCGCTTCCGGGGGCGTGAGGGACTGGCCGAGATCGACCGGCGCTGGATGCAGAAGGTGACCGACGTGCGCAACGGCTTCCTGTTTTCCGCCAGCGAGCGCTGGCGCGAGGACGATGCCGAGCACGAACACTACCCCGACTCCGGCGGCAAGTCCGGCGGGCAGAAGGAGAAGCTGGCCTATACCGTGCTGGCCGCCAGCCTGGCCTACCAGTTCGGCCTGGAATGGGGGGCGGTGCGCTCTCGCTCGTTCCGTTTTGTCGTGATCGACGAAGCCTTCGGGCGCGGCTCGGATGAATCGGCCCAGTATGGGCTGGAACTGTTCCGCCAGCTCAACCTGCAACTGCTGATCATCACGCCGCTGCAGAAGATCCATATCATCGAGCCCTACGTGTCCAGCGTCGGCTTCGTGCACAACGAAGGCGGCCGTGAGTCGCGGCTGCGCAGCCTGAGTATCGAGGAATACCGGGCACAGAAGGCCGCCACCACGGGAGGCGCTGTATGACATGGAGCCAGCCCGCCGACCTTCGCGCGCAGATCGAACGGCTGTGGCAGCGCGGCGAGTTGCTGCGTGCCTTGGTCGGCGACGGCACGCTGGGCTGGCCGTTGCGGCTGTCGCTGAAGTCGCCGTCCGCCGCCGACCTCAGCAACCTTTTCGATGCCGTGCGCGGCTGGGTGCGCGACGTCAGCGCCATGCCACGCGTGCGCATTGAGTGGCGCGAGTGGACGCACCGGGTACAGGGGCGGCAGCGCCTGCCGGACACGCTCTGGATCGATACGCTGGAAGACGCACTGGCGATGATCGGCAAGACCGGGGATGCCCACCGGTTCCAGGCGCTCTGGCAGCAAACTGCCGAAGCGCAACCCGCACTGCTGCCGTGGCTGCACAGATCACCGTTGCAGACCTTGGCACTGGCCGAACACTGGCCGCGCCTGCTGGCCGTGGTGGCTTGGGTGCAGGCCCATCCGCGCCCAGGCGTCTATCTTCGGCAGGTCGACGCGCCGGGCGTGGACAGCAAGTTCATAGAAGCCCATCGCGGTACGCTGGCTCAGTGGCTGGACCTGGCTTTGCCGACTGAAGCCATCGACCATGCTGCGGCCGGGATGGCGGGGTTTGCCCGGCGCTACGGCTTTCTCGGCAAGCCCGTTCGCATCCGCCTGCGCTTGCTCGATCCGCAACTGCCCCAGCTTCCCGGCTGCACCGGCCTGACCGACATCACCCTGGATGGGGACAGCTTCGCCACGCTTGCCCTGCCTGCGCAGCGTGTCTTCATCACCGAAAACGAAGTTAACTTCCTGGCGTTCCCACCGGTCTCCAGTGCCATCGTCGTGTTCGGTGCTGGCTATGGTTGGGGAGCGCTCGCCCGAGCCAACTGGCTGCATCGCGCCTCTCTGCACTACTGGGGCGACATCGATACCCATGGCTTTGCCATTCTGGACAGCCTGCGCAAGTATTTCCCGCTAGCCGCTTCGTTCCTGATGGACCACTCTACGTTGATGGCCCACGAACTTCAGTGGGGTGAGGAGCCCCTAGGCAAACGCCATAGGTTGCCCTTGTCTCGACTGGTCGATGAGGAAGCCGCTCTCTACGACGACTTGCGCGAGGATCGAATCCGGCCACAACTGCGGCTGGAACAGGAACGCATCGGCTATCGCTGGCTATGCGCGGCGTTGGTCACAACAGTCCAGGACGATTCTCGGCCGTAGCGGCATTTCCTGCCGATGGCGTCAGGGCGTGGTCGATTCGACGAACGCCGGCTCGAAGTCCAGCAGGTCGATGCCGCGCATGCCCAAGTCTAGGGCCACTGCGCGCCAGCCTGCCACAGCCTGGGCCACCTCGCCCCAGATCGCGTCAGCCTGAGTCGCAGCCAGCCTGAAATACTGCGCCGCGGCCATCAGCATGTCCTGGCTGTCGATGACGCCTGTGTCCTCGGTCAGCCAGGTCTTGCTCTCGCGACGGTCGCCCGGCATCGGGTTCAGGTCGAAGGCCGGCGACAGGCGCCAGCCGCGCTGGCGCGCGTCGTACAGGAAGCCGGTGTTACGCAGGTGGTCGTCGGTATTGCAGATCAGGAAATTGAAGACCAGCCGCCGCCACAGCTCATGGATGTCGGCGATCGGATCGGCACCCGACTGAAGCAGCACATCCACCAGTTCGGTGTAGGCATGGATCGCATCGCGGCCATTGGACTGGAGCATCGTTGCGGCCGACACGTAGGGGATGCGAGCGCCGTCGTCGGTGCGGTCGAAACGCCGGATGACGGCGACCGCCGTGCCGCCGATCACTTCCACGCGCGCCGGCGCCACGCGGATGCCGGCCTTGTCCGCCAGTTGCATGGCCAGCACTTCGCCCCGGATCACGTCGCGCCGATCCGCCTGGCTGGGAAATTTGCCGACCGCCAGGCGTCCATCGGTATCGCGCACCGTGGACTTCGGTCTGGCACCACCCAGCGAGGTGCCTTGCCCCAGCAGGTAGCGCAGGTCCCGCACGCTTTCCGTTCCGTCTTCCAGGGCTCGGGCCGCATGGAGCACCTTCTCCAGTTCCACCAGGGGCGGCACATGTCGATTCGCTCCTCCAGCGCGAGGAAGAACACCTGACGGGGATGCTGCACGCCGGCCACCGGCTGGAGATCGGGCGACAGCGTGAAGAATCTGGCATCCTGCAGCCAGCCGTCGTCGTAGCTGAACGCGCTGCGCCGGCCGCTGCCAAGATGCAGGTGCCCCACGACCAAGCCGCTCGCCCCCAGGTGGACTTCGAGGTCCGAACGTTGTGTGGGCCGAGGCGCTGCCATCAGAAGCCCTCCAGATCATCGGCAGGCGCGGGCGCATCGCCTTTGTCAACGACGGGTGCTGCCTGCCGCTTCCTGCCGGCAGAGGTGCGTACCCGCCGCGGCAGCTGCTCCCGCACCAGTTCCATGCCGAGCGCATCGTTCTCGAGGGTCATCGCCTGGGCCAGGTCATCGAGCCGGCCCAGCACGTGCAGCGCGCGCAGGAAGGTGTGCAGCGCGGTCCCGGGATAGCCATCTTCCATGCGCCTGACGGTGCTCAAGGACGTGCCGATGCGCTGCGCCAGGTCTTCCTGGCTCAGGCGGCGCATGCGCCGCGCTGCCGAGATGTCCTGACCCAGGCGGCGCAGCACACGCGCGACAGGCTGCGGCATCGCCACCTGCGCGCCAGAGCGCTTTTGCTCGGAAGAAGACACCATTTATAGCCTCAAATATGAGCTTTTTTGTAATAAGCGTTCATATTTGAGCGTAGAAATGGAGGGCAGTCAACCCAGTCCATGCCTGCCCCTTGCAGTTCTGGTGGCTGAAGCGCCACTTCGCCAACGGGTTGTGATTGACCGGCGGCAGCGGGACCGCCACGACGTCGAGGTCGGATGCTGGGTTTTGCTCCAGGCCCGGCACGATCACCAGCGCGTAGCGGAACAACTGGTTGAACCACGTGCGAACCTTCTCGGCCACGGAGAGCGCCTTGCGCTTTTCGATCTTGGCGATGACTTCCAGCAGGTCGGGCCGCTTGATGTCGTAGATCGAGCGCTTGCCCAGCGCTGGCAACACGTCCTTGGCGAAGACGCGCGGCAGGATCGAGAGCGTGGTCTGCCGACCCTTTTTGAGGCTCAGTTCGCGGTGGGCCAGCCACTTCTTGTAGATCGCCTCGAACGTGTTTTCGCCGGCGAGCTTGACCGCGGCGTGCTTCTGCTTGCGATGGACATGTGGGTTGATGTCCTTGGCTACCAGTGCGCGTGCTTCGTCGCGCAGCGTGCGCGCATCACGCAGGGACAACTCCGGGTAGTTGCCCAGCGACATCCGCTTTTGCTTGCCCAGCCAATAGTAGCGGAAGTGCCAGCTCTTGTTGCCCGTGGGCGTGACGGCGAGGCTGAGGCCGTCGATGTCGGGGAGGGTGTACGCCTTTCCGGTGGCCTTGGCTTGCCTGACCACCAAGTCTGAGAGTGCCATGCTCTTGCTCCTGAACGCGTCAGGTAGCAGATGCTGTTCATCTCAGCCGCAGCCCTCCATCAACAATCCGGAAGCCGCACGACCCGCAAAATGGACTTAAAAGTGGACTTAAAAGCCCTGGCTGTCGGCGGATTGCAGTGGACCACGCTGGAAGATCGGAGGCGGAAAAATCATTGCGGAACAACGACTTAAAAACCACCTTGGACTATCCTGGAAGTCTCCGGATTCATGGAGTGGAGCGGGTGAAGGGAATCGAACCCTCGTCAGTAGCTTGGGAAGCTACAGCTCTGCCATTGAGCTACACCCGCGCGGCTGTCGATCATAGCCAGCCGTGCCCGATGCGGCAACGGCGCGCGTGTTCCCGACGGGTCTGCGTGAACGCGGCGGGCAGGGTGCGCCTGCGATCCGGGCCGGCGGCTGCGCCGCGGCGGCAAACAGGGCGATAATCGGAGCATGTCTTCCGCGCACACGCCTGAATCCAGCCCCGTCGCGGGCGCGCCGCGCCCGATCCGCAGCTATGTGCTGCGCCAGGGCCGACTGACCCCGGCGCAGGAGCGCGCCTTTGCCGAGCACTGGGCGCACTATGGCCTGGAGCCGGCCGGCACGCCGCGCGACTTCGACGCGGTCTTCGGCCGCCGCGCCGACCGGGTGCTGGAAATCGGTTTCGGCAACGGCGAGGCGCTGCGTTTTGCCGCAGGCAACGAGCCGCAGCGTGACTTCATCGGGATCGAGGTCCACCGTCCTGGCGTGGGTCGCCTGCTCAACGCGCTGGCGGCCGACGGTGCGGGCAACGTGCGCGTCTACAACCACGATGCGGTCGAGGTGCTCGAGCGCGACATCGCCGATGCTTCGCTGGCCGAGGTGCGCATCTACTTCCCCGATCCCTGGCACAAGAAGCGCCACGGCAAGCGCCGCCTGATCCAGCCCGCCTTCGCGCGCCTGCTGGCGCGCAAGCTCGCGCCGGGCGGGCTGCTGCACCTGGCCACCGATTGGGAGCCCTACGCCGAACACATGTGGGACGTGCTCGATGCCGAACCTGCGTTCGAGAACCGCGCCGGGCCGCGCGACTGGTTCGCGCGGCCGAGCTGGCGGCCGGAAACCCATTTCGAGGCGCGCGGCCTGCGCCTCGGGCACGGAGTTTGGGATCTGCTGTATCTCAGGCGCGAGGAGCCCTGATGTCCTCGCACCCGCATGACGCCTGCGGCGAATCGGCCTGAGCAATGGATCCGGATCTGGCGGAAAGCAGCCTGACCCTGACCACCGACATGGTGCTGGTGCTGGTGCTGGTCGGATTCACCATGGTGATGTTCGTCTGGGAGAAGCTGCGCCCGGATGTGACCGCGATGCTGGTGCTGATGCTGCTGGGCCTGACCGGCCTGGTCCCCTCCGAGCAGATTTTCGACGGCTTCGCCGGCAGCGCGGTAGTGAGCATCATCGCGACCATGGTGCTGGGTGCCGGACTCGATCGCACCGGGCTGATGAACCGCGCCGCGATCTGGCTGCTGCGCCGCTCCAAGGGCGTGGAGGAGCGACTCATCTTCTACAGCAGCGCCACCGCCGGGCTGATTTCCGCCACCATGCAGAACCCTTCGGTGATGGCGCTGTTCCTGCCGGTGGCCTCGCGGCTTTCCGCGCGCAGCGGCGTGGCGGTGTCGCGCCTGCTGATGCCGCTGGCGATGTGCATCATGCTGGGCGGCACCCTGACCATGGTCGGCAACTCGCCGCAGATCATGCTCAACGACCTGCTCGCCCAGGCCAACCACAACCTGCCCTCGGGCGTGGCGACGCTGGAAGCCCTGCCGATGTTCGCGCCTACGCCGGTCGGCATCGTGCTGCTGGCCGGTGGCCTGCTCTACTTCCGGCTGTTCGGGAAAAAGATGCTGGGCGGCCTTGCCGACAAGGGCGTGACGCCGGCGCGCACCGAGAGCTATTTCGCCAACACCTACGGCCTGAGCGGCGACGTGTTCGAGCTGACCGTGACCGCCGAGAGCCCGCTGGTGGGCATGTCGATCGGCGAGGCCGAATCCCAGCGCGGCGCGCCGCTGCTGCTGGCGTTGAAATCCGGCAACGAATCGCGCCTGGCACCGCCCGCCGATCAGATGATCTGGGTCGGCAGCGTGCTCGGCGTGATGGGCCCGCGCGAGCGCGTGGCCGACTATGCGCAGGCCAACCTGCTGCGGATGCAGACGCGGCTGCGCCACTTCGGCGATCTTTTCAACCCGAGCCGGGCCGGAATTTCCGAAGCGGTGATCCCGCCGACCTCCAGCTTCATCGACCATGCCGTGGCCGATCTGCAGCTGCGCCGCCGCTTCGGGATCAGCGTGCTGGCGGTGTATCGCGACGGCAAGGTGCACCGCGACGACCATCGCCGCATGCCGCTGCGCGCCGGCGACATGCTGGTGTTCCACAGCGTCTGGCGCGACCTGTCCAAAGCGGCGGCCAAGCGCGATTTCGTGGTTGTCACCGATGTGCCCAAGGACGAGCAGCGCCCGCACAAGCTGTGGGTCGCCATGACCATCTTCGCAATCGCGCTGCTGCTCGCGCTCAGCCATCAGATCGCGGTGCCGGTGGCACTGATGGCCGGGGCGATGGCGATGGTGCTCTCGGGCGTGCTCAACATGGACGAGGCCTACCGCTCGATCAACTGGAAAACGGTGTTCCTGATGGCGGGCCTGATCCCGATGGGTTGGGCGGTGGAATCCTCCGGCCTGGCGGCCTGGCTGGCGCAGACCGTGCTCGAGCGCGTCGGCGGCCTGCCTCCGATCGCACTGCAGGCGCTGCTGGCGGTTTCCACGGTGCTGCTGGGGCTGGTGGTGGGTCACGTCGGAGCCACCGCGATCATGGTGCCGATCGCGATCAACGTGGCGATCTCGGCGGGCGGCGCGCCGCTGGCGTTCGCCCTGACGATGGCGCTGGCCGCATCCAACAACCTCATCAGCACCTCGAACCCGGTGCTGGCGATGGTGGCCGGCCCGGGCGGCTATCGAACGCGCGACTGGATGCGGGTCGGGCTGCCGCTGACGGCGATGCACCTGGTCGTGGTGCTGGTGGTGGTGAACCTCTTCTATTGAGCCTGGAGCGGCCGGCGCCGGCTCATGCCGCCAGCATCAGCACCACGCCTGAAATCGTCAGCGCCACGCCCAGCACGCCCTGGCGACCGAGCGGTTCGCGCAGCCACCACCAGGCCAGCAGCACGATGAAGATCGAGGCGGTCTCGTTGAGGATCGCCGCGATCGCAGCCGGGGCGTATTTGTAGCCGGCCAGCCACAGCACCATCGACAGACACTGTCCGACGAAGGCCGCCGCGACCAGGAGCTTCCAGTCCACCCGCCGTCCGCGCGGCGAGAGCAGGCCCAGCTGTCCGCGCAGCGCGGCGATCAGCACCAGTCCGGCAAGCGCGCCGACCAGGCGCAGCAGGGTTACCCAGCCCAGCGGGCGGGCCTCAAGCACCGGTTTGATCATGACGATGGCGACCGCCATCAGGCAGATCGACGCGACTCCCAGCGCCACCGCGGCAAGGTGCGAACGCGGCGCGGGATCGACCGGGGGCGGAGCGGGTTCCGGCGGCGGCACCGGCTCGCCGACGACCACCGATGCCGGTTCGCGCCGGCGCGCGATCACCGCGACGCCCGCCATCACCAGCGCGAATCCCGCCACTTGCCATGGTCCCAGCCGTTCGCCGAGGAACAGCACGGACAGCACGATCACCAGCGGGCTGTAGGCGTTGCCGATGACGCCCATGCGCCCGGCACCCAGGCGCGCGAGCGCGACGAAGTAGAGCGTGTCGGCGGCGGCGATGCCGAGGAATCCGCTGCCCAGGCTCAGCGCCACGTCGCGCACATCGAAGGCGGGGAGCGTACTGCCGTGCAGCAGCCAGGGCAGCGGCAGCAGCATCAGCAGGACCAGCGCGTTCTTGGAGAAATTGAGCGTGAGCGCCGGCAGGCGCTCGACCAGCTTGCGGTACAGGATCACGCCGACGGCCCAGGCCGCCGCGCTCAGCAGGGAGAAGGCTTCGCCTGGGCCGATATGCATCCGGGCATTATCGGGCAGCGCCGGCCGCGCGCGCTGCGCAACCGCCTCCGCCGTTGCGCCCGCGTGCGGATGCGATTCACGCAAAGTTGACGCATCGTGCGCATACTGCGCGCCGTCGCAACCTGTCCTGCGTCGGCTGCTCCCCCGATGACCCACCACCCCTATGCCGACCGCGTCCACTTCGTGGTCGAGTTGGCCACCCGGCTGCACACCTATGGCACCACCGCGCAGCGCCTGGAAGGGGCGATCAGCGGCGTGGCGGCGCGCTTGGGGCTGCGCTGCGCGCCCTGGGCCAATCCCACCGGCCTGATCCTGTCGCTGTCCGATGCCAGCCAACCGGACACCTTTTCAAACAGCACCCACGTGATCCGCCTGGCACCGGGCGACCTGGACCTGCGAAAGCTGTGCGAAACCGACGCGATCGCCGAACGCACGCTGCGCGGCGAGCTCGATGTTTCGGGCGCGGTGAAGGCCCTGCATGCACTTGATCGCCCGGCCCCGCGGGGCGATGCCATTGCAACCACGCTGAGTTTCGGCGTGATCTCCGCCGCCGTGGCCACGCTGTTGCGCGCGAGCGTGGCGGACGTGGCCGTTGCCGGCGTGATCGGCCTGCTGGTGGGTCTGGCCTTCCTGTTCGGTGCCGGGCGCCCGCGGTGGAGCGAGGCGATGGAGTTGCTGGCCGGCATTTTCGTCACGCTGCTGGCGGCCGCCGTCGCGACCTGCGTCGTTCCGCTTTCGCTCAAGACCGTCATCGTGGCGGCGCTGATCGTGCTGCTGCCGGGAATGGCGCTGACCAACGCCGTATCCGAACTGACCAGCCAGCAGCTGGTCTCGGGCACGGCGCGTTTTGCCGGCGCGGTGACGACCTTGCTCAAGCTGGCCTTCGGCAGCATGGTGGCTTCCCAGATCGCGCTCCTGCTGCACTGGACGCCGATGGACTACCGCGACGTGGCGGTGGTGCCGGCGTGGACCGAATGGCCGGCGCTGCTCGCGGCGGCGTGGGCGTTCGCGGTGCTGTTCAAGGCCGCACGCCGGGATTATGCCCTGGTGATGCTTTCCGCGATCACGGGATACCTCACCACGCGAATCGTCGGGCTGTGGCTGCCGGGCAGTGCCGCGGTGTTCGTGGCCAGCGTGGTGATTACCGTGCTCAGCAACCTTTACGCCCGCCGCATGAATCGCCCCGGCGCGCTGATCCGGGTGCCGGGCATCATCCTGATGGTGCCCGGAAGCGTCGGCTTCCGCGGCCTCAGCTCGATATTCGAGCAGCAGGTGGCGCTGGGTCTGGATACCGCGGTGCAGCTTGGCACGATCCTGGTGGCGCTGGTCGGCGGCATGTTGATCGGCAACGTCCTTGCTCCGGCGCGGCACAATCTTTGATCCGGATGCGGCTCCGGGCGGAAACGAAAAACCCCCGCCGCGGCGGGGGTTTTCGTGATTTGCGTGGTTTCAGCCTGCCTGCACGGGAATAAGCAGCTCTTCGCGGGTCTTGCCCGACTCGATCAGCGCGTTGAACCACAGCGGTGCCTTGCCGCGCCCGGTCCAGGTCTGTTCGTGATTGGCCGGATTGCGGTACTTCGGAGCCACCTTGCGGGTCGTGGTCAACTTCGTCGCCCTGCGGCGCGGTGTCTTGGTGGCGGCCGTCGCGGCCGGTGCCGCGCCGCCGAACAGTTCGGCAATGGTATAGCCTTCGGTCCGGGCGGTGCGCGTCAGCTTGGCGCGCACCTGGGCAATCGGCGCGCGCTTCTTCTTGCGCTTCTGCTCGCGGGTGGCTTCGGCGATCAGCTTCTGCAGTGCCTTGGGCGTCATGGACGAGAAATCGATGCTCATGGGGTTCCTCTCTGGATAACGGGATGCGCGGTACGCATAGCGGAATCCCGCCGGCATTATTACCCAACCGTGGGATAAGCCCAAGGATAATCCTGTCCAATACCGCTGACAAGCGGGAAATTGCGACGGCAAAATCCGGCAAGGTCGCGGCACGCGGTATGCGGTCATTGATCCGGCAGTGGACCCGAAGGCAGTTCGCGACACCGTGCACGGGGGGCGCGCGGGCAAAAGCGTTGTTTCGTGCCTTGTGTTTCTCCGCTGCCGCCCGCGCCGCCGCAGCGCTGCTTCCGTGACCTCGGATCGGTGCAAGGAGGGGCGATGCGGCTTGCCGCCGCCTGTGCGGCGCGGTAGCGTGCGCCATGACTGTTGCGCGGCAAACCACGCACTGCGCAGGCACGGAGGGTGACATGGGACTGCTGGACGAATTGGAGAAGGAAGCCGCGCGCCTGCACAGCGTCGGCGCTGGCGATGGGGCTGCGGTTGTCGTGCAGCGCGAGCGCGTGGCGGCGTGGGAAGATCAGCTCAAGCCCGCGGTCGAGCGCTTCGGGGAATACCTGACCCGTCTCGCCGCCACCCTGAGCGCCGCGCGCCGCCGCATCCGCCTGGTCTATCCGATCGCCGGATATGGCGACGCCGTGGCGTTCGGCGAGGCGCCGTTCGAGTGCCGCGTGACGCCCGCCGCCACGCAGGTGGAAATCGAGTTTTCGTTCGCGGCGCAGGTTTCGCCGGAAGAAAGCACGCTGGTGGTGGCCGATACGCCCAGCAAGGTGCGGCTGGTGAATGGACTGCTGCAGAACCACCAGCTGGCCGGCCTGCACGACGTGACCAAGAATGCCAACGGCGACGCGGTATCCGGACGCTTCCAGGCGCGCGGCCGGATTCCCGTGAAGGTGCACGGGATTGCCACGCTCGAATCCGGGCAGCTCAAGCTGACCCTTTCCAACGTCGAGGCCTTCGGTACGCTGCAGCGCAGTATGACGGCCGATGCCCTGACCGAGGACACCTTCGATGCGCTGGGCCGCTACCTGCTGCGTGAAAACCCGCACTTCGGACGCGAGAAGGTGGGTGCCGACGTGCGCCGCCAGCTTCAGAGCCAGGTTCAGCGCGATCAGGTCCGGCGCGAGTGGGAAGCCAAGCTGGCGACGCAGCTGCAGGAAGACGAGAAGCGCGTGGTCTCGCTGATGGCGGCCAGCGCGTCGCCCGGCACTTTCGTGCGGCGCATGGGGGGCGCGATTTCGCGTCTGCTCCAGCGCGACGGCCGCTGATTCTCCGTCGGCGCGGCCGGCTGTCGCGCCGCGCGGGAATTTCCCGAACGCGGCCTGTCCCTCGGGCCGTCAGGCCACCGCCAGGCGTGCGAGCAGGGCGGCGCGGTCCAGCGTTTCACTCTCGCTGGCGTCGCGGGCGCGATATTCGAACGTGCCCGCCGCCAGGCCGCGCTCTGAAACCACGATGCGATGCGGGATACCGATCAGCTCGATGTCGGCGAACATCGGACCGGGGCGCAGCCCGCGATCATCGAGCACCGCGTCCAGTCCGGCGCGCGTGAGCTGCCGATACAGCGCCTCGGCCGCTTCGGCGACGCTCTCGTCCTTTTTCGGATTGATGATGCATACCGCCACTTTCCACGGTGCCATCGGCTCGGGCCAGACAATCCCGGCGGCGTCGTGGTTCTGCTCGATCGCGGCGGCGACGATGCGCGAGACGCCAATGCCATAGCAGCCCATCCACACGGTCTGCGCCTTGCCGTTTTCCGCCAGCACCGTGCAATCCATCGCTTCGGCATATTTCTGCCCGAGCTGGAATACGTGGCCGACCTCGATGCCGCGCGCGATGCTCAGTGTGCCCTGGCCATCGGGCGAAGGATCGCCTTCGACCACGCTGCGGATATCGGCGACGTGGGTCGGTTCGGGCAGGTCGCGGCCCCAGTTGACGCCGGCGAGGTGGAATCCGGCGCGATTGGCCCCGACCACGAAATCCGCCATCGCCGCGACCGTGCGGTCTGCGACCACCGTGATCGGCTTCTTCGGATCGACCGGTCCGAGAAAACCCGGTTCGCTGCCCAGATAGTCGGCGATCTCCGCCTCGGTGGCGAAACGGCTTTCGCCCAGGCCCGGTGCCTTGGCGAGCTTGATCTCGTTGACGGTGTGGTCGCCGCGCACCAGTGCCAGCACGAAGCCGTCCGGCGTCATGAGTGCGAGCGACTTCACCGTGCGCGCCAGCGCGATGCCCATCAGCGCGGCCACGTCCTCGCAGGTCTTTTGCGTCGGCGTCGCCACCTCGCGCATCGCCTCGGCCGCCGCGGCGCGCGGTGCCGCCGGTGCCAGCGCTTCGGCCGCTTCCAGGTTGGCGGCGTAGGCGGAGGCGTCGGAAAAGGCGATGGCGTCCTCGCCCGAATCGGCCAGCACGTGGAACTCCTGCGAGGCGTCGCCGCCGATCGCGCCCGAATCGGCCTTCACCGCGCGGAACTTCAGGCCCAGGCGGGTGAAGATGCGGGTATAGGCCGCGTGCATCGTCTGGTAGCCGCGTTCCAGGCATTCGGGCGACAGGTGGAAGGAATAGGCGTCCTTCATCAGGAACTCGCGCGCCCGCATGACCCCGAAGCGCGGGCGGATCTCGTCGCGGAACTTGGTCTGGATCTGGTAGAAGTTGACCGGCAGCTGCTTGTAGGACTGCAGCTCGTTGCGCGCGAAGTCGGTGATGACCTCCTCGTGCGTGGGGCCGTAGCAATACTCGGTCTCCTTGCGGTCGCGGATCTTGAGCAGCTGGCCGCCGAACTTCTCCCAGCGCCCGGTTTCTTCCCACAGCTCGCGCGGCTGCACCGAGGGCATCAGCATCTCGATCGCGCCGGCGCGGTCCATTTCTTCGCGCACCACCGCCTCCACCCGCCGCAGCACCCGCAGGCCGAGCGGGCTCCAGGTGTAGATGCCGGCCGCGAGCTTGCGGATCATGCCGGTGCGCAGCATCAGCTGGTGGCTGACGATCTCGGCGTCAGCCGGGGTTTCGCGGGAGGTATTGAGGTGAAATTGCGACAGGCGCATGGCCGGGTTCCGACGGTGAAGGCAAACGTCGGATTGTAGCGTGCCGGCACGCTTCGCGCCGCTTCCGCTTCGCGCCGCTGCCTGCCGCCTCAGCGCGTGGTGCCGGGCGGCGGCAGGGTCGTCGGAACGACGTTCTGGCGAGGGTCGATGCGCACGGTTTCGTAGGGGCGGTCGGGCGGCGGGGTGTCGGTCAGGTGTACCTGACCGGCCTCGTCGCGCCAGCGGTAGACCGCGGGCGAATACTCGCGCGAATGCGGATTCTGGCGCCGCCATTCCGCCGGCAGGCGCTCCGGCTGGTAGCGCCAAAGCCACGCCGCCGCGGCGGCCAGCAACGCAAGCACGACAACGGCACCGATCAGCGCGTTTCGCATGGCGACGGAGCGGGCCGCGGGTGCCTCAGGGCGCGTCGCAGTCGAGCGCGATGGCGCGTTCGTTGCGGTCGGCGTACTCCAGGCGCTCGCTTTCGCTCAGCGCGCGGGTCTTGCCGTTGTCCTCGATGCTCACTTCGAGGTTGGAGCGCAGCGCCGCGAGGTTGGCGCGCGCGGATTTGCAGCGTTCGGCCCGTGCGATCGCCGGATCCTCCTTGGCCGGCTCCTGCTCGGCGGCGGCCGGGTCCGGCGTGGCGATGGCGCTGGCACCGCCGGCGCGGACGTTGACGCGCTCGAACTTGCCATCCGCCGGCGGCTTGTCGGAATAGTGGGAGACGCCTTTTTCATCGACCCAGCGATAGACGTCGCTGGCACCGGCGGTCAACCACGCGCCCGCGAGGGCCAGGGTGACGAGGATGTGGGTGATGCGCATGATGGTGTGGCTCCTGGATCTGGCGGATTCCCCGGTGCGCAGTGTGCACCAAACGCGGGCGATGCGGTGCACCGTCGTGGCCGCGCGCGGCCGCGGGCTCGCGCTACACTGGACCCGGATACCCGCAGGATGCCACATGGAAACCCCGGCCCCCGCCGCCAAGCCGCGTCCGCGCGGCATCTATCTCTTGCCGAACCTGTTCACCTCCGGTGCGCTGTTCGCCGGCTTTTACGCGATCATCGCCGCCTCGCAGGGACGCTTCACGGACGCCTGCATCGCGGTGTTCGTGGCGGCGGTCCTGGACGGGCTGGACGGGCGCATCGCGCGACTCACCGGCACCCAGAGCGATTTCGGCGTCCAGTACGACTCGCTGTCGGATCTGATCAGCTTCGGCATGGCGCCGGCACTGGTGATGTATCACTGGGCGCTGTCGGAGCTGCAGTTCGATGGCCCGATCGCAGGCAAGATCGGCTGGTCGGCGGCCTTTCTCTATGCCGCTTGCGCGGCGCTGCGGCTGGCGCGCTTCAATACCCAGGTCGGCGTGGTGGACAAGCGCTGGTTCATCGGTCTGGCCAGTCCGGCCGCGGCGGCGGTGATGATGTCGTTCATCTGGACCCTGGACAACCGCATGAACATGAGCGGCGGCCAAGTGCGCTGGATCGCGCTGGGCATCACCGTCGTCACCGGCCTGCTCATGGTGAGCCGGGTGCGCTACTTCAGCTTCAAGAGCCTGCCGTTCGCCGGGCGCGTCCCCTTCATGACGGTGCTGCTGGCGCTCGGGCTGCTGGTGCTGCTGGCCATCGACACGGCGCGGGTGCTGTTCGCCGCTTCGACGATCTACCTGCTGTCCGGGCCGCTCGGCTGGGTCTGGGGTCGGCTGCGGCGCAATCGGCAGCCACCCGTCACGCCGGGATGACCACCACCACCGCGACCACGGCGCGGAACGGATTGCTGACCCTGCTGGCCGAGGTCAGCCAGCAGCTTGCGGTATCGGTGGACCTCACGCGCACCTTGCGTGATTCGGCAGGTTTCGTGGCGCGCTATCTCGACGCCGAGGCGGTCAGCGTGTTCCTGCTGTCCGAGGATGGACAGACGCTGGAGTGCCGCGCCTGCCAGGGGCCGGTGGACATCCTCGGCCTGCGTATTCCGGTGGGTCAGGGCATCGTCGGGCGGACGGTCGCGCGAAACCAGTCGCAGATGGTGCGCGACGCCTACGCCGACCCGGATTTCGCCACCAGTATCGATACCGGCACCGGATTTCGCACCCGCAGCGTGCTGTGCGCGCCGCTGGTGACCGCACAGGGCGTGATCGGTGCGATCGAGGCCATCAACAAGCGCGGCGACGCGCTGTTCGAGGAGGCGGACCTGGACGCGCTGCGGCTGCTGGCTGCCCCGATGGCGCTGGCGCTCAACACTGCGCGCATGGCTGGCGAACTGGTGGAACAGCAGCGCATCCGGCGCGAGCTGGGCATGGCCCGGCGGTTGCAGCGCTCGATGCTGCCGCGGCGTCGGCGCGGCAGCTATCCGCTGCGCGCGCTGAACCTGGCGGCGCAGGAGATTTCCGGGGACTTCTACGATTTCTTCGACCTGCCGGACGGGCGCATCGCGTTCACCGTGGGCGACGTGGCGGGCAAGGGCCTGGACGCGGCCTTCCTGATGGTGCGCTGCGCCAGCCTGTTGCGCTGGGCCGGCAAGGAAGGGCTGCGCCCGGGCGACTGGCTGGCGCGGGTCAACGACGAGCTGGGCGAGGCGATCGCGCCGGGCATGTTCGTGTGCGCCGCGGCCGGCCACTACGACCCCGCCACGCGCGAGGCGGTGTGGGCCAACGCCGGCTTCCCGCCGCTGGTGCGCGTGGCGTCCGACGGCTCGGCAGAGGTGTTCGAGGCCGAGGGCCCGCCGCTGGGAATCCTGCGCCGGATGGTATTCCCCGAGCAGCGCACACAGCTCGCCGATGCCAGCCTGTACCTCTACTCCGATGGCGTCACCGACGTGCGCGATGCCGATGGCGTTCCGCTCGGCGTGGAGCGGGTGCAGGCGCTGCTGCAGGGGCTGGGCGATCTGGTGCCCGAGGCGCGCCTGCGCGCGCTGGCGCGCCACCTGCGCGGGCTGCGGGTCACCGACGACATCACCCTGATGCTGATCAGCGGCGACCCGCCCTGCTCCGAAACCCTGCTGCTGGAACGCAGCTTCCCGGCCCAGGCGAGTGAAATGGCCGCCGTGCGCCACGCCCTGGCCGCGGCGCTCGCGCGCGCCGGCGTGGATGTCGCGCTGCGTCAGGCGCTGGTGCTGGCGGTGGACGAGGCCTGCACCAATATCATCCGGCACGGACACGCCGGCGGTGCCGACGCGCTGATCCAGCTGAACCTGACGCGCGAGGGCGACGACCTGGTGTTCGAGCTGCTCGACAGCGCTCCCTGCGTCGAAGATGGCACGCTGGTGCCGCGCGATCTGTCCGAGTGCCGACCCGGCGGGCTGGGGCTCAACCTGATCGACAGCCTGATGGATGACTGGTCGCTGGAGCCGCGCGAGGGGCGCTGCGGCAACCGTCTTCGCATGGTCAAGCACCTGCTGCCAGAGGAGGAAACCCGATGAGCCAGTGCGATACCCGGATCGACGGCGACTGCGCCGTCGTGGTGCTCGGCGGCGAGGTGGACCTGTCGTGGTCGGCGCAGGTGCGGCGCGAGGTGCTCGGCGCGCTCGAGCGCGCGCCGCGCGTGGCGGTGGACCTGGCCCAGGTCAGCTACATCGATTCTTCCGGCATCGCGGCGCTGGTGGAAGGATTCCAGAACGCGCGCGGACGCGGCCAGCCGTTCGAGCTGGTGAACGTCAGCGCGCCGGTGCTGGCGGTGCTGAAGCTGGCGCGGCTGGACCGCGTGTTCACCATCCGCACGGGGGCGGCGGACTGAGCCGTGGAAGCGATCTTCGCCGGTCTCGAACGCATCGGCAGGCGCACCGTCACGGTGGTGTCGGAGATCGGCTATGGCACCAGCCTCCTGTTCGAGTCGCTCTGGTTCCTGGTCCTGGGCTGGCGCGTGGGCCAGCCGGTGCGCCCGCGCATGGTGCTGGAGCAGATGCGCCAGATCGGCGTGGACGCCATTCCCATCGTCTGCCTGCTCGCGATGACGGTGGGCGTGATGCTGGGCATCCAGTTCATCGCCGCACTGGCGGAGTTCGGCGCGCAGAGTCAGGTGGTGGTGGCCTCCACCAAGTCGATCGTGCGCGAGTTCGGCGCGCTGATCACCGGCATCGTGGTGGCGGGGCGCAGCGGCTCGGCGCTGGCCGCACGACTGGGTTCGATGGTGGTGTCGCAGGAGGTGGACGCGCTCGCCGTGATCGGGGTGGATCCGGTGCGCTATCTGGTCGCGCCGGCGCTGCTGGCGATGCTGGTGATGCTGCCGGTACTGACGATCCTGGCCGATGCCGTGGCCATCCTCGGCGCCGGCCTGTACTCGATGGGCCCGCTGGATCTGAGCCTGTCCGGCTACCTGGGCCAGACGCTCGAACTCATGACCCCGCGCGACGTGTGGGAAGGGCTTTCCAAGAGCGTGGTGTTCGGCCTGCTGATCGCCCTCATCGGCACCAGCGTGGGTTTCTCGGTCAGCGGCGGTGCCGAAGGCGTCGGCCGCGCCACCACCCGCGCCGTGGTGCTGTCGATCAGCGCCCTGGTGCTGGCCGACATGCTGTTTTCGTTTTTTTTGAATCGGTGAGGGCGGAAATGGGGAAAGGGGAATCGGGAGTGGGCGGGGCTTGCGAGGCGCATCGCGCGTGCAGGGAGCCAGATGCCCCCGCTGTTTGCGCGACTGGGGCCGATGGGCGCGCGCCATGACGATTCCCGACTCCCCACTCCCGATTCCCGCGTCGGCGGAGCCCATCATCGACGTCCGCGGCCTCGACGCCTGGTACGGGCGCCGGCAGGTGCTGCACGGGGTGGATTTTTCCGTGGCGCCGGGCGAGATCCGGGTGGTGATGGGCGGCTCGGGCTCGGGCAAGAGCACGCTCCTGCGGCACCTGATCGGATTGCAGAAGCCGCGCGCCGGTGCGGTGCGGCTGCTCGGCACGGACCTGGCGCGGGCCGGCGCGCGCGAGCTTCTCGCGCTGCGGCGCAGGATCGGCGTCAGCTTCCAGGGTGGCGCGCTGTTCACCTCGATGACGGTGGGCGACAACGTTGCCCTGCCGCTGCGCGAGCACACCCGGCTTGACGAAAACACCATCCGCATCATGAGCCGGCTGAAGCTGGAAGTGGTCAACCTCGGCGGTTTCCAGGATCTCATGCCCAGCCAGCTTTCCGGTGGCATGGTCAAGCGCGCCGCGCTGGCCCGCGCCATCGTGATGGACCCGCGCCTGATGTTCTTCGACGAGCCCTCCGCCGGGCTCGACCCGGTGGTTTCCGCCGAGCTGGACGAACTGATCCTGCAACTGCGCGACGCCATGCGCATGACCATCGTCGTGGTCACCCACGAGCTGGAGTCGGCGTTCAAGATTGCCGATACCATTACCGTGCTCGACCACGGACGCGTACTGATGACCGGAACCATGGCCCAGGTGCGGGCCAGCGACAATGAGCGCATCCAGGACCTGCTCAACCGCCGCCCGCGCGAAGTGGAGGTGGACGTGGATGCCTACCTGCGCCGGCTGACCGAGGAGGAAGCGTGATGAACCCGTACCAGAAGCGTTGGGCGGCGCGGCGATGAGGCGCGATACCGCCAACTACACCTTGATCGGCCTGGCCGTGGTGGTGGCGTTCGCACTGCTGCTGTCCACCCTCATGGCCATCACCGGCAGCCGCGGTGCCAGCACGCGCTACCACGCCCATTTCGACAACGTCACCGGCCTGCGCTTCGGCGCGCCGGTGCTGTACCAGGGATTTCGCATCGGGCAGGTGGCCGACATCGTGCCCGAGCGCGCCGCCGTGCTGCGCTACCGGGTCGAACTGGCGCTGCGCAGCGACTGGCCGATTCCCGAGGACAGCGTGGCCCAGCTCCAGGCCAGCGGGCTCCTGGCCGACGTGCGCATCGCCATCCGCGGCGGCCAGAGCGCCGTGATGCTCGCATCGGGCGCGGAGCTGGCGAGCGAAACCGGGGGCGACGTGTTCGCCGCCATGAACGAGCTGGCCGACGAGCTCACCATCCTGACCCGCGACCGGCTGCGTCCGCTGGCCGAGACCCTGGCAACCCGGGTGGAATCGATTTCCGGCTCCATCGACACCGGCCTGCCGCCGCTGGTGACCGAGACCCAGGCGCTGCTGGCGCGCCTCAACCATGCCGCCGATCAGGTCAACGCCCTGGTCGGGGAGGACAATCGGCAAGCCATCGGCGGCACCCTCGCCGACTTGCGCAGCCTGGCCGCCGATCTGCGCGAGACCCACGCGCAAACCCGCGAACTGGTCACCGGACTCAACGCGGCGCTCGCGGAAAACCGGCCCGACATCCGGCAGGTGGTGACGGATCTGGAGCGCGTCGTGGGGACGCTTGCCCAGCGCATGGATTCGGTGGCGCACCACCTGGATTCCTCCAGCCGCAATTTCGACGAATTCGCCCGCGAGATCCGGCGCAACCCGAACCGCCTGCTGTTCAGCCCCAAGGCCGATGAGGGGGAGGAGAAATGAATCGCTGCATCCCGCTGGTCCTCCTTCTTGCCGCGCTGCTGGCTGGCTGCGCCGGCGTGCCCAGCGCCCCGGAAACCACCTGGTACCGGTTGCCCGAACCGGTGCCGCGCGAGCGCCTGGACGCACCGCTGGTCGAACTGCCGATCGTGGTGGAAACCTTTACCGCCGACGGCCTGTATTCCGATCAGGCGCTGATCTACACGCTCGATGCGCAGGCCGATCGGCTGCGCGCCTACCACTACCAGCTCTGGATCGACCCGCCCGTGCGCCTGCTGCAGCGCCGGCTGGTGGCGGACCTGCGGGCCTCGGGCATCGCGCGGGTGGTTACCGACCGGCTGCCGACGCGGCTGGAGGTGCTGCGCGTGCACGGGCGCATCGCGCGGCTCGACCGGGTACGCACGGACACGGGCTGGGAGGTGGCGGTCAGCCTCGTGCTGCGCGCCGAGCCGCCCGGCGGCGGACGCCCGTGGGTGATCGGCGAGTACCACCGCCAGCTTCCGGCCGCCGGTGACCGGGTGGCCGATTCGGTGCGCGCCTACGGCCAGGCGCTGGATCAGATCCACGGCGAGTTCATCGCCGATCTCGCCGAACGCGCGCGTCGCGCCGCAGCGGGCAATGATGCGGTGCGGATGCGATAGGTGGGCGCATGATGGGCGAGGGAGCGGCGGTGGCAGGCAGCAAGGACGGCAGCCGGTTCGGCGCGCTGCAGCGTGCGCATCTGGAGGCGCTGGGCTTGGTGCCGATGGTCCGGCGCGACGCCGTCCGGCCCGGGGCACCGGTTCCTGCGCCGCGCGCCGGCAGCGAAACCCCGGCTCGCGCAGCCGCGCGTGGTGCCGTCGATCCACCCGCGGAACGCACGATCAGGCTTTGCGTCGCGGGCAGCGGCGCCTGGCCCGCGCCGGGGCCGGATGCGCGGCTGCTGGATGACCTGCTCGCCAGCCTCGGACTCACCGTCGCGCAGGTGCAGTGGGTATCCGGCGGCGCGCCGCCCGAAGGCATTCCGATGCTGGCCTTTGGCGTGGACGCGGCGCGCGGCGCGCTGCGCCTGCCCGCCCTCGCGCGTCTGCGCGACGCGCTGGAAAAGCGCATCGCCTGGCCGCAGCTGCGCCGCTTGCGGCGGCAGCTGCGCGAGGCGGTCCGATGATCGTCGTCCCGTCCTGCGCCACCACCCTGCGGGCGATGCGCACCACCGATCTGGAAACGGTGATGCAGAACGAGCTGGCGGCCTACGAGTTTCCCTGGACCCAGGGCATCTTCCGCGAGTGCCTGCTGGCCGGGCACGGCTGCTGGGTGCTGGAGCGTGATGGCAAGATCATCGGCCACGGTGTGCTGTCGACGGGTGCGGGCGAAGCGCACATCCTCAACGTCTGCATCGCGCCGCGGCATCAGGGTCGCGGCCACGGCCGCCACCTGATCGCGCGCCTCATCGACGCGGCGCGCTGGCACCGGGTGGAGCGGATATTCCTGGAAGTGCGCCCGTCAAACCTCGCCGCCGTGCATTTGTATGAATCCATCGGCTTCAACGAGATCGGCCGCCGTCCCGGCTACTACCCGGCGCACAAGGGGCGCGAGGATGCGGTGGTGATGGCGATGGAGCTGCTCCCCGCTGAAAGCACGCCGGGGCGGCTGATTCCCGGGTAGGGCGGAATCGTCGCAGGCGTTTCCGCCATGAGCGCGACAACGGCGGAATCCGCCGCGCGGGTTCCGCCCTGCGGGGCTGTCGACTCCAGCGCTGCCTGGGACTCGAATCCATCGCCGAAGAGCCGGTCGCTGCCGGGGCTGCGGCTCGCCCAGACCGTGTTTCCATGGGCACCGAGGTTGATGCGCCCGCCGTTGGGCTGGGTTTCCAGCGCGTGGTCGGATGCCGGATCGCCGGCGTCGATGGCCGGGCTGGTCACCGCATCCATGACCCAGCCTGCGGGCGTGAAGCGTCCGGCGGCCGAGCGCAGTCGGTAGTCGCCGCCGCCGGCGTCGGCGAACAGGGGATCGGCCTGGAAGTTGCCTGTGCCCGGCTCCTGCGTGATCGACCAGACGATGGCGAAGCTGCCGCCTGAGAGCGTGGCGAAGTCGCGGCTGTTGCCGCGGAAGATCGCGTTTCGAACCGTGACCTGAGAGCCGTCCTCGACCACCACGGCGGCGCCGTCGGGCACCGTGCCGGGGCAGAGGTGATCGGCCACGGTAATACTCTCGATGTTCACCTGCGACGGCCCGCCCGGCCCGCCGTCGATGTAGATTGCCGCGGCCGAACGGCTGCCGTTCGGGCACAGGTTGTGGTGAAGGAGGTCGTTGCGCATCGTGCCGGTCGCGCCCTCGTCCCAGAACACCCCGGAGCCGGCGGTCGGGGCGTAGTTTCCGGTGATGAGGTTGCCGCGCAGCTCGGCGTCGGTGCCCGCCACCAGTACGCCGCCGCCCCAGCCATAGCCCTGGGTGGCACCGATCGCGTTGCCGCGCACGATGCTGTCGGCCAGCAGCGCGTTGGCTGCGACATAGATTCCGCCGCCGTGGTCGTGGTGCCCGGTGTTGTTCTCCACCAGATTGTGGCGCAGCTCGGCGTGCCGCCCGGACACGTGGATGCCCGCGCCCTTGCCGGCCTGGTTGTCGCGCACGGTGTTGTGTTCGATGCGGATCGAGCCGGTGGCACCGCCCCAATCCTGCGTGTGGGCGTGGATGCCGCCGCCGCGCGAATCGGCGCTGGCGTGCTGGTTGCTGAAGTTGCCGTGGATGAGATTGTGCGAGATGACGATCGCGCCGTTGCCATCGAGCGCGGCGTGGACACCGCCGCCGTGGCCGCTGCCGTCGGCCCAGCTGCTGCCCAGGCCGCGTCCGCGGGTGAGGATGAAGCCATCGAGCACGGTGGTCTGGTTCGAATCCAGATGCAGCTGCACCGCGGGATTGGTGAGGCCGCCGTCGATGCGGGAAGCGTGCTGGTCGGCATCGCGTGCCGAAAAATCGGCGCTGAATCCGCCCAGCAGGGTCAGGTGCGTGCCGCTGGGCGCGCCAAAGCCGCCGAGCGCGACGTTCTCGGAATACGTCCCCGCCGCCACCTGCACGATGTCGCCGGCCTTGGCGCCCGCGATCGCGGCGGAGATCGTCGCCAGCGGCGCGGCGGCCGATCCGCTGCCGCCCGCCGCCGCGCCGGCGCGCACGCAGATCACGGCCGGCTGGGAGGCGAGGAACCCGGTGCAGGCGTGGTGCTGGCCGTTGTCGTGCCCGACCGGACCCGGGCCGGCCGCCGCGCAGGGCAGGGCGACCAGGATCAGCGCGATGGCGGTGGAGCGATGAGCGAAGGTCACGGCGAAAACACCTCGAAGCCATCGGCGAACAGGCCGCCGTCGTACTCGAACGCGCCCGGATCCGGCGCGCCGTCGTCGGGCCGCGGCTGGCCGGCGGCGTGGGCCAGGTACTGCGCATTCACGGTGTGCGCCTGCGCGATCACCTCGGGATGCAGGGCCATGCCTGCGTCCACCGCATCGCTGCTGAACGCGAGTCTGAAGTCCGTGCCCGCCTCGTCGACGAAGCCCGGCGCGTTGGCGGCGTTGGTCAGCACGCTCCCGAGGCCGGAAATCGCGCCCTGTGGCGTGGTGTTGTCGCGCCACGGGGTCAGCGTGGGCGAGGCCCAGTTCGTGCCCAGGTCGAGCAGCCCGTACTGGTGCATCCAGGACAGGTTCGTCGGCACCGCGCCCGGCGTCCAGGCGCGCAGGAACACCAGGTTGTTGCGCGCGTCCACGCGTTCGTCGTTGGTGGAAACGTCGAACAGGATGCTGCGCCAGCGCGTGGACTGGTCGGCGCGCACGACAACGGTGTTGTGGAAAAAATGCAGCGTGCCCTTGCGGTAGCAGGCGAGGGCGGGATCGGCCTGGCCGTTGACGTAGCAGCCGCTGTCGCCGCCGTAGTGCACCAGATTGCCCGGTCCTTCCGGGTCGCTGACGATGAGGTTGCCGTAGACGAAGCTGCGCCGGTATTCGGGCAGCGCCTGCACCATCGGCCAGCTTTCCTGCGCTTCCACCAGATCGATGCTGCGCGCGCCGCCGTCGATGAGGTTGTAGCGCACCACGGTGCCGGTGGAGCGGTCCTTGAGGTTGCCGCCGGACGAGCCGGCGCGCAGCGGGCCGAAGCGGTTGAACTGGATCGTCATGCCCACCGCCTCGGTGTAGAGGTTGTGGTGGCGGTCGTTGGTCACGCTGACGGTGCCGTTGCCGTAAAGCTCGGAGAACTCGATGCGGACGTCGCGCGAGAGCATTTCCTCCGAATCTCCCGAGGCGACGAAAAATCCGTTGCCGTTGCCTTCCAGCACCACGTCGCTCACCACGACGTGCTCGCCGCGCTCGACGAAGATGCCGGCGGCGTTGGCCGAGTAGGTCTGGGTACTGCCGTCGCTGGCGCTGAACGCATACTCGTGGAAGGCGTGGCGGAGGTGCAGGCCCTGGATGCGCAGGTGGCGCGGCTTGAAGCCCCAGGCATCGCCCGTGCCCCAGCTCACGTGGATCAGGCCGCGCGGCTCGGTGGCCACGACGCGGTAGCCCATCGTCGCGCGCGTGGTGGCGTTTTCGCCATCGAGCACCGGCCGCTCGCCGCCCGGCCCGCGCGCGCCGCACACCGTGATGGGCTGGGCGGCCGTGCCCTGGCGACGCAGCAGGATCTTTTCGCGGTAGGGCGTCGCGCGCCAGTGGATGCGCACGGTGTCGCCGGCGTTGAGCGCCTCCCACGGCACCGCGCCGATGCTGGCGTAAGCCTGTCCCGGACCGACCTCGAAGAGCGTGCCCGCGCCGGTGTGGGTGCAGTCGGGAATCCGCGCCGCCCCGCAGGGAGAGGCGATGATCAGGGCCAGTGCGAACAGGCGGCGGAGGGTCATCGGCAAGCGTTCCGTGAAAGGGTCGGACGGACAGCCGGCGTTCCGCGCCGCGCCCGATATCGCAACCACGCGAAAACGCGCCGATGGAGGCCACGGCGCGCGGGTGCCTGGTTCGGCAATTCACCGCAGCCGCAGCGCATCATGCGCCCGGCGCCGGGCTGGCACTACACTAGCCACTTTGTTCGCGACGACACCGACCGATGAGTTGGCTCCAGAAACTGATGCCCGCGCGCATCCGCACCGAAGGCACGAAGAAGACCGGCTCGGTGCCGGAAGGGCTGTGGGAGAAGTGCGACAGCTGCGCCGCCGTGCTCTACAAGCCGGAGCTGGAGCGCAACCTGTACGTCTGTCCCAAGTGCGGCCACCACATGGCGATCACCGCGCGCGACCGGCTCGAGGCCCTGTTCGACCCGGATACCGCGCAGGAGCTGGACGCCGGGCTGGAACCGGTGGACGTGCTGCGCTTCCGCGACTCCAAGCGCTATGTGGACCGCATCCGCGCGGCGCAGAAGCAAAGCGGCGAGCGCGACGCGCTGGTGTCCATGCATGGCCAGCTCAAGGGCCGACCGCTCGTGGCCTGTGCCTTCGAGTTCCGCTACATGGGCGGATCGATGGGCTCGGTGGTGGGCGAGAAGTTCACCCGCGCGGCCGAACACGCGCTCGCGCACCGCAGCCCGCTGGTGTGCTTTTCCGCCACGGGCGGTGCGCGCATGCAGGAGGGCCTGTTCTCGCTGATGCAGATGGCCAAGACCTCCGCCGCGCTGGCGCGCCTGCGCGAAGCGGGCCTGCCCTATGTCTCGTTCCTGACCCATCCGACCACGGGCGGCGTTTCGGCCAGCCTCGGCATGCTGGGCGACCTCAACCTGGCCGAACCGCGCGCCCTGATCGGCTTCGCCGGCCCGCGCGTGATCGAACAAACCGTGCGCGAAACCCTGCCGCAGGGCTTCCAGCGCAGCGAATTCCTGCTCGAACACGGTGCCATCGACGCCATTGTCGACCGGCGCGAGTCGCGCGACACCCTGGCTTCGCTGCTGGCGCTGTTGATGCGCCAGCCGGCACCCCCGCCGACACCCGCAGCGGCGTCCTGAGGCGCGCCGCGATGGGAGAGCGCCGCCATTTCGGTACCGACGGCATTCGCGGTCGCGTCGGTGAGGGGATCATTTCGGCCGATTTCGTGCTCAAGCTCGGATGGGCCGCCGGCCGCGCCCTGTCGCGCGACGGGCGCCGGCCGGTGGTGGTGATCGGCAAGGACACGCGGATTTCCGGCTACATGTTCGAATCGGCGCTGCAGGCGGGCCTGGTGGCGGCCGGTGCCGACGTGCGGCTGCTCGGGCCGATGCCGACGCCCGGCGTGGCCTACCTCACCCACTCGCTGCGCGCCGACGCCGGCATCGTCATCAGTGCTTCGCACAACCCGCACCACGACAACGGCATCAAGTTCTTTTCCGAGCGCGGCGAAAAGCTCGACGATGCCACCGAGCTTGCGATCGAAGCCGAGCTGGACGCGCCGTTTTCCACCGTGCCCTCGGAAACCCTCGGCAAGGCGCTGCGCATTGCCGACGCCGCCACGCGCTATGCCGAGTTCTGCAAGTCCACGGTGCCGCTGGATTTCACCCTGGAAGGCTGGCATCTGGCGCTGGACTGCGCGCACGGGGCCAACTACCAGATCGGCCCGCGCGTGTTCACCGAACTGGGCGCGCGGGTCGACGCCATCGGGATCGCGCCCGACGGGCTCAACATCAATCGCGGCGTCGGTTCCACCCATCCCGAAGCCCTCGCCGCGCGGGTGCGCGAGAGCGGTGCCACGCTCGGTATCGCGTTCGATGGCGACGGCGACCGGGTGACCTTCACCGACAGCGCCGGGCGGGTGGTGGACGGCGACGCGCTGATCCACATCCTGGCCTGCGACTGGCAGCAGAGCGGCCGCCTGCGCGGGCCGGTGGCCGGCACGTTGATGACCAATTTCGCGCTCGAACAGGTGCTGGCCGGGCGCGGCATCGGCTTCGTGCGCACCCGCGTGGGCGACCGTCACGTGCACCGCGCGCTGGTCGAGCAGGGCGGCGTGCTGGGCGGCGAAGCCTCCGGCCACATCCTCTGCCTCGATCGCGCCAGCACGGGCGATGCCATCGTCAGCGCGCTGCAGGTGCTGGAAGTGCTGTCGCGGCGCGGGCTGTCGCTGGAAGAAGCCCTGGCCGACTACCGGCCGCTGCCGCAGCGCACCGTCAATCTGCGCCTGGCCGGTGACGCGCGCCGGATCGTCGATTCGGACGGCGTGCGCGCCGCGCTGGACGTCGCCGAACGCGCCGTGGCCGGGCGCGGGCGCGCCTTCCTGCGCCCGTCCGGCACCGAGCCCGTCATCCGCGTGACGGTCGAAGCCGATGACGTCGCGCTGATGGACGAGGTCCTCGATGCCCTCGCCGCGGCCGTGGCGGCAGCTGCCTGAGAACCGTCGTGGCCCGGCATGACCGGGTCCGCAGTCCGGTCGCCGCGTCGGCCCGATGATGCCAAACAGTCTATGCTTGCCGCCTTTCCACCACCGCCCAGGCTTGCGCCATGACGACCCGCATTCCCACCCTCGACATCCGTCGATTCGATACCGAACGCGATGCCTTCGTCGCCGAACTGGGGGCGGCGTACCGCGAGTGGGGCTTTGCCGGCATCCGCCATCACGGCATCCCGCAGGCGCTGATCGATTCGGCCTACGCGGCCTTTCGCGCCTTCTTCGCGCTGCCCGATGCGGTCAAGCGCAGCTACCACGTCCCCGGCGGCGGCGGCGCGCGCGGCTACACTCCCTTCGGCGTGGAAACGGCCAAGGGCTCCAGCCACTACGACCTCAAGGAGTTCTGGCACGTCGGCCGCGAGCTGGCGGCCGACAGCCGCTACCGCGCGGTGATGGCCGACAACCTCTGGCCGGCCGAAGTGCCGGGATTCAAGGAGCACGCACTGGCGCTCTACCGCGCGCTCGATGACCTCGGATCGCGCGTCCTGTCGGCGCTGGCCCTGCACATCGGCCTGCCGCAGGACTGGTTCGCCGACAAGACCGATGCGGGAAACTCGATCCTGCGGCCGATCCACTACCCGCCAATCACCGCCGACGACATTCCCAACGTGCGCGCCGGTGCGCACGAGGACATCAACCTGATCACGCTGCTGGTCGGGGCCAGCGCGGAAGGGCTGCAGGTGCTTTCCCGCAAGGGCGAATGGGTGCCGTTCACCGCGGATGCCGACACGATCGTGGTCAATATCGGCGACATGCTGCAGCGGCTCACCAACCACGTCTATCCGTCCACCACCCACCGCGTGGTCAATCCGCCGGGCGCGTCGGCGCGTGCGCCGCGCTATTCGGTGCCCTTCTTCCTGCACCCCAATCCGGACTTCCTGATCGACGTGCTGCCTTCCTGCATCAGCGCCGACAGCCCCAGTCGCTATCCCGAGCCGATCACGGCGCAGGGCTACCTGGAAGAGCGGCTGCGCGAGATCAAGCTGATCTGAAGGCGGCGCGGCGGAGCCCGGGCCGCGCCTCCGGTTGTCGCCAGCGCCCGGCGCACCTAGAGTGTCCGGCCTGTCGACGCGACCCGATCTCCATGCACTACCCCGACTATCCGTTCACGCCAAAGCGTTTCGAGCTGCGCCCCGGCATCGCGATGAGCTATCTCGACGAAGGCCCGCGCGATGGCGAGGTGGTGCTGATGCTGCACGGCAACCCGTCGTGGAGCTACTACTGGCGCAAGCTGGTGGGCGCGCTGTCCGACCGCTGGCGCTGCATCGTGCCCGACCACGTCGGCATGGGGCTGTCGGACAAGCCGGATGACGCGGCCTACGCCTACACGCTCCAGTCGCGCATCGACGACGTGGCCAGCCTGCTCGAACACCTGGGCATCACCGGCAGGGTGACGCTGGCGGTGCACGACTGGGGCGGCATGATCGGCTTCGGCTGGGCCTTGCGCGATGCGGATCGCGTCGCGCGCATGGTCATCCTCAACACTGCGGCCTTTCCCCTGCCGGCGGAAAAGCCGATGCCCTGGCAGCTCCGGCTGGGGCGCGATTCGCGCCTGGGCGCGCTGGCGATCCGCGGCCTCAACGCGTTTTCCAGCGCCGCCTCGTTCGTGGGTGTGGAGCAGCGTATGCCCTCGGAAGTGCGCGCGGCCTACGTTGCGCCCTACGACTCCTGGGCGCACCGCATCGCCACCCTGCGCTTCGTGCAGGACATCCCGCTCGGCCCGGAAGATCGTGCCTGGCGCATCGTCGAGGAGTCCGGGCGTCGCCTCGGCGAGTTCGCCGACCGTCCGGCGCTGCTGGTCTGGGGGCTGTGCGATTTCGTCTTCGACGCGCATTTCCTGCGCGGCTTCGAGCAGCGTTTGCCGAATGCGGAAAGCCTGATTTTCGACGACGCCGGCCACTACGTGCTGGAAGACAAGGCCGCGGTCATCGTGCCGCGCGTGCGCGATTTCCTCGAGCGCCACCCGCTCTGACCGCCGGCCGATGCTGACGATTGCGCCCGGTCTGTTCATTCCCGAAGAGGAGCTGATCGAGCGCTTCGTGCGCGCTTCCGGCCCGGGCGGGCAGAACGTGAACAAGGTGTCCACCGCGGTGGAGCTGCGCTTCGACGCCGGTGCCTCGCCCTCGCTGCCCGAGGCCGTGCGCGAGCGCCTCCTCGCCCGCCGCGACCGACGCATCGGTGCCGACGGCGTGATCGTGATCAATGCGCAGCGCTTCCGCAGCCAGGACCGCAACCGCGAGGACGCGCGCGCCCGCCTTGCCGCGCTGATCGACGCGGCGCGCGTGCCGCCCAGGCCGCGCATTGCGACCAAACCCACGCGCGCTTCCAAGGAACGGCGCATCGAGGCCAAGAAGGGGCGCGGCGACATCAAGCGCGGGCGCAGCGCGCGCTGGAATCCCGAAGGATGAGCACCGGACCGGTGGTGCCCGCGCTTCCCGCCAGCGCGCCGCGCCAGGGCAACGCGCTGGCGCGCGCCTTCGGGCGCACGATCCTGCGCCTGGGCGGATGGCGCATCGAGGGCGAGTTTCCCGATCTTGCGCGCTTCGTCATCATCGTCGCGCCGCACTCCTCGGCCTGGGACGCGGTGTGGGGCATCGCCGGGATGCTGGCGATGGGGGTGCGCATCACCTTCCTGGCCAAGGCCGAAGCCTTCCGCGGCCCACTGGGCTGGCTGCTGTCGCGGATCGGCGGCGTGCCGGTGGATCGGGACAAGGCGCACGGCGCGGTGGAACAGGCGGCTGCCCGGCTTCGCGGCGAAGGTCCGACCTGGTTCCTGCTTGCGCCCGAAGGCACCCGCCGGCGGGTGGAGCGCTGGAAGTCCGGCTTCTGGCACATCGCGCGCAGCGCGCAGGTGCCGGTGATGCTGGCCGCCTTCCACTACCCGGAAAAGACCATGATTCTCGGCCCGCTGGTGACGCCCGGCCCGGATGCCGATGCCGACATGGCGCGGGTGCGCGAGTGGTACCGCCCCTTCATCGGCAAGCGCCGCGGCACGGTGTAGCGCCCTGCGGATTTGGGGGTCTGCGCCGCGCAGCGCGACACTGTGGGCTTCTTGGCTTTCGGAGGTTCGCGATGGATACCGCCTGGGCCCGCCGCATGCTGGGCAGGCTCGAACCCTGGTTCGAGACGCTGCAGGGCTTTCACGACCGCGCCAACGCGCACGCGCTCTACGATCCGGCCACGCCGGAAGGGCGCATCCGCTTTTCCAACCTGCAGGTCTTCCTGCGCCAGCTCCTGCCGTGGCGGCCCACGGTGCTGCTGGTGGGCGAGGCGCCGGGCTACCGCGGCGCGTGGCGCACCGGGGTCAACTTCTGCGCCGAAAGCAACATGATGGGGCCGAAGGATCGCTTCGGCCTGTTTGGCGGCGCGGAGGCCGGCTACCGGCTCATCGCCGAGGGCCAGCGCCTGCGCAGCGAGGCCAGCGCCACCGTGGTGCAGCGCGTTTTCCAGGAGCTGCCCGAACCGGTGCTGGTATGGCCGGCGCTGCCGCTGCACCCGCACCGACCCGGCGTGGACGAATCCAACCGCACGCCGACGCCGGCCGAGCTCAGGCGCGACGGCCTGCCCCAGCTCGAACAGCTCATCGGCATCTTCGGTCCCGCGCACATCGCCGCCGTGGGCAATATCGGCCACGCCACGCTCGCCGGGCTGGGCATCGAGGCGACGAAGATCCGCCACCCCGCGCACGGCGGCGGACCGGCGTTCCGCGACGGGCTGCTGGCGCTGATGAACGACCGGCACTGACGAAGCCGCGTCAGGCGCGCCGCGGCGCGGCGGGACGGTTCCCGTGCGCGATCAGTCCAGCCGCCGCTGGAGGGGGCAGAGGAACTGCCAGGTGTCCGGGAAATGCCACGGGAAAACGAGGTGGCCTTCCGGGAAGCTGCCGTAGCTCAGGGTGTCGCCGGCGTTCCAGCCGGCGGCGAGGAAGGCGTCGCGGTCGGCCTGCACGGCCGGGTAGTAGTAGTCCTGCGTGCCCACGCGCAGATCGACCGGGATTTTTCGCGCGGCCTGCGCAAGCAGGGCCGGGCAGTTGGCCGGAGGCTGGCACGCCCACTGCTGCAGCACGCCCGCGCTGATGCCGTAGCCGGCGAAGGTGCGGATGTCCGGTACGCCGCTGCGCTGGCGCAGCGCCAGGTCGTGCATCACGTGGCCGCCGGCCGAATAGCCCCAGCCGTGAATGCGGCTGGCGTCGATGTTGTAGTGGGCCGCGACGTCGTCGAGGATCGCCTGGAACATCGGGTAGTCGAGCGCCGGATACCAGCTGCCCTGCGAACCGGACGCCACCGGCGCGGCGACGAGGAAGCCGCCGGCCTGCGCCTGCGCCGACCATTGATCGCGCAGCCACTGCGCCGCGGCGGGCGCGGTGCCCGCGCCGCCGGCCCCGTGCAGCACCAGCAGCAGCGGCGCGGGGGCGGCGAAGGGATAGCCGGTCGGCACATAGAGGTAGTAGTCGCGCGGCTGGCCGAACACCGCGACGCTGCGCGTCTGCGCGCCCGGATAGGCCCCACCGCTGCCGTACGAGGGTTCACGGTGGAACGCATCGCCGCTCTCGAATCCGTCGAAGAACAGCGGCGGCGCGCCCTGTCCGCAGACCCAACCGGGCAGGCGGGCGGTGGAAAGCGCGCCGGCGGGCGCGGCGGCGGCCAGCATCGATGCGGCTGCGATGAAGCGAACGATGAGCGCCTTCAGCATCCGCGTACTCTCCAGCACGCAATCACGGCAGGCAAGCGGTGCGGGGAAACACACGGACCGCCGGTATCATCGCGCCGATGAATCGTCCCGCCTCGCCCCGAATGCCGCCCTATGCCGACGCGCTCACCGGGCTGCGCGGCATGGCGGCGCTGTGGGTGCTGGTGTTCCATCTCTGGCAGCGCACGGGCGCGCCGGCGCTGGCGCTCGGGCCGCTCGATTTCACCCCGCTGGCGGCGCACGGCTATCTGGGCGTGGATCTTTTCTTCGTGCTGTCGGGCTATCTCATCGGCGGGCCGTGGGTGGCCGCGCGGCTGGGCGGGGCGAAGGTCGCATTCGGCACGTTCTGGCGGCGGCGCGTCCTGCGCGTCTTTCCAGCCTACTGGGCGCAGTGGATCGTGCTGGCGTTGCTCGCCGCGCTCGGCCCCGGCGGCTTTCCGATGGGTGCCGGTGAAGCCCTGCTCAGCGTCACCCTGACCGCGAACCTGATCAACAACGCCACGGCGCTCAACCCGGTGTGGTGGTCGCTGCCGGTGGAATGGGATTTCTACCTTGTCGCGCCGCTGGTGGCGCTGGCCTTCGCCGCGCGGCGCGCGCTGCCGCGCGGACTCGTGCTGCTCGTGCTGGCCTGCGTCGGATTCCGGGTGCTGGTCTGGTGGATGGTGTTTGATCAGGGGGTCGAGTGGCTCACGCTCTACCGCTGGGTGATCCAACTGCCGGGGCGTCTGGACCAGTTCGCGCTGGGCATGCTGGTGGCGCACGCGTTGATGCTCGGCCGCAGCGGTTCCGACCGCTGCCTGCTGCTGGCGGGAGTCGCGGTGACCCTGGTGCTGGTGTGGCTGCTTCCGCGCGCGGGCTATGTGGTCGATGGGGCGCTGGCACCCTGGCTGTTTCTCCAGTTCACCCTGTTCGGCTGCGCCTTCGCCGCCCTCGTCGGTGCCGCGGCCATATCGCGCGCGATGCCGGTGCGCGCGCTGCTGGCGAACCGGCCGATGGTCTTTCTTGGCACCATCAGCTACAGCCTCTACCTGTGGCATTACCCGGTGCTCGACGGGCTGGCGCGCTACGCGAAGGCGAGGGGGGCCGACACGGCGAGCTGGTGCTGGGCGGCGCTGGCGGTGATCGCGAGCGTGGCGGTTTCGGCGCTGTCCTACGCGCTGACCGAGCGCCCCTTCCTGCGGCACCGGCGCGAAAAGATGCGGCCCGACGCCCCGCGCGCTGCGCCCTGAACCAGACAGCCGATCAGCCGGCGGGAAGTTCGGCCAGCCAGTCGCGCGGGCGCAGGTAGTCGGCCAGGCGCGCCTCGGGGCTGCCCGGTTCGGGCGCATAGCCGTATTCGAAGCGCACCTGCGGCGGCAGGCTCATCAGGATGGATTCGGTGCGCCCGCCCGACTGCAGGCCGAACAGGGTGCCGCGGTCCCAGACCAGGTTGAACTCGACGTAGCGCCCGCGCCGGTAGAGCTGGAAGTCGCGCTCGCGTGCGCCGTACGGCATGTCGCGGCGGCGCTCGACCAAGGGCAGGTAGGCTTCGAGGAAGGCGTCGCCCACGGCGCGCGCGTAGTCGAAGCTGCGCGCAAAGCCCCAGGCGTTGAGGTCGTCGAAGAACAGCCCGCCGACGCCGCGCGCCTCGTTGCGGTGCTTCAAAAAGAAGTAGCGGTCGCACCAGGCCTTGTGTTCGACATACACCGTCTCGCCGAAGGGCGAGCAGGCGCGCCGCGCGACCTCGTGCCAGTGGCGGATGTCGGCATCCACGGGATAGTACGGGGTGAGGTCGAAGCCGCCACCGAACCACCAGGCCGGAGCCGAACCCGGTGGACGCGCCTCGAAGTAGCGCACGTTCATGTGGGTAGTGGGCACATACGGGTTTTTCGGATGCAGCACCATCGAGACGCCGCAGGCGCGCCAGGGCGCGCCCGCCAGTTCGGGCCGGTGCGCGCTGGCCGAGGCCGGCAGCGCCGCGCCGTGCACCTCGGAGAAGTTCACGCCGCCCTGCTCGAACACCGCACCATGCTTGATCACGCGCGAGCGACCGCCGCCGCCGTCTTCACGCTGCCAGGTGTCTTCGGTGAACGCGGCACCGCCATCGGCGGCCTCCAGCGCCGCGCAAAGGCGATCCTGCAGCGCAGACAGCCAGGCGAGGACCGCCGCCGCATCGGGCGGCGCGTCGGGTGCCGCGGCAGGCGTGCTCATGCGCCCTGCTTCTCCTGCTGGCGCAGCATGCCCAGCAGGCCGCCCTGAAGCGCGTACACGTCGAAACCCAGGCGGGTGAGGATGAAGGCCGCTGCCGCACTGCGCTCGCCGGTGTTGCAGTAGACAATGAGTTTGTCGTCGCGACCGAAGCGGTCGACCGCATCTTCGCGCAGCCGGTACAGCGGCAGGTTGATCGCATCGCGGATGGCGCGCTGCTCGAACTCGGCCGGCAGGCGCACGTCGATCACGGTGGCACCGGTGCGCGCCAGGAGCGATGCCTGTGCGGGGTTGACCCATTCCACCACCGGCGGCTTGAGCACGTCCTCGAAGGTGCGGCGCGACAGGCGCATGAGCCGACCGTCCTGCATCATCCTCACGGTGGCGTTGCGGGTGGTGTTGGCGAGCAGAGCGTCCTCGCCGAAGCAGTCCCCGCGCACCAGGTAGGCGACCACCGATTCGCTGTCGTCCAGGTGCTTGAGCACCGAAGCGGCACCTTCCTTGATGACGTAGAAATAGTCGCCCGGGTCGCCCTCTCGCACGATCACGTCATCGGCGCGCACCGCGATTTCCTCGAAACCCTGGAACATGCGCTCGATGTTGCCGGTGGGCATCTTGCGGAAGGCGCGGCTTTGCAGCAGCCGGAATACCCAGCGGTTGGCGTCTGCACCGCCGTCCGCCTCGCTGGCGGTGCGCGCGATCTGGTCCCAGGCGATGACCTTCTCCAGGTAGCGCCGATCGAAGCGCGCGATGCGCGCCGAGGGCGAGCTCACCGTGGCGGTGAATCGCCTGGGCTGGGAATCCCCGAGCGAGTAGCGCCCCTGCAGCGCCCCGGCCTCGAACTGGCGGGTCTTGCCGTCCGGGTACTCGGCGCTCACCGCGCCGTCGAGCAGGTACAGGGTGTCGTCGTCCATGTCGCCGGCGCGGAACAGCACCTCGCCGCGCGCATAGTCGGAAAACGCGGCTTCGCCGGCCAGCTGATCGCGCGTTTCGGGACGCAGCGCATCGAGCGGATAGAGCCGTGCGAGCGCATCGGTCATCGTGGTGTTCATCCGGTAGCCCCTGAAGTCCTGACAAGAGTGTAGCGGGCCGGCCGCTCCGGGAAAACGCGCCGCGACAAACGCGAAAGCGGCCCGACGGCCGCTTTCGCTGGATCATGCCTGCGCCGCCCGACGGCGCGCGGCTCATTCATTCGATGTCGAGGAAGGAGCGCAGCTGTTCGGAGCGGGACGGGTGGCGCAGCTTTCGCAGCGCCTTGGCCTCTATCTGGCGGATGCGCTCGCGGGTCACGTCGAACTGCTTGCCGACCTCTTCCAGGGTGTGGTCGGTATTCATGTCGATGCCAAAGCGCATGCGCAGCACCTTGGCCTCGCGCGGGGTGAGCCCGGCGAGCACGTCGCGCACCGTTTCAGACAGCCCGGTGACGGTGGCCTGCTCGACCGGGGACTCGACGTTGATGTCCTCGATGAAATCACCCAGGTGGGAATCCTCGTCGTCGCCGATCGGGGTTTCCATCGAGATCGGCTCCTTGGCGATCTTCATCACCTTGCGGATCTTGTCCTCGGGCATTTCCATTTCCTTGGCCAGCTCCTCCGGCGTCGGCTCGCGGCCGTACTGCTGGAGCATCTGGCGGGAAATGCGGTTGAGCTTGTTGATCGTCTCGATCATGTGCACCGGGATGCGGATGGTGCGCGCCTGGTCGGCGATCGAGCGGGTGATGGCCTGGCGAATCCACCAGGTGGCGTAGGTGGAGAACTTGTAGCCGCGGCGGTATTCGAACTTGTCCACGGCCTTCATCAGGCCGATGTTTCCTTCCTGAATCAAATCCAGGAATTGCAGGCCGCGGTTGGTGTACTTCTTGGCGATGGAGATGACCAGGCGCAGGTTGGCCTCGACCATTTCCTTCTTGGCCTTGCGCGCCTTGGCCTCGCCATAGGCCATCGCGCGGTTGATGTCCTTGATGTCGGGCAGCGAGAGGAACAGCGCCACTTCGATGGCGGCGAGCTTCTCCTGCTCGATCATGATGTCGTCGCGGTGCTCGCGCAGGCCCGAGGACCACTTCTGCTTGCGGCGGATCATGTCGTCCGCCCAGCCGGTGTTGGTTTCGTTGCCCGGAAAGGCGCGCAGGAAGTCGCGGCGCGGCATCTTCGCCAGGCGCGTGCAGATATCCATGATCACCCGCTCGTGATTGCGGACGGCGTTCACCACCTCGCGCAGCTTGCGCACCAGCCCGTCGATCTGGATGGCCGGCAGCTTCAGGCGCAGGAACTCGGCGGCCATTTCCTCGCGCAGTGCGATCACCTTGCGATCGGCCGGACCGGCCTTGTCGTAGGCGCGGCGGAATTTCTCGTAGCCGACCTTGAGCGCTTCCATGCGGCGCGCGACCTCGGCCGGATCAGGTCCGGTCTCCGGCGCGCTGTCCTCGTCCTCGTCGTTGGACGACGCGTCATCGGCGCTCTCGTCCTCTTCCGCGTCCGCGTCGGGACTTTCCTCGGCCGCGGGGGCGGGGGCGGCGGGTGCGGGCTCGGGCTCTTCCTGATCGGCAAAACCCTGGACCACCTCGGACAGGCGCTTCTTGCCCTCGACGTGCAGGTCATACTCTTCCAGCAGCAGCTGGATCGACCACGGGAAGCTCGCCAGCGCCGCCTGGACCTGGCCCAGGCCCTCCTCGATGCGCTTGGCGATGGCGATTTCGCCTTCGCGGGTGAGCAGTTCCACCGTACCCATCTCGCGCATGTACATGCGTACCGGATCGGTGGTGCGACCGGCCTCGGCGTCCAGCGCCGAGAGCGCCGCCACCGCCTCTTCCGCCGCGGTGTCGTCATCGGTCGAGCCGGGAGGAGCGGCATCGGAAAGCAGCAGCGACTCGGCATCCGGCGCAACCTCGTGCACCTCGATGCCCATGTCGTTGATCATGCCGATGATGTCTTCGATCTGCTCCGGATCGACGATGTCGTCGGGCAGATGGTCGTTGACCTCCGCATACGTCAGGTAGCCCTGCTCGCGCCCTTTGGCGATGAGCTTCTTGATCTCCGACTGCGGGTCTTGATTGTCGATCAACATGGGTAACCTGAATGGGGTTTTGTCAAGGGGAAAGAACGCGACAGTATAGCGATTTGGGCCACTTCCGGCCAGAAGATGGCTGAACCGCCCCGCACGCGGAGGCGTGACCGGCCCTGCAAAATCTCGTTCTGCGCGGTGCGAGCGGTGGCCGGCGAGGTGCGATCACGCCTGCAACCAGAACGTGACCGGGCCGTCGTTGATCAGACTGACCACCATATGCGCCCCGAATTCCCCGGTTTCAACCGTGCCGTGGCGCGCCCGGCATTCCGCCACGAGGCGATCGAAGCCCCGGCGCCCGTCTTCGGGCGAGGCCGCCGAGGTAAAGCCCGGGCGCATGCCCTTGCGGGTATCGGCGGCCAGGGTGAACTGGCTGACCAGCAGCAGCCCGCCGGCGACATCGGTGAGGGAACGGTTCATGCGGCCGGCCGCGTCGGCAAAGACCCGATACCCGAGCAGGCGCTCGCACATCCTCGCCACCTGCGCCTCACCGTCCCCCGGCTCGACCGCCACCAGTGCGAGCAGCCCGGGACCGATCGCCCCCACGGTGCGCTCATCGACGCGAACGCTGGCTTGGGTAACGCGCTGGATGAGGGCGATCATGGGATGGGGCCGGGAATTGGGAATGGTCAAGAGCCGGGTCGGGCTGCGGCCTCGGGAAATGGTAGAGCATCCCCGAGGAGCATCTGAACAAGCCGTCATCACCAGCGAAGGCCGGGATCCATGTTGCTGTTTCAGGATGGATTCCAGCATGTGCTGGAATGACGGTGGAGACTTGTTCGGATGTTCCCCCGATGACCGCCGGCCCGGCTTTGCTCTTACCATTCCCAATTCCCGGCTCCATCCCCTCCAGAAATGCCCGCCCACCTGCTCCACGCCGCCCTGTGGCTGATTGGCTGCCTGCCCTACCGCGCCCTGCACGTGCTGGGCGGGGTTCTGGGTGTGCTGGTGCGCGGCCTGCGGCCGCGCGAGGCGCGGGTGGCGTGGCGCAGCATCGCGCTGTGTTTTCCCGCGCAGGACGAAGCTGCACGCTGGGCGCTGTGGCGCGCCAACATGGCCGAAACCGGCCGGACGCTGCTCGAAACCGCGCGCTTCTGGACGCGCCCTGCGGCACGCAACCTGATGCTGGTGCGCCAGGTGGAAGGGCGCGAACTGTTCGACGCGGCGCGTGCGGCCGGGCGGGGCGTCATCATCGCCGCGCCGCACCTGGGCAACTGGGAGCTGCTCAACCAGTGGCTGGCGGCACAGTCGGAATTGGCGATCCTCTATCGCCCGCCGCGCCAGCCCTGGGCCGATGCGCTGATCCGGCGGCTGCGCGCGCAGCCGGGCGTCACGCAGGTGCGTGCCGAAGCGTCCGGGGTGCGAACCTTGTTCAAGCATCTGAAGGATGGCGGCATGGTGGGCATCCTTCCCGACCAGCAACCCAAGCGCGGTGACGGCGAGTTCGCGTCGTTCTTCGGCATTCCCGCCCTGACCATGAGTCTTCTGCCGCGCTTGGCCCACAAGACCGGCGCGACGGTGCTGATGGCCTTCGCCGAGCGCCTGCCGGGCGCGCAGGGTTTCCGTATCCGCCTGCTCGCCGCACCCGAGGCCATCGGCGACGCCGATACGGTGCGCGGCACCACGGCGCTCAATGCCGCGGTGGAAGCCTGCGTTGCGCTTGCGCCGACGCAGTATCAGTGGAGCTACAAGCGTTTCACCATTCGCCCTGAAGGGACCGATCCGATCCGCTATGACTGACCTGACCACGGAAGCGCGCATCGTCCCGCCCTCGCTGTCCGCCGGGTGGCAGTTCGAGCACCTCGATCCGCGCGCGCGCTGGGGCATGCGGCTGCGCGCGCTCGTCGTCGCGCTGTTCGCGCTCGGCGTGCTCTGGATCCTGGTGGTCGTGCTGTTCGGCGTGGCGTTGGACATGGCCTGGCCGGCGGCGGTGGCCGGTGCCGGCGTGCCGGCGACGCTGCTGGTCGCGCCGATTCTTGCGTTCTTCCACGCCAGCGCGCGCTGGCGCCGCACCCGCTATGCGCTGACGCCGCAGGGCCTGCGCATCCAGCGCGGGGTATGGTGGCGCAGCGACACCGTGGTGCCGCGCTCGCGCGTGCAGCACACCGATCTGCACCGCGGCCCGCTGGATCGTGCGCTCGGCCTGGCCGGGCTGCGCGTCTACACCGCCGGCAGCGAACTGGGACGGGTGGCGCTGAACGGCCTGGCGGTCGAGCGCGCCGAGGCCCTGCGCGATGCGCTGATCCGAGTGGATGAGGATGTCGCCTGATCCGGTGCAATCGCCGCCCGACTCCGCGACGGTGCGCGACACCCGGCGCCTGGGCGCGGGCGCGCAGCGCCGGCTGCATCCGCTTTCCTGGCTGTTCGTGCTGCTGATCCAGCTCAGGGGATTCGCGCTGCCGCTGATCGTGCTGGTGGTGTTCGGACGCAACGAGGACGCCTGGCAGTGGTGGGGCCTGGTGGCGGTGGCGGTGATGACGCTGGTGGCGGTGGCGCAGTACTTCACCTACCGCTTCCGCATCGACGCCGACGAACTGGTCATCCGCTCCGGCCTGCTTCAGCGCAACGAGCGGCACGTGCCGCTGGCGCGCATCCAGTCGGTGGCCTTGCATCGCAACCTGCTGCACCGGCTTGCCGGCGTTGCCGAGGTGCGGCTGGAATCGGCCGTGGGCGGGAGCGAGCCGGAAGCGCAGATGCGGGTGCTGTCGATGGCCGACGCCACGGCGCTGGAGCGGCTGGTGGAACACCATCGCGGCGCGGCGCGATTTTCCCCGGCCACGCACGCGAACGATGACGCCCCGAAGCGGGCACAGGGTGCCGAGGTGGGCTCGCACATCCTGCTGCAGCTTGCGCCGGTCGAGCTGGTGAAGCTTGGCCTCGCGTCCAACCGCGGCACCGTGCTGCTGGCGGCCGGCGCGGGTGCGCTGATGCAATTTGGCGGCGAACGGCTGTGGCAGCGCTTTGGCGCGTGGCCGGCCGAGGCGATCGAGTGGCTCTCGGCACAGGGACTGCATCCGGGCGGGTGGGCAGCGCTGGTGCTGGTCGCCCTGCTGGTCGCGAACGTGGTCGGCAAGGCGCTGGCGATCGCGCTGGCCCTGCTGCGCGACTTCGGCTTCACCCTGGAGCAGGCCGGGCCGCGCCTGTCGGTGGAGCGCGGCCTGCTGACGCGGATGCGCGCCAGCGCACCGCTGCACCGCATCCAGCACTGGACTCTTCGCCAGGGCGTGATCCTTCGCCTGTTTGTCCGCAGCAGCCTCAGGGTCGAAACCGCCGCGCTGCGGGCCGGCAACGAGGAGCAGAGCCTTTCCGACCTGGTTCCGATCGCCCCGCCGGATGCGCTCGATGCGCTGCTGCGCGGCTGGCTGCCCGACTGGCCCGCGGCGATTGCATTCCGCCCGCTGCACCCGCGCGCCTGGCGCCGCATCGCGCTGCCGCCGTGCGTGCTGACGCTGATCGTCTGTGCCGTGCTGCTGTATCCGGTCGGCACCCCGGCCTTGCTGGTGCTGGCGCTGACTCCCTGCTGGATCTGGCTGGCGCGCCGGCAGGCGGCAGCGGCCGGGTATGCCATCACCGAGGGCTACGTAGCCTGGCGCAGCGGCTGGCTGGACCGGCGCCTCTCGTTCGCGCGGATCGAGAAGGTGCAGGCCGTGCGGTGGGTCCAGTCGCCGTTCGATCGTCGCCACGGTATGGCGGGGGTGCGGGTGGATACGGCAGGTGCCCATCCGATGGGGCACCGGCTGCATCTCGTGTACCTGCCCGAAGCCGAGGCGCGCGCGGCGTTCCAGCGGCTTTGCGTGCGGCTGGCGAGGACACCCTGGCAGTGGTGAGCGGCGGTGTCTCGCGGTCCGGAGCATGCCGCAGCGCAAGCGGTGGCGCGGTCACTCCCGCCAGAACGAGGGCGCGAACAGTACCAGCACGGTGAACACCTCCAGCCGCCCGAGGATCATGGCGAAGGAGCAGATCCACAGCGCCGCCGGCGGCAGCGTGCCGAAGCTGGCGGACACCTCGCCCAGGCCTGGACCCAGGTTGTTGATCGAAGCCGCCGCCGCGGTGAACGCGGTGACCACGTCCAGCCCGACCGCGGCGAGCGCCAGCGTCACCATGACGAAGCACAGCACGTACAGCGTGCAGAATCCGCCCACCGACAGCACGATGCTCTCCGACACCCGCCGCCCGCCCATCTTCACGATGAACTGGCCCTTGGGATGCACCAGCTGCTTGATTTCGCGCAGGCCCTGGCGGATCGCCATCGTCACCCGCGCGACCTTCATGCCGCCCGAGGTCGAGCTGCTGGAGCCACCGACGAAAGCCACCATGACCAGCAGCAGCGGCGCGAATGACGGCCACAGGCTGAAGTCGTCCTTGGTGAATCCAGTCGTGGTGATGTTGGATACCGACTGGAAGATCGCGTGGCGGAACGCCTCGCCCAGGGTGGGATACGCGCCCCCGAGCCAAAGGGCCAGCGTCACCGCCAGCGCCACCAGGGCGACGAGCAGCAGGAAAAAGCGCAGCTCCGTGTCGCCGTGGTACGGGGCCGTGCTGGCGCGGCGCCAGGCCATGTAGTGCAGGCCGAAGTTGATGCCGCCCACCAGCATGAAGCCGGTGGCCACGACCTCCACCATCGGATTGTTCCAGTAGCCGAAGCCCGCGTCGTGGGTGGAAAAACCCGCCGTGGCGACCGTGGACAGGGCGTGGCAGATGGCGTCGAACAGGCTCATCCCGGCGGCCCAATAGGCCAGCGCGCACAGCAGGTTGAGGCCAAGATAGACCTTCCACAGCGCCTTGGCGGTTTCCGCGATGCGCGGCGTGAGCTTGGTGTCCTTGGTCGGGCCGGTCACTTCGGCACGGAACAGCTGCATGCCGCCGACACGCAGCATCGGCAGGATCGCGACCGCCAGCAGCACCAGGCCCAGGCCGCCATAGAAGTTCAGCGACTGGCGGTACAGCAGCATGCTGCGCGGCAGGCCGTCCAGCCCCGTGAACACGCTGGCACCGGTGGTGGTCAGGCCCGACACCGCCTCGAACGCGGCCTGTGTGAAGGGAAGCTCCGGCAGCCCCAGGACAAACGGCAGCGTCGCCACCATGCTGGCCAGCATCCAGGACCCCGAGGCGATCAGGAAACCGTCGCGCAGGCGCAGGTCGTAGCGCACCGTGCGCACCGGCCACCAAAGGATCGCGCCCAGCCCGGCGGCCACCAGCATGGCCTGGCCGAAGGCCGCCGCGGTGTCCTCGCCCAGCACCAGCGCCAGCAGCAGCGCCGGCAGCGGGAAAAGCGATGTCAGCGCGAGCAGTGCGCCCAGCGCCTTCTGGATCGAGAGGTATCGGCGGGGAAGCGGCACGGCGTCAGAACCAGGTGGCCCCGGCGCGGAACACGGCCTCGACGCGGGGCAGGTCGCGCTTGTCGAGCAGGAACACGATCAGGTGATCGTTGGGTTCGACGATCACGTCGCTATGGGCGATCAGGAGTTTTTCGCCGCGGATCACGCCGACCACGTTGGCCGATTCCGGCAGCTCCAGTTCGCCCAGCGCGCGCCCGACCACGCGCGAAGTGCGCGCATCGCCCAGCGCCACCGCCTCGATCGCCTCGGCCAGCCCGCGCCGCAGGCTGTGTACCCGCACCATGTTGCCGGCCCGCACGTGCGTCAGCAGCGCGCCCAGGGTGACCTGCTGCGGGCTGACGGCGATGTCGATGCTGCTGTCGCCTTCCACCAGCTCGGCGTAGGCCGGGCGGTTGATCAGCGCGATCACGCGCGGGCATCCCATGCGCTTGGCCAGCATCGCCGAAAGGATGTTGGCTTCGTCGTCGTTGGTCAGCGCGCAGTAGACATCGGTCTGGTCGATGTTCTCCTCGCGCAGGAGATCCTCGTCGGTGCAATCGCCCACCAGCACGATGGTGTTCTGCAGGTCCTCGGCGATGGTCTTGGCGCGGTCCCTGGAGCGCTCCAGCAGCTTCACGCCGAACTGCTCCTCCAGCGCGCCGGCGAGCGAGACGCCGATGTTGCCGCCGCCGGCGATGAGCACGCGCCGCACCGGTTTGGTGCGCGGGCGCAGCGTGTCCATGATGACGCGGATGTCGCCGCGGTCGGCGAGAAAGAACACCTCGTCATCGGGTTCGATCTGGGTGGTGGGCTCCGGGATGATCGGCCGTCCGCCGCGGAAAATGGCCGCCACGCGCAGGTCCATGCCGGCCGGCAGGCGCTCGCGCAGCTGCTTGATCGGCTCGCCGACGAGAACCCCGCCGGCGCGCGCGCGCACCGCGACCATCTGCACCTGGCCCTGCGCGAAATCGAGCACCTGCAGCGCGCCGGGGCGTTCGATCAGCCCCTGCACGTGCCGGCACACCAGCGCCTCGGGGCTGATCGCCACGTCCACGGAATTGCCGCCGCGGCGCAGGAGCTCGGGGTGTTCGAGATATTCGCTCTTGCGCAGGCGCGCGATCTTGGTCGGCGTCTTGAACAGCGCATCGGCGACCTGGCAGGCGATCAGGTTGACTTCGTCACTGGAAGTGACCGCGATCACCAGATCCGCATCGCCCGCGCCGGCGGTTTCGAGCACGCTGGGCAGCGAGGCGTGGCCGGTCACGGTGCGGATGTCCAGCCGCTCGGAAAGCTCGCGCAGCCGCAGCGGCTGGTTGTCCACCACGGTGATGTCGCTGTTCTCCGAGGCCAGCGCCGCCGCCACCGAACTGCCCACCTGGCCGGCACCGAGAATGAGGATTTTCATGTCAGCCGGGATTGGGGAATCGGGATTGGAGATTCGACGGGCTCGGCGCGCTCCGTACCCGCACCGGGGACCGGAGCGGACCCGCCCTCAGGGGCGCACTCTGCGCCGGCCTCCCGCGCTCATGCAAATCCCCAATATCCAATCCCCGATCCCGGCACATCTATTCGCCCCCGTCCTTGTCGATCCCAAGGTCGCGCAGCTTGCGGTAGAGGTGGGTGCGCTCCATGCCCGTGATCTGGGCCAGGCGCCCCACGCTGCCGCCGGCATTGTGCAGCTGGCGCAGAAGATACGCCCGTTCGAAGCTGTCGCGCGCTTCGCGCAAGGGCAGGTCGAGGTTGAGCGGGTGGCCCGATTCCCCGGTGCCGGGCGGCAGGCGCGCACCCGGCCCGGTCAGCGCGGGCTCCACTTCGGCCAGGGTCACTTCGCCGCTGCCCAGCAGCGCCAGCCGCTGCGCCAGCGCGCGCAGTTCGCGCACGTTGCCCGGCCAGGCGTGCTGGCGCAGCCGCGCCAGCACCGGCTCGGTCCAGCGGCGCGGTGCCACCCCGTCGCGCGCAGCGAATATCTCGTCGAAGTGCTGGACCAGCGGCCCGATGTCCTCGCCGCGCTCGCGCAGCGCCGGCACCTGGATCGGCAGCACGTTGAGCTGGAAATAGAGCTCGTCGCGCAGCCGGCCGGCGGCGCGCTCGGCCTCCAGGTCCTGCGAGCTGGCCGCGATCACGCGCACGTCGAGCGGCACCGGCGCGCGCCCGCCGACGCGCAGGATCTGACGCCGCTCCAGCGCGCTGGAGAGGCGCAGCTGAGTGTCCGGCCCCAGTTCGGCGATGCCGTCCAGGTACACGGTTCCGCCCTGCGCCTGCTCCAGCAGGCCGGCGGCGACCTCACCGCCCGATTCGCTGCCGAACAGGGCCGTTGCCGCCTGTTCGTCCGGAACGGCACCCGCCGCCACGGTGACGAACGGGCCGCCGCGACGCGCGCTTCTGCCGTGCAGCCAGCGCGCCAGCGCCTCCTTGCCGGTTCCCGGTTCGCCGCGCAGGAGAATCGCCGCATCGCGCCCGGACAGCCGTTCGAGCTGGGCCAGCACGGCGGCGAACGCGGGCGAGCTTCCCATCGGTTCGAACAGCGAGCCGACCTGCTGCTGCAGGCTGCGGTTGATCTGGCGCAGCCGCTGGGCTTCCAGCGCGCGCTCCAGCGTGATGAGCAGCTTGGCCAGCGCGATCGGTTTCTCGATGAAATCGTAGGCCCCGAGGCGCGTGGCCTCGACCGCCGTTTCCACCGTGCCGTGGCCGGACATCATGATCACCGGCTGCGGCAGCTCGCCCGCCGACACCCACTCGCGCAGCAGCGCCAGTCCGTCGGTGCCGGGCATCCAGATGTCGAGCAGCACCGCGTCGAACGCGGCCTCGCCCAGCCGTGCGCGCGCCTCGGCCGCATCGCCGGCGAGCGTGACCCGATGGCCTTCGTCTCCGAGGATGTCGGCCAGCCCCGAGCGGATGTCGGGCTCATCGTCGATGATCAGGATGCGTGCAGCGGACATGGCGAATATCGGCAGTGCGAAAGCGCACAGTCTGCGGCCCGGCCCTGCGCGCGGCAAGCCGTGGGGGGCGAAACGCCCGGCGACGGCCTGCCTGTCACCGGCGAACGCCCCCCGGGTTGGAGGTCCGCACGATCACCGTGTTGCGAAAGTCCACCGGGCCTCGGCTTATCCCCCCTTCAGCGGATTGATCGCCTGCACCTCGCCATACCACTGACCATGCCCCAGATCCTCGGTCCACAGCCGCCCGGCTCCGGCGCGCTGCGCAGCGGCCACGATCAGGCTATCCCAAAAGGAAAGCTGCCAGCGTGTCTGCACATCGAATGCCGACGCCAGCAGAACGCGGTCGTTGTCCACCACCCGCCACGCCAGGTAATGATTCACCCGTTCCGCCGACTGTGCGGCGCTCAAACCGCCCTTGCGCATCAGGTTGACGTGCAGTTCCTGCAGCACTTGCACACTCACCGCCGCCTTGCCCGGCTCGGACCACAAGGGCCGGATCAGTTCGCGTGCCTGCTCGTGGCGCGGGTCTTCGGCTTGGGTGTTTGCATAGAACAGCAGATTGGTATCGACAAAGACCTCAACGCTCATGCGCCTCTCCGCGGCTGAGCGGCCCCTCCTGCACGGGCACGGGCTGACCCATGGCGTCCAGCGCACGCCGGCTCGCAGGCTCGAACCCATCCAGTTCCGCGACCGCGCGCGTCACCAGTTCACCCACCCAGGCCGACACCGAGGTGTGACGATCCACCGCCAGGTGCTTGATCCTGCGCAGCGTCTTTTCGTCAAGACGAAGAGTGATGTTGTTGGACATGATGCACTGCCTCAGGAAGACGATGCACATTGTAAGTGCAGCACTCGAACTGTGCGACCTTGGCTTCACCAACAGCCGAGCTGATTGTTCAGCATGGCGCGCCTCCCAGCGCGCTTCACGTCACCAGAGAAGACCCCTCAAGCCTGCGGCGAAAGAAACGCGGCGATCGGTTGAGATGAGCTTGCGAATCCCGGCATCGCATCAATCCTGCACGGCGACGTTGGGGTTCCCTCGGATCAAATCCGAGGGAACCGCCAACCTGTGCCGAGGCGGTGTTACGTCTTCTTGAACACCAGATGCCCGCCTTCGGCTTCCACCGCGATGGCGTCGCCGCTGGCGAAGACGCCTTCGAGGATCTGTCGGGCCAGCGGGTTTTCCAGCTGCTGCTGGATCGCACGCTTGAGCGGGCGGGCGCCGTAGACCGGGTCGAAGCCGACGTTGCCGAGGAGATCGAGTGCAGCCTCGCTGATTTCCAGCCTGAGCTGGCGTTCGGCCAGGCGCTTTTCGAGCTGGGTGATCTGGATGCGGGCGATCTGGCGGATCTGGGCCTTGTCGAGCGGGCGGAAGACGACGATTTCATCGAGCCGGTTGATGAACTCGGGGCGGAACGCGCCCTGCACCACGCCCATCACCGCGGCCTTCATCTGGACGTACTCCTCCTCGGTGGAGCCGGGCATGTCCTGGATCAGGTGTGATCCGAGGTTCGAGGTGAGGACGATCACGGTGTTGCGGAAGTCCACGGTGCGGCCCTGGCCGTCGGTGAGGCGACCGTCGTCGAGCACCTGCAGAAGCACGTTGAAGACGTCCGGATGGGCTTTCTCAACTTCATCGAGCAGGATCACGCTGTAGGGGCGACGGCGCACGGCCTCGGTCAGATAGCCACCTTCCTCATAGCCCACGTAGCCGGGAGGCGCGCCGATCAGGCGGCTCACGGAGTGCTTCTCCATGAACTCGCTCATGTCGATGCGCACCATGGCTTCGTCGGTGTCGAACAGGAAGCCGGCCAGCGCCTTGCACAGCTCGGTCTTGCCCACGCCCGTGGGGCCGAGGAACAGGAAGCTGCCGCTGGGCCGGTTCGGGTCGGAAAGGCCGGCGCGCGCGCGGCGGATGGCGTCGGAGACGGCGTGCACCGCCTCGTCCTGGCCGACCACGCGCTGGTGCAGCTCGTCTTCCATGCGCAGCAGCTTGTCGCGCTCGCCTTCGAGCATCTTCGACACCGGGATGCCGGTCCAGCGCGCCACCACCTGGGCGATTTCCTCGGCGGTGACCTTATCCTGCAGCAGGGTGAAGCCGCGGGTCTCGGCTTCCTGCGCGGCGTGGAGCCGCTTTTCCAGCTCCGGCAGCTGGCCGTACTGGATCTCGCTCATGCGGGCGTAGTCCTGGCGGCGCTGGGCGGCTTCCAGTTCCAGCCGCGCGGCTTCGATCTCTTCCTTGATCTTCGTTGCGCCCTGCAGCGTGGCCTTCTCGGCCTTCCAGACTTCCTCCAGGTCGTTGTACTCGCGCTCGAGTACGGCGATTTCCGCCTCCAGATCGGCCAGGCGCTGTCTGGATTCGCTGTCCTTTTCCTTCTTCAGCGCCTCGCGCTGGATCTTCAGCTGGATCAGGCGACGCTCCTTGCGGTCCAGCTCTTCGGGCTTGGAGTCGATCTCCATGCGGATGCGTGACGCGGCCTCGTCCATCAGGTCGATGGCCTTGTCGGGCAGCTGGCGATCGGAGATGTAGCGGTGGCTGAGGGTGGCAGCAGCGACGATGGCCGGGTCGGTGATTTCCACGCCGTGGTGCACGGCGTAGCGCTCCTTCAACCCGCGCAGGATGGCGATGGTGTCCTCGACGCTGGGCTCGCCCACGAACACCTTCTGGAAGCGGCGCTCGAGCGCGGCGTCCTTTTCGATGTACTTGCGGTATTCGTCCAGCGTGGTGGCACCCACGCAGTGCAGCTCGCCGCGCGCCAGCGCAGGCTTCAGCATGTTGCCGGCGTCCATCGCGCCCTCGGCCTTGCCGGCACCGACCATGGTGTGCAGCTCGTCGATGAACAGGATGATCTGGCCCTCGTTCTTGGCCAGATCGTTGAGCACGGCCTTGAGGCGCTCCTCGAACTCGCCGCGGAACTTGGCCCCGGCGATCAGCGCGCCCATGTCGAGCGAGAGCACGCGCTTGCCGCGCAGGCCCTCGGGCACTTCACCCTTGACGATGCGCTGCGCCAGACCCTCGGCAATGGCGGTCTTGCCCACGCCCGGTTCGCCGATCAGCACCGGGTTGTTCTTGGTGCGTCGCTGCAGCACCTGAATGACGCGGCGGATTTCCTCGTCGCGACCGATCACCGGGTCGAGCTTGCCCGACTCGGCCCGCGCGGTGAGGTCGATGGTGTACTTCTCCAGCGCCTGGCGCTGGTCTTCGGCGTTTTCCGACTGCACGGTTTCTCCTCCGCGAATCTTCTCGATGGCCGCTTCCAGCCGCGCTTTCTGCACGCCGGCCGCCTTGAGCGCCTCGCCCACGGCACCCTTGTCCTCCAGCGCCGCCAGCACGAACAGCTCGCTGGCGATGAAGGCATCGCCGCGCTGCTGGGCGAGTTTGTCGGTGAGGTTGAGCAGGCGGTTGAGGTCGTTGGAAACGCTGATGTTGCCCTCTTGCCCGCGCACGCCGGGCAGGGCGTCGAGCGCCTGCGCGATGCGCGCGCGCAGCGCGCCCGCGTTGGCACCGGCCTGGGTCAGGAGCGGCAGGGTCGATCCGCCCTGCTGATCGATCAGCGCCTGCATCAGGTGCGCGGGTTCGAGCAGGTTGTGGTCGCGCCCGACCGCCAGCGACTGGGCGTCGGCCAGGGCCTGCTGGAAGCGCGAGGTGAGTTTGTCCATTCGCATCGGATTTTCCCGGAAAATTGAGGGTGCAAGGCACCGCAATGGAGGAAAGATGCGGGCGGGCAGGGGCGGTTCAAGACCAGTGCGGCAACGAAAAGGCCGCCGGATCGCTCCGGCGGCCTTTTCCGTGCACGCGGCGCTGCCGCTGTGGCGGAACCCGTGGCTCAGTCGATGCTCAGCGCGCTGCGGGTCTTTGCGCGGCGGCGGTCGTCGGCGGCATCGAAGTCGCGTTCACAGCCGTCCTGCTTCACCATCACGCATTCCAGGTAGTCGGTGGTGAGCACCAGCGCGGCGCGGATGGCCTTGCCGGCGGGCGTCTTGTTCTGGCTGGCCAGGTTGCCGCCGAAGCCGCCGCGGAACAGCCCGACCCGCATTCCGCCGCCCTTGGCGTTGCCTTCGATGGTGCGCGTGTAGGCGATCTCGCCGGTGGTCGTATCCACCACCCGGATATCCACGGCGACATAGGCGTTCTCGCTCTTGCCGCCCAGCGAAATGCCGCGGTAGCTGATGCCGCCGCCGGTGTCTTTCACGTTTTCTTCATAAGAAGTCACGGTGCCCATCACGAGGTACTGGGCACCGGTGAGTTGGCCGATCTTGGCGCTGGTGCCGGCCCTGACCCGGCCTGACGCGCCCAGATCCTGCTCGTTCAGCACGGCTTCGAGCTTGCTGCGCTCCACCACGCTGAAGCTGCGCGTTGCGGCCAGTTCGTTGGCCAGCATCCCCGACAGCTCCCAACCCACGCCGCCACCCCACCAGCCCGCGCCGGATTCGTTGCGGAATTCCGCCACACCGATAGATGGCTTGTCCCGCGCCACGGCCGCCTGCGCGCCAAGTGCAGTCACTACGACAATTGCCACGCCCACCCAGAATCGTTGTTTCATTTGTCTTGCTCCCAGAATCAATCGAACGACGCGCATCAAGAACCACAATCCTGCCGCCCCGGCACGTCATCGATGGCGATCATCGCATAGTCATACGGAGAGTGAGGGCAAATCAGGGCATCGTTCGGACGGCCGGTTTCACCGGCGCTTCACACACCGATCGGCAGGCCGGGACGCCGCCGGATCATGCGCACCGTTCGCCGGCGGAGGTCGGCCTTCGCGCCACACCAGTGCCGCCATGCGCCCGGTGCGGCCGTCGCGGCGGTACGAATAGAAGCGCGCCGGGTCGGAAAGGGTGCACAGGCTGCCGCCATGGACGCGCGCTATGCCGGCCGCGGCCAGGCGTCGGCGGGCGAGCGCGTAGAGGTCGATCAGGAAGTGCCCGGCGCGGGTCGGGATGAAGCACGCGGTGGCGGCGGCGTCCGCGTCGACGAAGGCGGCGCGCACTTCGCTGCCGATCTCATAGCGGGCCGGGCCGGCCGCCGGTCCCAGCCACGCAAGGATTTCGCCGGGCGGCGCGCGCATCGCCGCGACGGTGGCTTCCAGCACGCCGGCCGCGAGGCCGCGCCAGCCGGCGTGTGCGGCAGCGACCACCGAACCATCGCGTGCGGCGAACAGCACCGGCAGGCAATCGGCGCTGAGCACGCCCAGCACCGCGCCGGGAACGCGGGTGACGGCGGCGTCGGCTTCCGGTTCGTCGGGGCCGGGCGCGCGGGTGGTGACCTCGTGCACGGCGGCGCCGTGTACCTGGGACAGCCAGTGCGGTGCGCCGGGCAGCGCGGCCAGCTCGACCAGGCGCGCGCGGTTGGCGCGAACGGCGTCGGGTGCATCGCCGCAACGCGCGCCGAGGTTGAAGGCATCGAAGGGTGGCTGCGATGCGCCAGGCAGCCGGCGCGTGGTCACGCAGGCGCGAATGCCCGGCGCTGCCGGCCAGTCGGGGATCAGGAATTCAGCGCCCATCGTCGGCGTGGGCGGCCGTGTCGGCGCGCAGCGCCGCGGCCAGTGCGAGGAGATCGGCCGGCGCGGGCGCGTTGACTTCGATCGGATTGCCGTGGATCGGGTGCGCCAGCGCCACCCGTTCGGCGTGCAGCGCCTGGCGCCGGAATCCGCGCAGCGTCAGTACGAGAGCGTCGGACGCCGCCTTGGGCAGCCGCAGCGTGCCGCCGTAGAGCGTGTCGCCCACGAGCGGGTGGCGGATATGCGCCATGTGCACGCGGATCTGGTGGGTGCGGCCGGTTTCCAGGGTGCACTCGAGCCGGGTGTGGGCGCGAAAACGCTCGCGCACCCGGTAGTGGGTGACGGCCGGCTTGCCGTCCTCGCGCACCGCGCGGCGCAGGCGATCGACCGGATGGCGTTCCAGCGGCGCGTCGACCGTGCCGCCGGCGATCATCGTGCCGTTGACGATGGCCTCGTACTGGCGATGGATCTCGCGCGCGGCGAGCTGTTCGACCAGGGCCGTGTGGGCCTCCAGGGTGCGCGCCACGATCAGCGCGCCCGAGGTTTCCTTGTCGAGGCGGTGCACGATGCCGGCGCGCGGCAGCACCGCGAGATCCGGATCGTGGTGCAGCAGCGCGTTGACCAGGGTGCCGTCGGGATTGCCGGCACCCGGATGCACCACCAGCCCCGCCGGCTTGTTCACCACCAGGAGGTGCGCATCCTCGTACAGGATATCGAGCGCGATCGGCTCGGCCTGCGAGCGGGTGGCCGGCTCCAGCGCGGCGCAAAGCATCACCTGCTCGCCCCCGCGCACGGCATCGCGCGGGCGGGGAACTGTGCCATCCAGGGTGATCTGGCCGGCCTTGAGCCAGGCGGTCAGGCGCGAGCGGGAGAATTCGGGGAAGAGATCGGCCAGCGCCTGATCGACCCTGCGGCCTGCTGCAGCCTCGGGAATCAGCGCGGCTTGCGTCACCTGGGTGGCGGGAGAATCGGGCGGCATGGGCGGTGTGGATTCCTGACGGGCGCGCGAGGCCGCAGGGATCTCTTCACGGCTTCTTAATGGGCCGACCTGCGGCTTTGGGATATTATGCCCTGCCCCGCGCCGTACGCGGCAGACAGAGCCACCGATGACCCGACGTACCGGAATCGCCCGCCTTGCCATCCTTCTGGCGCTTGTCGCCCTGCTCGTCGGCTGCGGCCGCTGGGGCAAGCGCGAAGATCCGCTCGAAACCCTGCCGGTGGAGACGCTCTACGCGCAGGCCAAGGCTTCGCTGGAAAAGGGCAACCTCAGCCGCGCGCAGCGCGTGTACCAGCGCCTGATCGCGCGTTTTCCGTACGGTGCCTATACCGAGCAGGCGCAGGTCGAGCTGGCCTACGTCTACTACAAGAGCAACAGGCCCGAGGATGCGACATCGGCGGTCAACCGCTTCATCCGCACCTACCCGGCGCATGCCCATATCGACTATGTCCATTACCTGCGCGGCCTGATCAATTTCGACCGCCAGGATGGCATGGTGCTGCGGATGGCGCGCCTGGACCCGACCCAGCGCGAGCAGGTTTCGCTGCAGCAGGCGTTCAACGACTTCAACGACCTGATCCAGCGTTTCCCGCAGAGCCGGTATGCCCCGGATGCGCGCGCCAGGATGATGCACCTGCGCAACCAGATGGCGCGCCATGACCTCAACGTGGCGGTCTTCTACCTCGAGCGCCGCGCCTGGGTTGCCGCAGCCAACCGCAGCCAGCACCTGATCGAGCAGTACCCGCAAACGATCTATACCGCCGATGCGCTCGCGGTGATGAGTGAGTCCTATGCGCGCCTGCAGCAGGAGACACTCGCCGGCGATGCGCGCCGCGTGCTCGAGCTCAATTTCCCGGACCATCCCTACCTGCACGGCAGCTGGCCGGCCGAACGCTCCTGGTGGCGCAAGCTGACCCCGTTCGGGTCGGACAAGCGCAGCTACTACGGCGACCTGCGGGCCTCGTCCTGAGGGTGCGCCGGGCGCTGCCGCCTGCCTGGCCGCGCCCTGACCCGACTCAGCCGGTGTAGCCCGAGGTCACGGGCAGGTTCAACACGCTGCCGAAGGCGCTGCGCGACAGGCGCGGTCCGGGGGCACCCTGCGCCCGCTTCCATTCGGAGATGCGCACCAGCCGCAGCACCCGCTGCACCGTGTCCGGTTCGAAGCCCGAATCGATCAGCTGTGCGGCCGATCGCCCGTGTTCGAGGTACTGGTCGAGCAGGGCGTCGAGCACCGCGTAGGGTGGCAGCGAATCCTCGTCGCGCTGATCCTCGCGCAGTTCCGCGCTGGGAGCGCGGGCGATCACACCCTCCGGGATCCGCACGCCGTCACCCTGTGCATTGCGCCAGCGCGCGAGGTCGAAGGCGGCGCTCTTGTAGAGGTCTTTGAGCGGGGCATAGCCGCCGCAGGTGTCGCCGTAGAGGGTGCAGTAGCCCACCGCCACCTCGCTCTTGTTGCCGGTCGCAAGCAGCAGCGCGCCGGTGGCATTGGACAGGCCCATCAGGAGGAGCCCGCGGGCGCGGCTCTGCAGGTTCTCCACGACCAGCCCGGGCACCTCGCCGATGGCCGGCGACAGCGTCTGCAGCGCGGACGCCACGGTGGCCTCGATCGGCAGCGTCAGCATGCGCACCCCGAGCGCCTGCGCCTGTTCCTGCGCCAGGTCGTTGGACAGCGCGCTGGTGTAGCGCGAGGGCAGCCGCACGGCGGTGGTGTTTTCCGCGCCGAGCGCATCCACCGCGATCGCCAGCACGAGGGCCGAGTCCAGTCCGCCGGAGAGGCCGAGCAGGATGCTGCCGAAGCCGTTCTTGCGCGCGTAGCCGCGCGTGCCGGCGACCAGCGCGCGCCAGGTCAGGGACTGGCGCGAGGCGTCGCCTTCGGCGGGCCATGAAAGCGGCGCGAAGCGACGGTTCGCGGGATCGAAATCCGCCGTCAGCCAGGCCTCGCGGAAGGCCGCGGCCGGCGGGTGCAGGTGGCCGTCGGCATCGGCGAGCCGGGAGGCACCGTGGAAAATCCACGCATCCTGCGCGCCGACGGCGTTGCACCGGGCCAAGGCGAGGCGCGGGCTGGCAGCGCGTGCGGACAGGCGTTCGGCGTCGCGCGCGAGGGCTTCGTGCTCGAACGGTTCGGCCGCAACCACCAGCCCCAGCGTGGCACCGGCCGCCGCGATGGCATCGGATTCGAGGTCGCCCCGATCTTCCACGGCCAGTCCCATGGTGACGCCGGCAAGCTCGAAGACGCAGGCGGGGGCGGCAGCGCCGGGCTGCCGCGCGTACGCGGTGGCAATGATGCGGCCATCGCGCAGCACGCTGGCCGCGGTGACCACGCCGGCATCGGTCCGGCACGGCCAGCCGACCACGGCGGTGATGCCCCGTGTCTGCGACGCCAGCGTTTCGATGCCGCGCCGGCATTCGGCCAGGAACGCCGGCCGCGACAGGAGGTCCAGCGGCGGGCTGCCGCTCAGGGCCAGTCCGGGGAAGACCACGAGAGCGGCGCGGTGCGCATCGCGCGCCTCGGTGATCAGCGCGGCAATGCGGCGCGCATTGCCCTCCACCTCACCGAGCGGAAAGTCGAACTGCGCCAGCGCGATGCGCAGCGGCCGGCTCATGCGCGTGTCCCGGCGCTGCGCGATGTCGGTGGCCGCAGCTCAGACATGGCCGGCAAGCACGAACAGGGCCAGCACCACGATCCAGGCCACGAGGATGCGCCAGGCCTGCGCCATCGCCGCGTGCAGCGCCTGCAGCGGCAGCGGCGCGTCGGCCGGCTGCGACGCATCGTCGTCGATGTCGTCCGCTTCGCGCTCGGCCGCCGCCTCGCGCAGCGCCTGCCGGACGCTGACCTGCGCGGCCGCATCGAGAAACCCGATGGAAAAGTCGAAATCCTGTCCGCTCCGCGCGCCGTGCCACTCGCGCCACGCGGCGTGGACCGCATCGAAATGCCCGACGACGGCGAGCGCAAGCGTCATCAGGTGCGCAACCGGCCAGTCGAGGATGGCAAGCAGATGCTGCCACGCCGCCAGCTGCGCAGGCGGCAGGGATTTTCCGGCCTCGGTCCCCGCACCGCGTTCGGTCAGGCGGTAGAGGAGCGCGCCGAACGGGCCAAGCAGCAGGAACCAGAGCAGCACGCCGAACCAGCGCCGGCGCGCCGCGTGGAACACGGCCTGCACCAGGCTGGCGGGGTCCGTGGCGCTGGCCGGGCGGGCAGCGTCGGTCAGCTGCGCCAGCGCACGCTCGCGTGCCGCATCGTCGCTGGCTTCCTCGATCGCCTCCACATCCCGATCCAGGTCGCGCGGACCCCAGCAGTAGCCCAGTGCGAGTACCGCGAACGCGAATCCGGCGAGGCCGAGGAACTGCCCGCTCAGGGCATGCTGCAGCCAGGCCGTGAGCGCCAGCGGGACGCCCAGCACCAGGATCAGGGCGAAGGGCGAGGCGAACGCCGCGCCCATCTGTCGGCCCAGCCAGGCGACCCAGCGCGAAAACCAGCCGTAGCGTCGCAGTTGTGCGAGCGGGGTGACGTAGTGGCCAAGGGCCAGCGCCAGCACCACGGCGATCAAGGTGGAGGACATGTGGGCTCCGGACGGGAGGGCCCGGTAATTCTATGCCCAAACGCGGCCGCGCCGGGTGCGCATCGGTCGGCGCGGATCACCCTGCGGGAAGTCGCTCCACAGCCGCTGCGCCCAGGGTTTGCACCAGCCAGTCTTCGATCAGCCGGCGCGAAACCGAGATCGGCGGCGGCAGGCGCACTTCGTCTGCACCGATCGCGGTGACGAGTTCCCCGGCCGCGAACCAGCGCGCGTCTTCGAGCTCGTCGCCCACGCGGATGGTCGGATCGTCCACCGTGGCGCGGAAGCCGACCATCAGCGCGCCGGGAAAAGGCCAGGGTTGGGAGGAGTGATAGTGCACCCGGTCGAGCGTGACGCCGGCTTCTTCGCCGACCTCGCGCCGCACCGCGTCTTCCAGCGATTCGCCCGGCTCGACGAAACCGGCGAGGGTGGACCAGCGCCGCTCGGGCCAGCTGCGCTGGCGCCCGAGCAGGGCGCGGTCGCCGTCGGACACCAGCACGATGATGGCCGCGTCGGTGCGCGGAAACTGCTGCAGCGCGCAGTCCGGATTGCGGCAGCGCGCGCAGTGGCCGGCGCGTACCAGTTCGGTGGCCGCGCCGCAGGCACCGCAATGGCGCGCGCGGCTTTGCCAGAGCAGCAGGGCCTTGGCATAGGCGAATACGCCGGAGAGGAATCCGGGCCACTGTGCCGCGGCGCGGCGCAGGCCGATGTGCGGCGCGCCGGCCAGACGTCCGGGCGGCAGGCATTCGGCGGGCAGGGCAAACCAGGCGGCTTCTCCCGACGTGTGTCCGAGGAAGCTGGCGGCATCCAGCATCGCTTCACCCAAGTCTGCGCCGCGCAGCCAGCGCGGGCCGGCGTCGTCCCCCGGCGCATGGCCTTCGAAGTCGACGATGGCCACGTGCGCCGAGGGCCAAAGCGCACGCAGCGCGTCCGGCGACAGGCGCGTGAGTTCGGCGCGGTCCAGCGCAAGCCCGGCGAAGTGATTGCGCAGGCTGGGTTCGGAGCGATCCACGGTGCGGCGCGGCCTGCGCGTTCAGGCCGAGAAGGAGGACCCGCAGCCGCAGGTGGTCTTGGCGTTCGGATTGCGGATCACGAACTGCGCACCCTGCAGGCTTTCGGCGTAGTCCACCTCGGCCCCGTGCAGGTATTGCAGGCTCAGTGGATCGACCAGCAGCACCGCGCCGTCGCGTTCCACCGCGATGTCGTCCTCGGCCTGCTCTTCGTCGAATTCGAAGCCGTACTGGAAGCCCGAGCAGCCACCGCCGGAAATGTAGACGCGCAGCTTGAGATCGGCGTTGCTTTCCTCGCGGATCAGCTCGCCGACCTTGGCGGCCGCCAGGGCGCTGAAGCGAATCGGCGCCGCTGCGGCGGCGGGAGCGGTGCCGGGCAAGGGGAGGGACTGGATGTGCATAAGCGCAAGGATAGGACAGCGCGCGGGGAAAATCTCGCGCGCGGCCCGCTCCCGGTCAGGTGGCAGTGGCGTTTTCCGCCCCGGGGCCGGTGAGCTGGCGCGGCTTGCCGTCGTCATGGATCAGGCGGCCGGTCACGGTGGCTCCGGCGATCATTTCCACCACGGCGTAATAGATGTTGCCCTCGACCCGCGCGGTGGGTCCCAGTTCGACGCGCTGACCGGCGTGCACGTCGCCGACCAGGGTGCCGTTGAGGATGATCACCGGCGCGCGCACCTCGCCCTCGATGCGGCCCGCTTCGGCCAGGGTCAGCACCGCGCCGGGGCCGTCGGCGGCTGCGGTGACCGCGCCATGGATCGCGCCGTCCACGTACAGACCGCCGCTGAACTCCACATCGCCGCGGATGCTGACCTGCGAGCCGATCAGGGTCTCCACGCTGCCGACAGCGCGCGGGGTCTTTTTCTTTTCACCAAATACCATGGGTCAGGACACTCCGGAGGAAGAGGCGTCGGGCCAGGGCACGACCTGTTCGGTCTGGCCCTGGTTGGAACGGACGTTCACCCGCACGCGATGCGGAATAAAATCCGGCGGCAGCGCGATGCTGCCTTCGATCTGCTGGAAATACTTGAAGGAGAACGGCAGCGCCGCCGCATCGGGCTTCTGGACCAGGTCGGTCCACTCCAGAGTGCGCAGCGCGCCGCCCTGCGAGCCCTCCACCTGCAGGGTGAAGCTGCCCTTGCTGATCGCCGCCTTCTTCAGGTTCTGGGTCAGGATGAGCAGATACCGCCAGCCGCCGTCGCCCAGAGGCTCGAGCGAAAGACTGTGCACCGCGAGGGGTTGGCGCTGGGCGGTGTTGCCGGCGAGGCGCTCGAAGAAAGCCACATCGTTGCGCAGGGACGCCAGTTCGGCGTCGCGTTCGGCCAGGGTGTCCTGCAGCGCGCGCGCGGCATCGCGTTCGACCTGGGCCGAGCGCTCCAGCGTGGTCTGCTTCTGGATCAGGCGATCGATGCGCTGCAGCGACTTGGCGTGCTCTTCCTGCAAAGCGTCGAGCCCATCACGCAGTGCGCCGGCATCCGGCGAGGCCCAGCGCGCGCCGGACCACGCCGCGACGGCCACCGTGGCGATCCAGACCAGCACCAGCAGCACGGCGCGCCAGCGTGCGCCGGGGCGATTCTCGGTGATGATCAGGCGGGGTCGGGAACGAGGAGGCATCGGCGGCGCAGGCAGGCGGGGCGCGGCGTGAAACGGCCAGTCAGTTAGCCACCGCGACGCCAGCGCGTCAACCGGGCGGAGCCTATACTCGTGCCGTCACGGAGGATCCGGCGCGCGCATTCCGGGACCTGCATCCATGCACGAGGAGAAGGCAATGAGCGAGGCACAGGTGTTCGCGCTGGGTATCACTCTGGCCTGGCTGGCCGGCATTCGCGCCTACCTGACCGTGTTCGGACTGGGACTGGCCGGCTACTTCGGATGGATCGAACTGCCCGGCGCGCTGGCCCTGTGCCAGTCGCCCTGGGTGCTGGGCGTTTCCGGCCTGCTGGCCGTGGTCGAGTTCGGCACCGACAAGATCCCGGGCGTGGATTCGGTCTGGGATCTGCTGCAGACGGTGCTGCGGGTTCCCGCCGGTGCCTTTCTGGCCAGCGCGGCGCTGGCTGGCCCCGAGGGCGAAATGGCGCTGGGTTGGGCCGCGGCCGGCGGCGGCGCGGCCCTGCTCAGCCATTCGCTCAAGTCCGGTGCCCGTGCGGTACTCAATACCTCGCCCGAGCCGGTCAGCAACCTGGTCACCTCGGTGGGCGAGGACACGCTGGCGCTTGGGACGCTGGCGCTGGTGTTCGCACATCCCTGGCTGGCGCTGGGCCTGCTCCTGTCGCTGACGATCGGGGCCGCGCTGGTGGTCTTCTGGCTGGCGCGCCGGGTCTGGCGTTGGCGCTCGCGTCAGCCCCGGCCTGACAGCGGCAATCCGGCGCGGGTATAGTCACACCGTTCAGGGGAGGAAGCGCGCCGCACCATGCACCTGCAGGCTGATCCGGCAGACACGACGTTCCGCTCACCCGTGTTTGCCGCCTACTACGCCCAACGCCTCCGTGAGGTGCGCGCGCGCATCGTGCACCTGTGCGGGCAGGCGTGGGATGTCAATTCGGTGTGGCTGCTGCAGCGCGACCTGGTCCGGTTGCTGGATCAGGCGTCCAGTGCCGAGCCGCAGTTCGACTCCGTTGCGCTGCTGTCCCTGAGCGAAGCCGTCGGGGCGGCGCTGGCGCAGCCGGGCGCGCCCGATGCCGAGTCCCGCAGCACCCTGCTGGCGCTGCTCGGGGCGCTCGAGTCCGGGCAGGACGACGGTCGCCCGGCCGGCCTGGAGGTTCGCCGCAGCGAGAACGACCGCATCGAGGTGCCGCCCGCGGGGTTCTGGCGGCGCTGGGTCGACGATGCGCCACCGCAGTCGTGGTCCGAGACGGACGCGGATCCGGACGGCGGCGACGCCGATCTGCTCGGCCTCGCCGAGGTCGACGTGAGCCTGCTGCTTGCCGATGCGGGCGCCGGCGGCGCGGGTTCGAAGCTCGAGATCGTGCACGAGCGCATCGCGCCGCACTATGCCGCCGAGCCCGGACCGGAGCGGGGTGGATTCGAGCCGCCCGACGATTTCATCGAAGCCGCCGCCAGCCCGGAGCGGTCCGACGACTATGACTGGGATCTGGGCACCACGCGACCGGCGCCGGTGCCGGACCGATCGCTGGATGCGTTCTGGGAGGCGACCCGCGCCGCGCCGCCGGCCGCGGCACCGCTGCCGCCCCGGCCGGCGCCTGCGCCCGAGGCGGCCGTCGCTGCTGCGACGCCGGTGGCCGCGCCCGCCCGCGCGGCGCCGTCCGCGCCCGCGTCCGTGCCAAGGCCCGCGCCGCGCCCTGCGCCATCGTCTGCCGCTGCCGCCGAAGCGCCGCGCCCCACCCTGGTGTCCGGCGCCGGCACGCGCATCTATCACCTGACCGCGAGCGGCGAGCTGGCGATCGACCTGGACCAGCGCCTGGAAGCCCTGGGCTATGAGCTGGAGCTGCTGGAGAACGCCGAGGAGCTGGGTGAGGTGCTGGGTGCGCTGACGCCCGACATCGTGGTCATCGACGCCGAATTCGAAGCCGACCTGGAGCGGGTGGCCGGCGCGCTGCGCACCGCGCGGCAGAAGGCCAACGGTCCGATTCGCCTGATGGTGCTGTGCCAGGCCGACACCATGGCCTCGCGCATCGCGGCGCGGCGCGCCGGCGCGGACGCGCTGCTGTTCGGCACGCAGACCTCCGACGCCGTGCTGGCGCGGATCGAGCAGCTCGTGCGTGCCGGTGCCGATGACCGCTATCGCATCCTGATCGTGGAAGACGACCATGCCCAGGGCCTGTTCGCCGAGTCGATCCTGCGCAATGCCGGGATGGAGGCCGAGGTGGTGGAGGATGGCCTGCGCGTGATGGAGGCCATGCAGCGTTTCCAGCCGGATCTGGTGCTGATGGACCTCTACATGCCCGATTGCAACGGTGCCGAACTGACCGCGCTGATCCGCGAGCGCGACGAGTTCCTGCATACGCCGATCGTGTTCCTGTCCGGCGAGAGCGACGAGGACAAGCACTACGAAGCGCTCAGCGCCGGCGGCGATGATTTCCTGTCCAAGCCGATCCGCCCCCGGCACCTGATCGCGGCGGTGACCAACCGCGTGCGGCGGGCGCGCTCGATCCGCGGGCGCGCGGCGCAGGTGGCCAAGCCCGAACCGTTCGACAGCGGCACCGGTCTGCACTTCCGCGCCGCCATGCTGGAGCGCCTGGAGCAGGCGCTGGTCGAGGCCGAGCCGTCGCGGCGTCGCGGCGGGGTGATGTTCCTGGGCGTGGAAAACGTACCCGTCTTGCGTCAGAGGCTGGGGCTGACCACGGCCGAGGAGCTGCTGGAGGACGTGGCGCAGTTCATCGTGGCGCAGCTCGGATCCGGTGCCATGGCCAGCCGCTACGGTGATGGCTGCTTCCTGATCTTCGATGCCGCCGCCGACATCGAGCAGCTGCGTGCCGACGGCGAGCAGCTGCGCGAGGCCATTCGCCAGCATTCCTTCGAAACGCCTCGGGAAAATGTCCGGCTCGATCTGGTCGTCGGTGCCGCGGATTTGCGCCTGCCCTACGCCGACGCTGCGGCGATCCTCAATGCCGCCGAGCACGCATCGCGGATGGAGGAGCCTGCGCCCCGGCCGGCCGTGTCGGTACCGCCGCCGTCGGCACCCGCCGCGCCGGAGCACGGGCAGTCGGCGCGGGTCCTTGCGCTGCTGGACGATGCCTTCCAGCCGGGCCGGCTGGATCTGGACTTCCAGCCGATCGTCGCGCTGCAGGGCGGCGAACAGGCGCAGTACCAGACCCTGCTGCGCCTGCATGCGCCCGATGGCGAGATGATTCCGGCCAGCGCGCTGCTGCCGGTAGTGCGTCGCGCCGGACGCCTGCCGGAGTTCGATCGCTGGGTGCTGGCGCGGGCGCTGGAGGTGATCGCCAACCGCATGGCCATGGCCAGGAGCGTGACGCTCTTCGTCAACCAGTCGGTGGAGGCCCTGTGCCAGGACGGTTACGTCACCTGGATGGCCGAGCGGATCTCCGGCCCCGGACAGCTCGGGGAATCCCTGGTGGTCGAGATCGATGCCGACGAAATCGGCCTCGACCTGGATCGGGTGCATGCGGTGTGCACCGATCTTGTCGTGCGCGGCGTGCGCTTTTGCCTGAGCCGCTATCGCGGCAGCGAAGACCAGGACGGCATCCTCCACGTGCTGCCGGTTGATCTGGTCAAGGTCGCCCCCGACCTGATCACCCGACTGGGCGACAGCGAGCAGCGCAGTGCGTTCAACCGGCTCGTCGACCACATGCACGACCGCGCCGTGGGTGTCGTCGCCCCGCGCGTCGAGGATACGCGCACCGCGGCGGTGCTCTGGATGTCGGGCATCGACTTCATCCAGGGGAACCTGGTGCAGTCGGCCGGCAGTTCGCTGGACTTCGACTTCAATTCGGCGGTGCTCTGATGCACGGTGCCCGGTGGTTGGCACTTCTGGGATGCGGCGTCGCGCTGGCGGCGGGGCTGGCGGCGCTGGCGCAGCCGGCGCATGCCATGGTTCTGGCCCTGGTGGCGGCGATCGGAGCCGGGCTCGGCTTCGCCGGCACCCTGCTGTCGCCGCGCGGTGCGGCGGGCGCGCCAGCGCCGGTGGCCGCGCCGGCCGCGCCCAGGCAGGGCGCGAGGCCTGCGGGAACGGCCGAAGAAGGCGAACTGCGCGCGGAGCTGGAGCGGCACCGCGCGCTGGAACAGGAATTGACCCGCGCCAAGCAGGAGGCCGAGGCCGCCACGATGGCCAAGGGCGAGTTCCTTGCCACCATGAGCCACGAGATCCGCACCCCGCTCAATGGCGTCATCCCGCTGCTGGACCTGATGCTCTCGACCGACCTGTCGCCCGATCAGCGCGACTACCTAACGACCGCCTACAGCTCCTCGCGCGAGCTTTTGCGCATCGTCGACGACATCCTCGACTATTCCAAGCTCGACGCCCAGAAACTGCGGTTGGAGAACGTCGGGGTCAACCTCAAGGAGCTGGCCATCAGCGTCCTGCGGCTGCTGGAAAAGAGCGCCGAGGCCAAGGATCTGCGCCTGGGCCTTGCGATCGATCCCAAGGTCCGGCTGGCGGTGCGCGGCGACCCGGTGCGGCTGCGCCAGGTGCTCACCAATCTGGTCAGCAACGCCATCAAGTTCACCGATCGCGGCAGCGTCAGTGTGCACATCACCCAGCCCGGCGCGACCCGCACCCGCAACAAGCTCCGCTTTGAAGTGCGCGATACCGGCATTGGCATCGAGCGCGAGGCCGCCGCGCACCTGTTCCAGCCGTTTTCACAGGCCGATGCCTCCACCACGCGCACCTTCGGCGGTACCGGCCTGGGTCTGGCCATCTGCAAGCGCATCGTCACCTTGATGGATGGCACGATCGGCGTGGACTCCACGCCGGGCAAGGGCGCGACCTTCTGGTTCGAAGTGTCGCTCGACAAGGCCCCGGGCGACATCGAGGGCGGCGCGACGAGCGATCTGGCCAGCACCCGCGTGCTCGTAGTGACCGCCGACGTCAGTCAGCAGCGCCGCCTTGGCGCGCTGATGCAGCAATGGGGCGTCAGCTTCGTACACGCGGGCAACACGCAGGAGGCGCTGGCGCGGCTGCGCGCCACGCTGGCACCGGGGCAGCGCGGGTTCAGCCTGGTGCTCGTGGACGCCGCCTCCATTCCGAACACGGTTCGCGCGCTGCACCGCACCCTGGCCCGTGAAACCCGGCCCGACCAGACCGTGCGCGTCTACCTGCGCGGGGAAGATGCGCTGCCCGGAGAACTCGGCGCGACCCCGGGCTTCCACGTGCTGATGCGCGACGGCGATGACCGCGACCTGCGGCTGCGACTGGCCGCCCTGCTGGATGCCTCGACCGAGGAAGTCGTCGGGACCACCATGGATGCCGCCGTTCCCGGCGGGCTGGACGAACTGGCGGTGGCCGGCTCGGGCGAGTCCGCGGTGATCGAGGTTGCCCGCCTGGAGCCGGTGGCCGATCCGCTGCAGGACGTTCGAGTGATGCCTGCGGCGGAAGCGCGCGGATCTGCCGGGCCTGCCGCTGCTGCCGAATCGGCTGCGCCGAAGCCGGCAGGCGGAACCGCCGCGCTCACGACCGCAGCCCGCACGCCGCCCCCGGCACCGCGCGCGGAACCGGCGGCGGGTGCCTCGGCCGCGGTACCGGGAGGCCGGGTGCTCTTGGTGGAAGACAATCCGGTCAACCGCCAGGTCGCGCAGCGCCTCCTGAGCCTGGCCGGCATCGCCTTCGACAGCGCCGAGAACGGCAAGGAGGCGCTCGACAAGATGAACGCCGGAAACTACGTGTCGGTGCTGATGGATTGCCAGATGCCGATCATGGACGGCTACGCCGCCACCCGCCAGCGGCGGCAGCACGAGAAGGCAAACCGGCTCCCGCGCCTGCCGATCATCGCCATGACCGCCAACGCGATGCTGGGTGATCGCGAGAAGTGCCTGGACGCGGGCATGGACGACTACCTGTCCAAGCCGCTCAATCGCGCCCTGCTGGAAACCACGCTGCGCGGCTGGATGGCAACCCGTTCCGCCGCGGCGGCGAAGCCAGCGGCCGCTGCGCCGCGCGCCGCCCCTGTCGCCGCCCCTGTCGTCGCAGCGCAGGCCGCCCGACCCGCGCCCGGCGCGCGTACGCCGCCGACCGCCATCCGTGCGCGTGCCGCCGTGGCACCGCCGGTGTCCGCCGCGCCACCGATCGACAGGGAAATCCTCGATGAGCTGCGCGACATCATGGGTGCGGAATTCGGCTCCCTGGTGCGGGCCTTCCTCGACGATGCGCCGGCCGTGATCCGGCGCATCCAGACGCATGCCGCAGAAGGCAACAGTCCGGCGCTTGCCGGCTTGGCGCACACCCTGAAATCGACCAGCGCCAACCTCGGCGCGCGGGTCTTGTCGGGCCTGGCGCGCAGCATGGAACAGGACGCGCGCCAAGGCATGGTCATGGACGCCTCGCGCCGCGCCGACGCGATGGCCGCGGAGTTCGAACGCGCGGCCGTGGTGCTGCGTTCCCAGATCGGTTGAACGCCGGTCGCCGCCGGTGCGCGGCGTTGCGGCTCAGCGCTGTGCCCAGGCCGGTGCCGCGGGCCACGGGCCTTCGAAGGTGCCCTGCAGCGCGCGCCGCAGGTCGCGCTCGTCGAACTGCGGCGCGAGCAGGGTGAGCAGGGTGAGCGTGTAGTTGCGCGGAACCCGCTCGCGCGGCAGTACGCCCCAGGCCATGCACGCGGGGAAATGATCGGTGGCCGGAAGCGGCACCAGATCCGGATCATCCTGTGCCGACACCGCCATTTCCGCCAGCACGCCGATGCCCAGGCCGGCACGCACATAGGTCTTGATGAGGTCGGCGTCGCGCGCGGTGAAGGCGATGCGCGGCTCCAGGCCGGCGCGCGCGAAGGCCGCGCGCAGGGAGGATTCGGGCCTGAGCGAGGATTCGTAGCTGACGATGGGTTCGCGCGCCAGCTCCTCCAGCGTCGGCGCGCGATCGAGGCGCGCCAGCGCATGCCCGCGCGGCACCATCACCACCCGCCGCCAGGAGTACAGAGGCACCGCGACACCGCCGGCCGGCGGCGCACCGGAGCTGCTGACCAGGGCCAGATCCGCTCCGCGCCCGAGTTCGGCCAGCGCCTCGCCCTCGCCGGTCGGAACGATGTGGATGCTCACCTCCGGGAAGCGCTCGCGCAGCGGCCCGATCGCCGGCGGCAGCACGTAGCGCGCCTGGGTGTGGGTGGTGCCGATCGCCAGCTCGCCCTGGATTTCCCCGCGCAGGTTGGCCGCCAGCGCCCGGATGTTGCCGGCTTCCAGCAGCACCTTGCGGGCGCGCGCGATCACTTCCACGCCCGGAGCCGTGATCGCGTCCAGGCTGCGGCCGCGGCGCAGGAAGAGCTGGAAGCCCAGTTCGTCCTCCAGCTGCTTGAGCTGCTTGGACAGCCCCGGTTGGGTCGCGTGCACGCGCTCGGCTGCCTGGGTGATGTTGAGGCCGGCGTCGGCGATGGCAACGAGATAGCGAAGCTGGGTGAGTGTCATGGCGGCGTGGAATATGGGCGTTGATCGGCACGCTACGGCGCGCGCCGCGGCGGCGTCCAAGAACGCGCCGATGCGTACTTATAACCGGAAGGCATGAGAAAACGTGAACCCGCCATTTACCCGGGCGGCCGCGGGCGCGCACCATGCACAGGTTCCGGGCTGCGCCCGATGCCATTCGAGGAGGCTTCCATGGCTCTGTACCACTCCATCGTCGACACCATCGGCCGCACCCCGATCGTGCGCCTCAACCGGGTCGCTCCCGCGCACGCCACGGTCTACGCCAAGATCGAGTCCTTCAATCCCGGCGGTTCGGTGAAGGATCGCCTGGCCCTGGCGATCGTGCTCGATGCCGAGCAGCGCGGCGTGCTTGCGCCCGGGGGCACCATCGTCGAGGCCACTTCCGGCAATACCGGCGTGGCGCTGGCGATGGTGGCCGCGGCGCGCGGCTACCGCTTCGTCGCGGTGATGACCGAAACCTTCTCGATCGAGCGCCGCAAGCTGATGCGCGCCTATGGTGCCCGGGTGATCCTGACGCCCGCCGCCGCGCGCACCACCGGCGCGGTGGCGAAGGCGCGCGAGCTGGCCGAAAGGCACGGCTGGTTTCTCGCCGACCAGTTCGCCAATCCGGCCAACCCCGCCTACCACCGCAGCACCACCGGCGGCGAGGTCATCCAGGACTTCGCCGGCCGCCGGCTCGACTGCTTCGTCTCCGGCTGGGGCACCGGCGGCACCTTCACCGGCGTGGGCGAAGTGCTGCGCGTGGCGCGGCCGGAGGTGAGGATCATTGCGGCGGAACCTGCGAGCGCCTCGCTGCTGGGCGGGGCCGAGTGGAAGCCGCACAAGGTCCAGGGCTGGACTCCGGACTTCCTGCCGGCGGTGCTCAATCGCGAACTGGCCGACGAGGTGCTCACCGTCAGCGACGAGGAGGCCATTGCCACCGCGCGCCGGCTGGCGATCGAAGAAGGGATTTTCGTCGGCATTTCGGCCGGTGCCACCGCCGCCGTGGCCTTGCGCGTGGCGCAGCGCGCGCCTGAAGGCTCCGTCGTGCTGACGGTGTTCCCGGATACCGGCGAGCGTTACCTGTCCACGGCGCTGTTCGAGGGCGTGAACGAGGGGTCCGACGACGAGTGGCTGGCTTCGCTGGGGTGAAGCCTCGCGTTACGCGCTAGCCGGTGTTCTGGATGCCGGCGCTGATGCCGTTCACCGTGGCCACCAGGGCGCGGTAGGTGGCGTCGTCGGGGCGGCCGTCGGCGCGCCAGCGGCGCAGCAGGCTCTGCTGCAGAAGGTTGACCGGATCGACGTAGGGATTGCGCAGGCGGATCGAGCGGCGCAGGCGCGGGTCCAGCGAAAGCAGTTCGTCGGCATCGCGCAGCGCAAGGATGGCCGCGCAGGTGCGTTCGAACTCGGCGCGGATGCGCGGAAACATGCGCCCGTGCAGGGGGGACTGGCGCGAATACCCCTCGAAGATGCCCGGATCGGCCTTGGCCAGGGCCATTTCCACATCGTCCACCAGGGTGGCGAAGAACGGCCACTGCGCGGTCATTTCCGCCATCGCCTCGCGGCCCCAGGTGGCGAGCCCGTGCGCCAGGCCGCTGCCCACGCCGTACCAGGCGGTCAGGTTGCCGCGGGTCTGCGCCCAGGCGAATACCCAGGGAATGGCGCGCAGCGCGCCGATGTCGCCGGTCCCGGCGCGCTTGGCCGGGCGCGAACCCAGGCGCAGGCGCTCGATCAGGTCGATGGGCGTGGCCTCGCGGAAGTAGGCGGGGAAATCGGCATCGTCATGCACCAGCGCACGGTAGGCATCGCGCGAGACGTGCGCCATCTCGCGGGCGAACTCGCGCCAGACCGCCTCGCGCGGCTCCGCCTTGCGCGGCCGCAGGCCGGCGCGCAGCACGGCACCCGCGACCTGCTCGAAGTTGCGCAAGGCCAGCGCGCGGATGCCGTAGCGGCGGTGGATCACCTCGCCCTGCTCGGTCACGCGCAGGTGGCCATCGACGCTGCCGCGCGGCGCGGCGATCACCGCGTGCTCGGTCTTGCCGCCGCCGCGGCTGATCGAGCCGCCGCGGCCGTGGAAGAACACGATCCGCACGCCGAACTCGCGCCCGATGCCGAGCAGCGCGATCTGCGCCTGCTGCAGGGCAAAGCGCGAGGCCAGCATGCCGGCATCCTTGGCGCTGTCCGAATAGCCCAGCATCACCATCTGCTGCTCGCCGCGCGCCGCGACGTGGGCGCGATAGCGCGGTTCGGACAGCAGCGCGCGCAGGGCTTCGGGCGCGGCCTCCAGGTCGGCAACGGTTTCGAACAGCGGCGCCACGTCCAGCGCCGTTGCCGCCGCGTCGTCGCCGGCCAGGTGCGCCAGCGCCAGCACCGCCAGCGCGTCGGCGGCGCAGCGACTCATGCTCACGATGTAGGGCCCCAGCGCCTCGCTGCCGTAGCTGCGCCGCGCCGCGGCCAGGGTGCGGAACACCGCCAGCGTGCCGCGCGCGGGCTCGGGCAGGGCATCGATGTCGCGTGCCGGCACCGGCTCGGCCAGGAGCGCGGTGAGTCGTGCGGCGCGGGCTGCCGGATCGGCGCTGGCGAAACCTTCTTCATCCAGACAGACCGCAAGCGCCTGCGCGTGCACCGCGGCGTCCTGCCGCACGTCGAGCGCGGCCAGATGAAAGCCGAACGCGTGCAGCCGGTGCAGCACCCGCTGCAGGTTGAATCCGCCCGCATGTTCGCCGCGATGGTTGGTCAGGCTGGTGCCGATCAGCGCCAGATCGGCAGCGAACTCCCCGGGCCGCGCATAGCCTTCCGCGTCGCCCGCGGCCGTGGCCGCCAGCCGGGCGTCGAGCAGCGCCAGCAGCGCGCGGTAGGGCATGTCGGCGTGCCGCGCGCGCTCGTTCGCCGCCACCGCGGGAAAGCGCGCGCGGTAGTGTGCGATACGCTCGTGCACGGCCGGATCGATGCCGGCCCGCTCGGCGGACTGGCTCAGCAGGCTGGCCAGGCGCACGAGGTCGCGCCGATAGGCCCCGATCACGATCTCGCGCTGGCGCGTGAGCGTGGCCTCGATGGTCGCGGCACCGACGTTCGGATTGCCGTCCATGTCCCCGCCCACCCAGGACCCGAACGCCAGGGCGCGCGGCAGCGGCAGGCGGGTGCCGTATACCGACTGGATCGCCTCGTCCAGGGCTTCGTGGAAGACCGGCAGCACGCGGTAGATCACCTCGGACAGGTAGAACCCGACGTGCTCCAGCTCATCGGCGACGGTGGGGCGCGTGGGCGGGTTCTCGGCCGTCTGCCAGGCGGCGGTGATGGCGGTGCGGATGCGCTCGCGCTCGGCGTGGCGCTCCTGCGGGGTGAGGCTCGGGTCCATGCCCACGATCAGCCCGCGCACCACGTCCTGCTCCTTTTCCAGCAGCGCGCGGCGCATCGCCTCGGTCGGATGCGCGGTGAACACCAGTTCGAGCTGCAGCCGCGGAAGCCACTGCGCCAGGGTGTCGAGGTCCACGCCGTCGGATTTCAGCGCCTCGAGCACCGCGTGCAGGCTGCCCGGCTGGGACGCGCTGCCGACGCGCTGGTAATCGCGCCGGCGGCGGATGCGATGCACCCGCTCGGCCAGGTTCACCGCGTTGAAGTAGGCGGCAAACGCGCGCACCACCGCTTCGGCGGTGCCCGGTGCCATCGTTTCCAGGTGCTGCCGCAGCACGACTTCGGACTCGCCCTGCTCGCGCCGTCGGATCGCCGCCGTGCGGATCGATTCGACCAGCGCCAGGAAGTCGTCGCCACGCTGTTCGGCCAGCATTTCCCCGACCAGTGCGCCGAGCCGGTTGACGTCGTCACTCAGCGGCTGGTCGAGCGGACCAAAGCTGACTTCGCGCAGCGGCGCGGGCGCATGTTCGGGGGGCGTGGTCATGGCGGCGGCATTCAGGAAAACGGCGGACGATCGGTGCAGGTGCCGCCGAGATCATGGGCGGCACCTGCACCGAGTGTAACGGGCCGTTCCGGCATCGCCGCCATGCCGCGCATGATCTGCCGCGACGCGCTGCGGCAGGCGCGTCGCGGGCGCGTCAGCTGGCGGGCGGCGGCTGGATCCAGACTTCCACGCGCCGGTTGCGCTGGCGCCCGGCTTCGCCGGAATCGGCCGCGAGCGGTGCCGCGCCGCCCATGCCGCGCGCACGGCTGACCGCAATGCCGCTGGCCGAGAGCCGGTCGACGATCGCATCGACGCGGTCGTTGCTGAGCATCTGCGCCAGGATTGGCGCAACCTCGTTGGGGTCGGCAAAGCCCAGCAGCACCAGACGCCGCCCCTGGTTTTCCGGCCGCGCCATGAACTCGGCCAGGCGCTGCACGTCGCGCGCGGCCTTGGTGTCCACGCGCCCCGGCGCGAAGCGGAAGTTGAGGCTGAGGCGCTGCGCATCGCCGACCAGTGCGCGATAGCTGGCGGGCGCGTCGCGGCGCAGGCTGTCGGCGTAGGCGCGCACGTCCTGCGACACGAAGCCGTGGCGTTCGGCCACCGCCTGGCCTTCCGCGGAGGTCACGAAGGCCTCGAAATCCTCGGCCAGCGGCGTGGTTTCCTGGGCGCGGTACAGGAACAGCCGGCGCGACAGCGCGTAGTCTTCGACCGCGATGCGGAAGCCTTCCGGCGACATCGCCACGCCCGCGTCGGAGATCGCCAGCGCGCGCGTCGCGCCAATGTCGGCAAAGCCGGCGAAGCCGATCGCCAGTGGATCGTTCGCCACCGCTTCGGCCAGTTCGTGGGTGCTCTCCAGCCGCACCGCGTCGCCGCGCAGGCGGCGCTCGCCCAGCACCAGGGTCCGGAAGGTGTCGAAGGTGCCCGAGGCATCGTCGCGTGCGAACACCCGCACCGCGCCGGCGCGGCCTCCGACGCCGGACCAGTCGCGCACTTCGCCGCTGAAGAGCTGCCGGACCTGTGCCACGCGCAGTTCGCGCAGCGGGTTGTCCGGGTGCACGATCACTGCCACGCCGTCGAGCGCCACCACCAGTTCCTGCGTCGGGTGGCGCAGATCGCCCAGGCCGGTGTCGAGGCCGCGCGCGTGTTCGCGGTCGTTGACGGGGCGCGAGGCCATGGCGAGGTCGGCCTTGCCGTCGAACAGGTCGGCAAGGCCGGTGCTGCTGCCGTGGGTCTGCAAATCCACGGCGAAATCGCAGTCGCCGGTGCCGGTGAAGAGCAGCTGCCCCGGCAGCAGGACTTCCCGCGTCACGCCGGTGCAGCCGCGCGAGGTCATCCACGCCGCGATCCAGCCGGGCGCGAGCGCCTCGCCGATGGTGTTGGAGCCGTGCAGACGCAGCGTCTGCACCGCCGATGCCGGCGTCGGAACGGCGGCCAGCCAGAGCGTTGCGAGGCCGATCAGCGCCGTGATCACGCAGCGGTGTCGCGCGGTGGAAAGCATGCGAGTGACCTGTCTGGATGAGATGGCGACAGCCTAGGCGGCGCGCGTGACAGTTTCGTTTTTCCCGCCTCCGACAGCATGTGGCCGAAGGTGCCGCGAGACTCGAATCACTGCGCGCAGGCCGCGCGCCTGCGTCATCCGCGATTGGCGTCGTGCGCGTGCGGACGGGTTGCCCCCGCTCTGCGCGACCCGGAAGGTTTTCGCGGTTCGTTCCAGCGGGACGGGAAACGCGCCGTTCCCGCGTCGCGCCCTCAGAACCACTCCAGCAGCGAAATGCCCACGCCGACGTAGGTCGAGGCGTGGTTGTAGTCGATCAGGCTCTCGCCGTAGCCGCTGAAAATCTGCACGTGGCCACGCAGCGGGCCGTCGAGGGGAAAGCCCCAGTCGACCTGGATCGAGCCGCGGGAGCGGTCGCCACCGCGCAGCGAATGCCGCGCGATGGTGGAGATTTCGTGCTGGCCGCGGTGCCAGACGAGCATGGCATCGCCGCGCCCGATGTAGTCCTCGATGTTCGGGTTGTTGTCCTCGCGCGTGCCTTCGGGGATGCGCCACCAGGGGCGGATCACCAGCGCCCAGTCGTCGCGATCCAGGCCCACGGTGGCCACGATGCGGTTCCAGCTGCGCGAGCGCGGGTCGCTCTGGCCGTTGGACTGGTGGTTGATGCTGATGCCCGCCATGCGCCCGCTCCAGCCCATCAGCTGATAGCGGTTGCGGAACAGCAGCATCAGCTCGGGTTCGTAGTTGGTTTCGCGGAAGGGACGCGAGGCGTCGCCGTTGTACATTTGCCAGCGCGATGTCTGGGTGTAGGCTCCCCACAGGTCGCCGTTGTCGCCGAACAGGTTCTGGGCGATCTTGGTCTTGAAGCTGATCTGGAACTTGCCCTCGGTCGGTTGCACGTTGTGCCAGTCGGTGACCGTGTTGTTCGGATTGTCCGAGTGCGGCAGTTCGTTGGTGCGCGTGGCCCAGAAGAAGGGCAGGGCGTAGATCGGCTTGTAGGCGCGCAGGTTGAAGACACCCAGCTTGGAGTCGCGCGCCAGTTCCCAGCGGCGATCAAGCAGCGAGCCGCGGCCGGCATTGGCGAGCGTGGAGGCGGGGTCGTCGAGCGGGACGATTTCGCTGTTGTCCGGAGGCGTGCCCGGCGCGAACCAGCGGCGGACGCGGCGGCGCAGCGTGTCGCTGGTTTCCTCCTGGGCCAGGCCCGCGGCGGCCGCCGCCTCGGTGGCATGCTGCGCCGCCAGCGCGGCAGCGGCGGCGCGTGCGGCTTCGTCGGCAGCGCGGGTGTCCTCGGGAGTCAGTCGGAAGAACGCGTCGTAGCAGGCCAGTCGCTCGATGTCCTGCGCGATGGTGGCGCAGCTGTCCGGTGACGCGAGGGATTGCGCGACGGCGGCCGATGCGACGACGGCCAGCGCGAGCGGGAGGAAGGCGAGTGCGCGCACCTCGGGCTGCCCTGGGTCAGGCGCTGCGCGGGCAGACCTGCTCGCGCGGCGCGTCCGGCGAGCCGAGCGCCATGGTCTCGAGCTGGCGCGGGTCCAGGATGCGCAGCTGCCGCCCGCGCACCTTGATCACGCCCTCGTCCTGCAGCCGGGTGAAGCCACGGCTGACCGTCTCGATGACCAGCCCCAGGAACCGCGCGATGTCTTCGCGGCTCATCGGCAGGCTGAATTCGGCGGACGGGTGTCCGAGTACCCGGAATCGCTCCGACAACCCGTGCAGGAACATGGCGATGCGCTCCTGGGCCTGGCGCCGCCCCAGCATTTCCAGATGGTCCTGGTCGCGCGCGACGCTGCGGCCGATCACGCGCAGTATCTGCGCGCTCAGGCCGGGGATGGCGTGGATGACTTCTTCCAGCGATTCGATCGGGACTTCACACACCTGGGTCGGTCCCAGCGCTTCGGCTTCGCAGCGATGCCGGCCGCTGCCCAGCGCGTCCAGCCCCATGAGCTCGCCGGGCAGATGGAAGCCGATGATCTGCTCCTCGCCGTCGCTGTTGATGGCCACCGTCTTGAAGCTGCCTTCGCGCGCCACGTACAGCGCATTCATCGGATCCCCGATGCGGTAGAGGCGCTCGCTGCGCGTCAGCGGGCGGCGACGGCGGACGATCGCGTCGAGTTGGTCCAGATCGTCGTGGCCGATGCCGGCCGGCAGGCAAAGCTGGTGCAGCGAACACTGTGCGCAGCGGCGGCGCAATTTCGCCAGGTCCAATACGACGTTTGTGTTCATCTGGCATCCCGCAGTGGGTGCGGCAAGGGTGCTCATGGTGCCAGAAGCGGGCCTTCAGGGCATTCCCGCCCGTGCCGGCCGGCGCGGACGCGCGGCCCGCCGGCCCGGCGCGCGAGCAAAACCTTCCGGAGGCCATGCGATAATGATGGTTCTGTCGACGTGCGGAGGGATTCCGCCGATCGCCCCTTTCGGAGAGCTGAATGCCGATCCAGATCCGCGAAGTGCGCGAAAGCGAGCTGGACACCGTCCTCGCCCTGAACAACGCCGCCGGGCCGAACATCCTGCCGCTGACGCTGGAACAGCTGCGATTCAGTTTCGAGGAAGCGGCCTATTTCCGCGTCGCCGAATCGGGAGGCCGCATCGTCGGTTTCCTGATCGCCTTCGACGAGAACAGCCACTACGCCAGCAGCAACTACCGCTGGCTCAAGGCGCGCTACCCGGAATTCATCTACATCGACCGGGTCGTCATCGCCAGCGCGCAGCGCGGCGGCGGCGTCGGGCGGATCTTCTATGCCGATGTCACCAGTTTCGCCGAGGTGCGCAAGCCGCTGCTGACCTGCGAGGTGTTCCTGGAGCCGCGCAACGACATCGCCCTGGTCTTTCACGGCACCTACGGGTTTCAGGAAGTGGGGCAGCGGGTGATGGACGAAAACGGCCTGCGCGTGTCGATGCTGGTCAAGGAGCTGGGCAGCTATCAATGGGTCAAGGCGCGCTGGCTCGACGGGCCGGGCCTGCCCGACCTGCCCTGGCTGGCCGAGCGCCCGCACCGGTCGGTACACGCGGGTGAGGTGGCCTGAGCATGGCGGCACGACCCGATTACGAGCAGGCCGGTGAGCTCAAGATGGGGCAGGTCGGCATCGCCAACCTGCGGGTTCGCACCCTGGATGTGGCGCGGCTGGGCGAAGAAATGCGCGAGCGCGTCGAGCGTGCCCCCAACCTGTTTGCCCGCGCCGCGGTGGTGGTGGACTTCGGCGGCCTGTCGCAGCTGCCCGATGCCGCCGCCGCCCGCGCGCTGCTGGACGCCCTGCGCGGGGCCGGCGTGCTGCCGGTGGCGCTGGCCTACGGCACCCGGGAGATCGAGGCCTTGGCCGCGGCGCTCGGGCTGCCGCTGCTGGCCAAGTTTCGCGCCCAGTACGAGAGCGCCGGGCGGGACAGCGCGCCGCCCGCGCCTGCGGTCGCTGCCGTGGACGCACCGGTGGCACCTGCGGCTCCTGCGGTACCGGCGGCGTCGGCGTCGGCGGTTTCCCGAATGCACGCCACCCCGGTGCGCTCGGGCCAGCAGGTCTATGCGCAAGGGCGCGACCTCGTCGTCGCCGCCAGCGTCGGTGCCGGTGCCGAGGTCATTGCGGATGGCTCGGTCCACGTCTACGGCCCGCTGCGCGGCCGCGCCCTGGCCGGGGCGCAGGGGGATGAAAAAGCCCGTATATTCTGCCGCGAATTCCACGCGGAACTGGTTGCGATCGCCGGACGCTACAAGGTGATCGAGGAAGTTCCCCGGGAATTGCGCGGCAAGGCGGTGCAGGTCTGGCTGGAAGACGACAGCCTGCGCATGGCCGAGCTGACCTGATGCCGGCTGGCGCACCCGACCCGCGGCAGCGTCGCCCACCGGGCCATCGCTCCCGTGCCACCATCCATCCGATCCAACGGAGAGCTTCCCTTTGACCCAGATCATCGTCGTTACGTCCGGAAAGGGCGGCGTGGGCAAGACCACCACCAGCGCCAGCCTGGCCTGCGGCCTGGCCCGGCGCGGCAAGAAGACCGCCGTCATCGATTTCGACGTGGGCTTGCGCAACCTCGACCTCATCATGGGCTGCGAGCGCCGCGTGGTGTATGACTTCGTCAACGTCATCGCCGGCGATTGCACCCTGAAGCAGGCGCTGATCCGCGACAAGCGTCTCGACAATCTCTACGTGCTGGCCGCCTCCCAGACCCGCGACAAGGACGCCCTCACCCAGGACGGCGTCGAGCGCGTGCTCAAGGAGCTGGCCGACGACGGCTTCGACTACATCGTCTGCGATTCCCCCGCCGGCATCGAGCGCGGCGCATTCCTGGCCATGTACTTCGCCGACATCGCGGTCGTCGTGGTCAATCCCGAAGTGTCCTCGGTGCGCGACTCCGACCGCATCCTTGGCCTCCTGGCCGCCAAGACGCGCAAGGCCGAGCAGGGCGACAAGATCAAGGACAGCCTGCTGCTGACGCGCTACAACCCGGCGCGGGTCGAGACCGGCGAGATGCTCTCGATCAAGGACGTCGAGGAAATCCTCGGCATCGCGGTGCTGGGCGTGATCCCGGAATCGTCGGACGTGCTCAATGCCTCCAACAAGGGCGAGCCGGTGATCCTGGACGTGGAGTCGCCCGCCGCGCAGGCCTACGAGGATGCCGTGGCGCGGCTGCTGGGCGAGGATCGCCCGCTGCGCTTCACCCAGGTCGAGAAGAAGGGCTTCTTCTCCAAGCTGTTCGGAGGCTGATCTGATGGGTCTGTTCGATTTTCTGCGACCGAAGAAGGACACCGCCAGCATCGCGCGCGAGCGGCTGCGCATCATCGTCTCGCAGGAGCGCAGCGCGCGCGGCGGGCCGGACTACCTGCCGCTGCTGCGGCGCGAATTGCTGGAAGTGATCCGCAAGTACGTGAGCGTGGATCTGGAGGCGGTGAAGGTCGACCTGGTGCGCGACGGCGAGCACGAGGTGCTGGACATCTCGGTTTCGCTGGCCGAGCGCCAGGGCGAGGATCCGGCGCAAGCCTGATGCCGGCGTTCCGGGCCGTGGCGCGGTGAGCGCCGCCGATTTTGCTGCGGGCGATGGCACGCCCGAGGTTCTGCGCATCGCCCGGATCGACGCCGCGGCGCTGGCGCACCTTCTGGCCGGCTTCGGGCTGGAAGTCATACAGGTGCCGGACGGGGCCGCGATTCCCGGCAGCTACTGGGGCGCGCCCGAGGCCGGCGTGATCGGTCATCGGGTCTACCTGCGCGGCGACACGCCCGTGCACTCGGCCCTGCACGAAGCCTGCCACCTCATCGTGTTGCCGCCCGAGCGGCGCGCCCAGGTGCATACCGACGCCACCGATTCGATCGCCGAGGAGGACGCCACCTGCTACCTGCAGATCCTTCTGGCCGAGCGCCTGCCCGGTGTCGGCAGCGCGCGCCTGATGGCCGACATGGACGCCTGGGGCTACACCTTCCGCCTCGGTTCGGCGCGCGCCTGGTTCGAGCGCGATGCCGCGGACGCGCGGGACTGGCTGCGTGCGAGTCATCTGGGCGGGCGCGACGAAAAGCACGGTTTGTCAGGTGTTTGACCGGACATTTGCGCTGGATCAAATCGCGGATCGCGCCGCTCGCAACAATGGTCGGGTTCTTTTTCGGCGTATTACTCCATGGCACATGTTCTTTTCGAAAGCGGCGATCATCGCTGCATGGTGTTCAACGACCTGGTCCGCAGCGATGACGGCATCCAGGCCAACCAGTTCCTCATCACCCGCGGCCGGACTTCGGCCCTGCTCGATCCGGGCGGTGGGCTCCTCTACACGCCGCTGTCGCTGGCGGTGGCCCGCCATGTTCCGCTCAAGGATCTGACCTGGATCCTGGCCTCGCACCAGGATCCGGACATCATCGGGGCCGCCGATCGCTGGCTGATGTATACCTCCGCGGTCCTGGTCTGCTCCAGGCTCTGGGGCCGGTTCGTGCCCCATACCGTCCCGAGCTACCAGCAGAACGCCCATGCCGACCGCTACATGTTGCTGCCCGACGAGGGCGGGCGCATCCCGATGGGCGACAGCCATCTGCTGGCGCTGCCGGCCCATTTCCTGCACTCGGTGGGAAACTTCAGTTTCTACGATCCGGTCAGCCGCATCCTGTTTTCCGGCGATGTCGGTTCTTCGATGATTTCCAGCGGGGAGGAGTACCGCGCGGTCGAGGATCTCTCCTCCGTGCTCCCGAGGATGGAAGGCTTCCATCGGCGCTACATGGTCTCGCGCCGGGTTGCCCGGCTGTGGTCCGCCATGGTGCGCAGCATCGACCCGGTGCTGATCGTGCCCCAGCACGGCCTGCCGCTGCGCGGCAAGGCGATCGGCGATTTTCTCGACTGGCTTTCCGGACTGGAGTGCGGCATCGACCTGATGGGTCCGGAGCACTACCGCGTGCCGTACTGAGAACCCGGGCGCGATCGCTGGTTCCGGGGCGCGCTTCACGCCATCCGGGGGCCGCCGGATGGCGCTGCGGCCCATGACCGATCACCCATGCGCGGCGCGCGTGGTGCCCGTAGAATCGGGCGGATCGGCGTTCTTTCGGGTGAACTGTCTTGTCTGATGTCCAAAGGCCGTGGCCGGCCACCTCTACGCGATTCCTGCTCGCTGCCGGGCTCTTGGCGGCCGTGCTGGGGCCTGCCGGCTGCGGCCGTGACGGCGCGCAGGGTCCGCAGGGTGGGCTCCAAGCCGCGGTGGTCACGGCCGGCACGGTCGTGATGACCGACTGGCAGGACGAAATCCAGGCGCTGGGTACGGCGCAGGCCAACGAGTCGGTGACGCTGACCTCCAAGGTCAGCGAAACCGTGACGCGGGTGAACTTCCAGGACGGCGACTTCGTCGAGGCGGGCGCGGTGCTGGTCGATCTTTCCGGGCGCGCCGAAGTGGCGCAGCTGGAAGCCGCCCAGGCCACCTTCGTGGAGGCCAGCAAGCAGTATGACCGGCTCGCCGAACTGGTGAAGCAGGGCACGATCCCGCGCAGCCAGCTCGATACCCAGATCGCGGTGCGCGACGCCGCCCGCGCGCGCGCCGATGCGATCCGCGCGGCGCTGGCCGATCGCATCATCAGCGCGCCGTTTGCCGGCGTGCTCGGCTTCCGCCGGGTCAGCCCCGGTGCGCTGGTGACGCCGGGCACCGTCATCACCACGCTCGACGACATCCGCACCATCAAGCTCGACTTCCCGGTGCCGGAAGCCTATCTGGGACAGATCGGGGTCGGGCAGGTCGTGCGAGCGCAAAGCGCCGCGTTCACCCAGGCCATGTTCGAAGGACGGGTGACGGCGGTAGGTTCGCGCGTCGATCCCCTGACCCGCGCGGTGACCGTGCGCGCCGAACTGCCCAATCCCGAGAGCCAGCTGCGGCCCGGGATGCTGCTGACGGTGCGCCTGATGCAACCGCTGCGGCGCGCGCTGACGGTGCCGGAAATCGCGGTCGAACAGGTCGGCACGCGCGCCTATCTCTATCGCATCCTGCCCGACGACACGGTGGAGCAGGCCGACGTCGAGCTGGGTGCGCGCCGCCGCGGCGAGGTGGAAGTGCGCGCGGGCGTGGCCGAGGGCGACCGCATCGTGGTGGAAGGCACGGTGAAGCTGCGCCCGGGCGCGCGCGTGCGCGTGGTGGCACCGGAGGCGCAGCCGTGAAGGCACCGCGGCCCCGGAGGCACGCGCCGTGCTGATCTCCGACCTGTCGATCCGGCGCCCGGTGCTTGCCACCGTGATGAGCCTGCTGCTGATCGCGATGGGCCTCATGGCCTTCACCCGCCTGACGCTGCGCGAGCTGCCGGCGATCGACCCGCCGGTGGTATCGGTGAGCGTGAGCTATCCGGGCGCTTCGGCCGCCGTGGTGGAGAGCCGTGTCACCCAGATCCTGGAAGATGCCGTGTCCGGCATCGAGGGCGTGGAGACGCTGGAATCGCGCAGCGCCAACGGCCGCTCCAGCCTGACCATCGAGTTTTCCCTGCAGCGCGACATCGAGGCCGCCGCGAACGACGTGCGCGATGCCATCAGCCGGGTGCTCAGCCGTCTGCCGCAGGAGGCCGATCCGCCGCGCGTGGAGAAGGTCGAGGCCGACGCCGACGCCATCCTGTGGCTCAACATGAGCTCCACCACGATGGACACGCTGGAGCTGACCGACTACGCCAACCGTTACATCGTGGACCAGCTCTCGGCGCTCGACGGCGTGGCCAACGTCATGATCGGCGGCCAGCAGCGCTATGCGATGCGGATCTGGCTGGACCGCGAGGCGCTGGCGGCGCGCGGCCTGACCGTGGTCGACATCGAGGACGCGCTGCGGCGCGAGAACGTGGAGCTGCCGGCCGGGCGGATCGAGTCGGCCGAGCGCGACTTCACCCTGCGCATGGCGCGCAGCTACATGGACCCCGCGGATTTCGCCGCACTGGTGCTGCGCAAGGGTGACGACGGCTATCTGGTGCGGCTGGGCGACGTGGCGCAGGTGGAGCGCGCCTCCACCGAGCGGCGCTCCTATTACCGCAGCAACGGGCAGGCCAACCTCGGCCTTGGCATTGTCAAGACGTCGACCGCCAATGCGCTCGACGTGGCGCGCGCGGCGCGCGCCGAGGCCGAACGCATCCAGGGTGCCTTGCCCGAGGGCGTGAGCATCTTCGTGGCCTTCGACAACACCGTGTTCATCGAGGCGGCGGTGGATCGGGTGTACTGGACACTGCTCGAGGCGCTGGCGCTGGTGCTGGTGGTGATCTTCCTGTTCCTGGGCAGCCTGCGCGCGGCGATCGTGCCCGCGGTGACGGTGCCGGTGTGCCTGGTCTCGGCGTTCATCGCGCTGTATGCGTTCGGCTTTTCCATCAATCTGCTGACCCTGCTGGCGCTGGTGCTGTGCATCGGGCTGGTGGTGGACGATGCCATCGTGGTGCTGGAAAACATCCAGCGCCGCTGCGACCTGGGCGAGCCGCCGCTGGTGGCGGCGATCCGCGGCACCCGTCAGGTCGGCTTCGCCGTAATCGCGACCACCGCGGTGCTGGTCGCGGTGTTCCTGCCGGTGGGATTCATGGAGGGCAACACCGGGCGGTTGTTCCGCGAGCTGTCGGTGGCGCTGGCCGCCGCCATTGCGATCTCGGCCTTCGTCGCGCTCACCCTGACCCCGATGATGTCCTCCAAGCTGGTGCGTCCGCACGGCCAGGCGCGCGGCCTCATCGGCGTGATCAACCGGCTGCTCGAGCGCGTGGCGCGCGCCTATCGCGGCCAGGTCGAGCGCACCAGCCGCAAGCCGCTGCTGTTCGCCCTGGTCATGCTCGGCGCGCTCGGTGCCAGCCTCCTCATCGCCCAGCGCGTGCCGAGCGAACTGGCACCGATGGAGGATCGCGGTGCCTTCTTCATCTCCGTTGCCGGTCCGGAAGGAGCCGGCTACGACTACACCGTGCAGCAGATCGGCAAGGTCGAGCGTGCGCTGGCTCCCTTTCTCGGCGAAGGCCAGCCGCTGGAGCGGGTCAACACCCGCGCCCCGGCCGGCTGGGGCGGCAGCGAGGAAATGCACACCGGCATGGCGATCGTGTTCCTGAAGGACTGGCAGGATCGCAGCGTCACCACCACCGAGGTGGTGGAGCAGATTCGCCCGAAGCTCGCCGAAATCCCCGGCGTGCGCGCGTTTCCCTCGGTCCGGACGGGTTTGGTGCGCAGCCGCGGCCAGCCCTTCAGCGTGGTGCTGGGCGGGCCGGATTACGAGGAGCTGGCGCAGTGGCGCGACCGCATCCTGGCGCGCGCCGAGGAGAATCCGGGCCTGGTCGCGGTGGACTCGGACTACAAGGAGACCCGGCCGCAGCTGCGGGTGCAGGTGGATCGGTCGCGCGCCGCCGATCTGGGCATTTCGGTGCAGGAGATCGGCCGCACCCTGGAGAGCCTGATGGGCTCGCGCCGCGTCACCACCTACGTCGATGCGGGCGAGGAATACGACGTGATCGTGCAGGCACGCACGCAGGATCGCGGCGCGCCGGTCGACCTGGAGAACATCCACGTGCGCGCCCGCGGCGGTGCCCTGGTGCCGCTGTCGAGCGTGGTCACGCTCTCCGAAATTGCCGAGCCGGGCGCGCTCAACCGATTCAACCGCCTGCGTGCCATCACCATTTCCGCCGCCGTGTCGCCCGATTACACCCTGGGCGAAGCCATCGAATGGGTCAAGCAGGTGGCCGCCGAAGAGCTGCCCGACATCGCCCAGATCGACTTCAAGGGAGAGTCGCGCGAGTACATGAAGGCCGGCGGCGCGGTGCTGTTCACCTTCGCCATGGCGCTCTTGATCGTGTACCTGGTGCTGGCCGCGCAGTTCGAGAGCTTCATCCACCCGGTGGTGATCATGCTGACCGTGCCCCTGGCGGTACTGGGCGCGCTGATCGGCCTGTGGGTCACGGGCGGCTCGCTCAACCTCTTCAGCCAGATCGGCATCGTGATGCTGGTGGGGCTGGCGGCCAAGAACGGCATCCTGATCGTCGAATTCGCCAACCAGCTGCGCGACGAGGGCCGCAGCATCGACGAGGCCATCGCCGAGTCGGCCTCGATTCGCCTGCGCCCGATCCTGATGACCTCGATCGCAACGATCATGGGCGCGGTGCCGCTGGTGGCCGCCGGCGGCCCGGGTTCGGCCAGCCGCGCCACGATCGGCGTGGTGGTGATCTTCGGCGTGGCCTTCTCGACCCTGCTCTCGCTCTACGTGGTGCCGGCCTTCTATCGGCTGCTGGCGCGCTACACCGGCTCGCCCGAGGCGCTGGCGCGCAAGATCGAGAAACTGGAAGAAACCACGCCGGTCGTCGGAGGAAGCGCATGAGTCGGGATGGACCGGTGTGGCCGACGCTGCCGAGGCAGGGCGAGCGCCGCGACAAACGCACCCGCGAGCGTGATCGCGAGCGCGAGCGTGCGGAACCGCCGCGTGCGCGCAGCGAGCGTCCGCCCGCACCGCCTTCCGCCGCGCCGGGCGACGGGGACGCCGCGCGCGTGCGCGCCCCGCGGCGTGACGAACTGCGCGTGTTCGGGCTCAACGCCTGCCTTGCCGCCTTCGCGGCGCGCCCGCAGGATCTGCGCAAGGCCTACCTTGCCGCCTCGCGCATGGGCGCGCTGCGCGAGCTGATGGCCTACTGCGTCGCGCAGCGGCTGGGTTACCGCGTGGTGGAGGATGACGACCTCGCGCGGCTGGCCGGAAGCCAGCACCACGAAGGCGTGGTGCTGGACATGCGCCGTCCCGCCGAGCTGGCGCTGGAAGCCCTGCTGGCGCGGCTCGATCCGGGCGCGCCGGCCTGCCTGCTGTGGCTCGACGGCGTCGGAAATCCGCACAACTTCGGCGCGCTGCTGCGCTCGGCCGCGCATTTCGGCGTGGCCGGCGTGCTGCTGCCGCACGATTCCCCGCTGGCCCTGTCCGGTGCCGCCTGCCGCGTCGCCGAGGGCGGCGCGGAAGCGGTGCCGCTGGTGCGGCTGGGCGCAGGTGCGGCGGCGGTCGGCGTGCTTCAGGCCGCCGGCTTTTCCCTGGCGGCCACCTTGCCGCAGCCGGAGCGGACGCAGTCGCTGTTCGATGCCACCCTGCCGGCGCGCACCGTGTTCGTGCTGGGTGCCGAGCGCGAGGGCATGCGCGCGGAGCTGATCGAGCGCTGCGACCTGCGCCTCACCATTCCCGGCAGCGGTCGGGTGGAAAGCCTCAACATCGCCAGTGCGGTGGCCGCGCTCCTGACGACCTGGACACTGCGCCGCAGCGGGGAATCGCGCTGACCCGCACCGGATCGCGCGGCTTCGCACTGACCTGGGTCAGTGAGCCGCGCGCGCGGAGCGACGATGATGCCCGTTCCGCCCGATCGGGCATCCGCAGGGTTTTCCCATGCAGTTTCAGCTTGCCGCCAACCGCCCCACCGCCGCCATGGTCGCCGCCGCCGTGCATCCGCTCGATCCGGGCGCGCGCATCGCCATCGACGAGCGCCGCGGCGTGCTCGAAGTGATGTCCACCGCCAGCGCCAGCCAGGTCGCGTTTGCGCTGCAGCAGATCGGCTGCGAGGTGACGCCGCTGGAGAACCTGGTCCACATCAGCGGCGGCAGCACCTGCTGCGGCGGCTGCGCCTGAGGCGGGCGCGGATTGGCCCGATTCCTCCCGGATGGCCCACGCTGATTCTGGCGGATGGCTTGACCATCACCCGATCGCTGGGTAGAACGTCAAGACAGCGCGCCGTGAACCGGCGCGTGTCGATATCACCCAACTCCGATGAGGTGCATGAATGAATGCGACAAACTCCGGGAGGTTCAACCTTTTGCTGCGCCTTGCCGCCGTGGCGCTGGGTTTGGCTACCGTCTGGCTGATGCTCCAGAAAAACCCGCTGGCGGGGCTCGGCTTCGTGGTGATGGGTTTCTGGATCGTTTTCGATCTGGCGCTGCCGTTCCGGCCGCGCGGCAAAGACGGGATCCCGGGTCGGCCGGGTATGTTCGCATGGTTCCTGGTGATGGGGCTGCTCATGGCGGGCTCGGGCACGATGCTGCTGCTGGGATACGGCGGGCCCTGATTGCGGCGGCCGCGCCGCGGTGGCAAGGATATTTCGCGTCCGGGTGCTGCATGTGACATCGCACTTGTCGAAGTGGCCCAGTGGCTGACCGAACGCACCCGGTCGGGTCGGTGACGGGCCGCGCGCCGGCTATACTGCAAGGCCGTCACGAACGACCCGGACACCCACGGAGCACACCATGAGCATCGAGCAGCTGGAAGAAACCGCACAGGCCATGGTCGCCCCGGGCAAGGGCATCATCGCGGTCGACGAATCCAACGCCACCATCGGCAAGCGCTTTGCCGCAGTGGGGGTCGAGAACACCGAGGAGCACCGCCGCGCCTACCGCGAGATGCTGCTCACCACCCCGCGCCTGGGCGAGCATATTTCCGGCGCGATCCTCTACGACGAGACCCTGCGCCAGGCCACCAGGACCGGCGTCCCGTTCACCCGCATCATGACCGAGGCCGGCATCCTGCCGGGCATCAAGGTCGACAAGGGGCCGGTGCCGCTGGCGGGGTTTCCCGGCGACGTGGTGACCGAGGGCCTCGACGGCCTGCGCCCGCGCCTGAAGGAATACGCCGCGCTGGGCGCGAAGTTCGCCAAGTGGCGCGCGGTCATCGCGATCACCGAGGACACGCCCAGCGGCACCTGCATCGAGTCCAACTGCCACGCGCTGGCGCGCTACGCCGCGCTGTGCCAGGAGGCCGGCCTGGTGCCGATGGTCGAGCCGGAGGTGCTGATGGACGGCAGCCACGACATCGACGTGTGCTACGAGGTCACCGAGGCCACGCTGCGCTCGCTGTTCTCCGCGCTCTACGAGCACGGCGTGATGCTGGAAGGCACCATCCTCAAGGCCAGCATGGTCATCGCCGGCAAGGACTGCCGCGAGCAGGCCGACGTGGAGGACGTGGCCGAGGCCACGCTGCGCTGCCTCAAGTCGACGGTGCCGGCCGCGCTGCCGGGCATCGTGTTCCTCTCCGGCGGGCAGAGCGACGAGAAGGCGACCGCGCACCTGGATGCGATGAACCGGATGGGTTCCAAGCCCTGGCCGCTGTCCTTCTCCTACGGCCGCGCGATGCAGCAGGCCGCGCTCAGGCTGTGGGCCGCCGACATGACCGGCAATTTCGCCAAGGCGCAGCAGACCGTGTTCCAGCGCGCCCGCGACAACGGGCTGGCGGCCATGGGACGGTGGAAAGGCTGATCGCTGCCGGCGCCTGCGATGCGCAGGAGGCTCCTGCCGGGGTCCGGACCGGCGCGTGCGGAAGACGGCCGCCGTGCCCGTGATCCGCAGCGCCCGCGCGCGCGATGCCCGCGCGCTCGCCGAGCTGGCCGAATCGACGTTCCGGGCCACGTTCGGCGCGATGAACAGCGCCGCGCACATGCAAACCCATTGCCGCGCCCTCTACGGCGAAGCGATCCAGGCCGCCGAAATTGCCGATCCCGACCGGGAAACCCTGCTGTGCGAGCACGACGGGGGGCTGATCGCCTACGCCCAGCTGCGCTGGGGCGAGGCGCCGGAATGCGTCGTGGCCACCCGTCCGGGCGAGATCCAGCGCCTTTACGTCGCCGATGCCTGGCACGGCGCGGGCATCGCGCAGGCGCTGATGCAGGCCAGCATCGAGCGGATGCGGCAGCGCGCGTCCGACGTGGTCTGGCTCGGCGTGTGGGAGCACAACCCGCGCGCGCTGGCGTTCTACCGCAAGGTCGGGTTCGCCGTCGCGGGCGAGCACGTCTTTCCGCTGGGCGGCGACCCGCAGCGCGATCTCGTCATGGTGCTGCCGCTTGCGGCCCGCGGCGGTCGATCCCATGCGTAAATTCGACGACGGTGCGGGTTGGTCCCCGCATCACCTACGCGGTGGGCACCGCGCGGCCTCCGCGACCTGCTCTTTGCGGATAGCCGCGGCGACGGCCCGCCTCAGCGCAGCCTTCCGCGCGGGGTCTGGTGGTCGAGCTGCACCCAGTCGCGCTGCGGCAGCTTGAGCACCTGGTCCAGCGCGGTGGCGAGCAGGCCGCCGGGAACCCCGCTTTCCGAGTTCCACAGCACCACCATGCCGAAGCCGCGCTCGGGCAAGAGGCCCATCACCGCGCGATAGCCCTGCACCGCGCCGCCGTGGTAGACGAGCGTGTGGCCGGCGTAGTCGTAGATGCGCCAGCCCAGCGCATAGTGCGCGTCGCGCAGCCGCTCGCGCCGCCAGGCCGAGCCGCCCAGTTCGCCGGGCGTGGCCACGAGCGGGGCGTGGACGGTGTCCAGCAGCGCGCGGTCCATGACCTCCGGTGCCTGCCCCAGGTGGGCGCGCATCCACAGCGAGAGGTCGTGCACGCTGGCATTGACGCCGGCCGCGGGCGGGATGCGGTAATAGGTTTCCTTGGGCCGTACCGGCGTCCAGCGCCCGTTCCGGCGGATGTGCGGGCGTGCCCAGCGCGCGCTGGCTTCCAGCCCGTCGCGGCCGTAGGTCGCGGTGTACATGCCCAAGGGATGGAAAATGCGCTTCTCCACCTGATGGGTATAGAAATCGCCGGTGGTGGCGAACACCATGTCGCCGATCAGGCTGAAGGCGATGTTCTGGTAGCCGTAGCACTCGCCCGCCTCGCACACCGGATCGATCTCGCCCAGCTTGGCGACCAGCAGCGGATAGGGTTCGTCCTGCTCCAGCAGGCGGTCGAAGGTGTTGTAGGGCAGGCCGACGCGATGGCTGAGGATGTCCTCGACGCTGAGCGTCTGCGCCGAGTGGATGTTGCGCAGCTTGAACGCGGGCAGGTGGTCGACGATGCGTGCGTCCCACTGCAGCGCGCCTTCCTGCGCCAGCATCGCCGCGACGGTGCCGGCGAAGGCCTTGGAGAGCGAGGCCAGGCGGAAGACCGTGTCGGTGTCCACCTTCTCGCCGCTGCCGACATCGGTTACGCCGAAGCCGCGCTCCAGCAGCACGGCATCGTCCTGCACGATGGCGATGGCCATGCCGCTGCCGCCCGCTTCGCGCAGGATGCGTTCGGCCAGGCGCTCGATGCGGTCGGCGAGCGCTTTCTGCTCGCGCCGGGCCAGGCGTGGGGGAGACGGCGGTGCCGCCACCGCAGGCGCGGCGGCGGTGGCGAGCGGTTCGGCATGCGGCAGCGCTGCCGGCAGGCCGACAAGCAGGGTTGTCACAAGGGCGACGCCGAGGCGTCTTGCGCAATAGCGTTTCACTGCAGGGTTTTGCAGAAGGCCGAAACCGTGGCAGTTTAGCGCAGATCGTCCGGCAGCCCCGGACCCGGTGCATCATGTGCCGTCACCCAGGAGAAGTCCCATGTCCGCCATTTTGCTGTTCCTGCTGGTCATCTTCGGTGCCGGTTTCGCGCTGGTGCTGTTCGTCGTCGCCCTCTACAACGGCCTGATACAGGGCCGCAACGCCTACAAGAACGCCTTTGCCCAGATCGATGTGCAGCTCAACCGGCGCTACGACCTGATCCCCAACCTGGTCGAAGTGGCCAAGACCTACATGGCGCACGAGCGCGAGACGCTGGAGGCGGTGATCCGCGCGCGCTCGACCGCGATCGCGGGGTTGGGTGCGGCCAAGGCCAATCCGGGCGATGCCGCCGCAATGGCGCAGCTGGCCGGTGCCGAGAACGGCCTGGGCGCGGCGCTGGGTCGCCTGATGATGGTCAGCGAGTCCTATCCCGACCTCAAGGCCAACCAGAACATGGCCCAGCTCTCCGAGGAGCTGACCAGCACCGAAAACAAGGTCGCCTTCGCGCGGCAGGCCTACAACGATCAGGTGATGAGCTACAACAACAAGCGCGAGATGTTCCCCAGCAGCATCGTCGCCGGGATGTTCAACTTCCAGCCGGCCGCGCTGCTGGAAATCACCGCGGACGATGCGCACAAGCGCGAGGCTCCCAAGGTGTCGTTCAACTGATCCAACGGCTGCCGGCGCGCTGCGCCGGCAGCCCATCCACAGGCGGGGCCGGTGATGAATTTCTTCGAGCATCAGCAGCGGGCGCGAACCTCCTCGCGACGCCTGGTGGCGCTGTTCGCGCTGGCCACGGTCGGCATCGTCGTCGTGCTCGACCTGATGGTCTGGCTGGTGACGCGCAGCCCCGAGGCCGTGGTTCTGATGACGGTGCTGGTGCCGACCGTGATCATCGTATCCAGCCTGGTGCGGGTGGCGATGCTGCGCGGCGGCGGTGCCGAGGTGGCGCGCTCGATGGGCGCAACGCCGGTGGCCGAGGACACCCGCGAGCCTTCGCTGCGCCGGCTGCGCAACGTGGTCGAGGAAATCGCCATCGCCTCCAGCGTGCCGATGCCGCAGGTGTACGTCATGGAGGAAGAGGCGGGCATCAACGCCTTCGCCGCCGGCTACTCGCCCAACGACGCGGTGATCGCGGTCACGCGCGGCGCGCTGCAGCGGCTCAATCGCGCCGAGCTGCAGGGCGTCATCGCGCACGAGTTCAGCCACATCCTCAACGGCGACATGCGCCTCAACATCCGCCTGATGGGGGTGCTGTTCGGGATCATGGTGGTGAGCATCATCGGCCGGCGCATCCTGATGCACGTTCGCGGCGGGCGCGATTCGCGCGGGGTGGCGGCGGTGCTGATGATCGGCGCGGCGCTGGCGCTGGCCGGCTACGTCGGTTTGTTCTTCGGGCGCCTGATCAAGGCCGGCGTCTCACGCTCGCGCGAGAACCTTGCCGACGCCTCGGCGGTGCAGTTCACTCGGCAGACCGACGGCCTGGCCGGTGCGCTCAAGAAGATCGCCGGCCTGCCCGACGGTTCGCGCCTGGGCGGGGCCGGCACCGAGGAGGTCAGCCACATGCTGTTCGGCGAAGGCCTCGGGTTTTCCTCCTGGTTCGCCACCCATCCGCCGATCCTCGAACGCATCAAGGCCATCGATCCCTCGTTCGACGCCAAGGCCTTCGAAACGGTGCGCGTGCGCTGGATGCGCACGCCCCCGAACGGCGCGGAGGAAGACCGGGCACTGGGATTCGCGCCCGACGGCACGCGGCTGGCGGCTGCCGCAAACCTGCCCGACGCGCGCGCCCCGGTGAACATCGAACCCCTGGCCGTCGCCGCACAGGTCGGAGCGCCCGCGCTCGACGACGTGCAGCGCGCCGAGGCGATTTCCGGAGCGCTGACCGACGAACTGCGCGATCTGGCGCGCCGCCAGGACCGCGCCGTGCCGCTGGTGCTGGCCCTGCTGCTGGATGCCGACGCCGGCCTGCGCCAGCGCCAGCTCGCTGAAGTGGCGCAGATCATCGACCCGGCCACGGCGGCTGCCACACTCGAACTCCACGGCACCGTATCGCGGCTGCATCCGATGCTGCGCCTGCCGCTGGCCGCGCTCGCCTTCCCGGTGCTGCGCCGCCGGCCGCGTCCGGATCTGGCGCGCTTTCTTTCCTGCTGCGAGCGCCTGATCGGACTGGACGGCCGCGTGTCGCTGTCCGAGTACTGCCTCGGACGCCTGTTGCGCCGGCAGGTGGTCGAATCACTCGACCCCTCGCGCCATGCGCCCATCGGGCGACGCAAGCTGGTGACGCTGCAGGCGGAGGTCGAGACCCTGCTGGCGGTGGTCGCGCAGCAGGGCCACGACAGCGCGCTGGAGGCGCGACGCGCCTACCTCACCGGCATGGAGCGCGCGCTGCCCGGCGCGGCCACGCGCTACGCGCCGCCGCCGGACTTCGTTGCGGCGCTGGAAGGTGCCCTGGCCTTGCTGGACCAGGTCGAGCCGCGCGGCAAGGCGCTGCTGGTGGAAGGGCTGGTGGCCACCATCGGCCACGACGGCGAAGTCAGCGTGGTCGAAGCCGAACTCCTGCGCACCATCTGCGCCGTGCTGCACTGCCCGTTGCCACCGATGCTGGAGCACTGAACCGGCGGCTGCCTCGCGCCGCTCCGCGTTGCACGGCATTGGATCGCGCGGTGTAGCCTTGACGCCTGCCTTTCCAACATGCCTTCCGCCTGCCCATCGAGGAGAAACCGCATGAAGACCATCGGAATGCCGTGGATCGCCGCCGCCATCGCGCTGCTGGCGCTGGGTGCCGCGCCGGCGCTGCGCGCGCAGGAGACCGCACCCGCGCCCGGCGGCGCGGTTTCGCGCGTCAGCGTCGAGCTGGGCGCGTATGACCAGATGACCGAGGTGAAGCGGCTGCGCGGTTCGGCCCGCCGCACCACCGAACAGCAGATCCACGCGCTCGCCGCCTGGCTGGCCCGGCAGGCCGAGTCGCGCGTGCCGGACGACCAGACCCTGCGCATCACCCTGGTCGATGTCGACCTGGCCGGCGACTACGAACCGGGCCGCGCGATCAGCCTGCAGGACGTGCGCGTGGTGAAGGATCTGTATCCGCCCCGCATCGAGATCCGCTGGGTCTTTGCCGATGCGGACGGAAAGCCGCTGCGCGAGGGCGAGGGCAGGCTGCGCGACGTGGGTTTCATGACCGGATCGGGGCCGATCGACAGCGACCCGCTGCGCTACGAAAAGCGCATGCTGCGCGACTGGCTGCGCCGCGTGTTGCCGCCCGATGCCTGATCGTGCAACTGCGCTCCGGCGTGGCATTCGCGCGGCGCTCCCGATAGGCTGCGCTGCATTCGCGGCCGGCACCTGAGGCCGCAGGAAGCGATCCGTGGATACCGTATTCATCGAACAGCTGGAGGTCGAGGCCCTGATCGGCATCTACGACTGGGAGCGGCGCATCCGCCAGCCGCTGTGGTTCGACATCGAGATGGACTTCGACAACCGCGTACCGGCCGCCAGCGACGATATTGCCCACACCCTCGACTACAAGGCGGTAAGCAAGCGCGTGGCGGCCTTCGTCCAGTCCACCGGATTCGGTCTGGTGGAAACCCTGGCCGAGCGCGTCGCCGAGCTGGTGCTGGCGGAGTTTCCGGTCAGCCGGGTGCAGCTCAAGCTCAGCAAGCCCGGCGCGGTGCGCGGCGCGCGCGCGGTCGGCGTGAAAATCACCCGCCGCGGGGAAGGTGCGGCGTGATGGAGTGGATCCAGCCGCTGCAGGACGCGCTCGCGCCGTACCCGAAGCTCTACGTGGCGATCATCATCGCGCTGCTGTGCGCAGGCGCATGGCTGGCCAACTTCATTACCAAGCAGATTCTGCTGCGGGCCCTGCGCAAGGCGCTGCCGGGCCTCTTGCGCCGTGTCGATTCGACGCAAGATCCGCGCTACCAGCTCAGCGTCGTTTCGCGCCTGGCCAACGTGGTGCCGGCGCTGGTGCTGATGGCCGGCGTGGCGGTCGTGCCGGGCCTGCCGGAGACCGTCGTCACCCTGGTGCGCAACCTGGGCTCGGCCTTCATCGTGCTGACCGTGGCACTGGCGATCGGCAAGGCGCTGGACCTGGCCCTGGTCCTGTACGAGCGCCAGCCCGGCGCGCGCGACCGGCCGATCAAGGGTTTCCTGCAGCTGGTCAAGATCATCATTTTTGCCATTGCCGCGGTGCTGATCGTCGCGGTGCTGATCGACCGCTCGCCGCTGGTCCTGCTTTCGGGCATGGGCGCGATGATGGCGGTGCTGATCCTGGTCTTCCAGGACACCCTGCTGTCGATGGTGGCCGGGGCCACGGTCAGTTCCAACGACATGATCCGCCTGGGCGACTGGATCGAGATGCCCTCGGCGCATGCCGACGGGGACGTGATCGACATCAACCTGCACACAGTGAAGGTGCAGAACTGGGACAAGACCATCACCGCCATCCCGATGAAGCGATTCCTGTCGGAATCGTTCAAGAACTGGCGCGGGATGCAGGAATCCGGCGGACGGCGCATCAAGCGCTCCCTGTACCTGGACCAGACCTCGGTGGCGTTCCTGGAAAGCGAACACAACGCGCGCCTGCGCCGCCTGCAGCTGCTCGACGACTATCTGGAGAACAAGGCCCGCGAACTGGCCGACTGGAACCGCGCGCTGGGCGAATGGGCCGAGCGTGACGCCATCAACCGCCGCCGCCTCACCAACCTCGGCACCTTCCGCGCCTACGTCGACCGCTACCTGCGCGCGCATCCGGGCGTGAACCAGGAAATGACGATCATGGTGCGTCAGCTCCAGCCCGTCAGCACCGGGCTGCCGCTGGAGGTCTACTGCTTCAGCGTCGACACCCGCTGGGTGGTGTACGAGGGCGTGCAGTCGGACATCTTCGATCACCTGCTGGCGGTCTTGCCCGAGTTCGGCCTGAGGGTATTCCAGACCCCGAGCGGGCACGACCTGCGCGGTGCGATGGTGGGTGCGTCGTCTCCCGACGCCTCCTGAAGGCCCGGCGCGGGCGATAGAATCCGCCCCGTCGCCCGGCGTGGCCCCGACACGGAGCATCCCATGGCCCAGGCCCTCCTGAGCCTTGGCAGCAACATCGATCCCGAGGCGAACCTGCGCGCCGCCGCGGCCGACCTGCGCGCCGCGTTTCCCGGTGCGCATCGCTGCGGCCAACGATGCCGCCCTGCTCGAAGTCTGCCTGCGCTCGAAGGAGCAGCTGGCCGAACGGCAAACGCGCTCGTGGCACAAGCATCAGGTGAAGGCAAGGTGAGTAGGGAGTTCCAAGGTCTTGCAGGCTTTGCATCGGTCCTCACGATCTGACAGGCTGCATGTTCCGAGACGTCTAAAGGAGAAACTCCGGTGTCCCGACTCCACCTGCATCCGGAGAATCATCTGGTCGCGCGCATTGGCTGGCTTCGCGCTGCGGTTCTTGGAGCGAACGACGGAATCGTCTCAACAGCGAGCCTTATTGTTGGCGTCGCTGCGGCATCGGCGACGACCTCCGAAGTACTGGTTGCCGGGGTGGCCGGCCTTGTTGCGGGTGCAATGTCGATGGCGGCGGGGGAATATGTTTCGGTCAGTTCGCAGTCCGACACGGAACAGGCCGATCTCGCGCGCGAGCGGGTCGAACTCGCCAGCCAGCCGGAATTCGAATTAGAGGAGCTGACGCGGATCTACGTGGATCGCGGTGTCGAGACTGACCTTGCAAGGCAGGTCGCTGACCAGCTGATGGCGAAAGATGCGCTCTCCGCCCATGCACGTGATGAGCTCGGGATTTCGGAAGTCACTGCGGCACGGCCGATACAGGCGGCCCTGACTTCGGCCGCCACCTTCGCGGTCGGGGCCGCGCTCCCACTCGCCATGGTCGTTCTCTTGCCTGGCCGCCTTCTGGTCGCGGGGGTATCGATCGCCTCCCTGATTTTCCTCGCTTTGCTGGGTGCCATTGGCGCGCGGGCGGGGGGAGCGAACGTTGTCCGGGCAACCGTGCGAGTGACTTTCTGGGGAGCGCTTGCCATGGCGCTCACGGCTGGCATCGGCTCCATATTCGGAACAGTACTATGATGCCCGGATTGGGCGCTGGATTGACAGGGCGGATTCAATACTGATCCGCAACACCGTTGACAGAATCCTCGAACACTTCGAGGGGCGTTTTGAATCCGTGCATCTTGCGTGGACGAGTGCAGAGGCGAGCCTCGATCAAGGTCAATTCTTTCCCGCGGCAGGTTACAGCGCCAAGCGCTCGCGCAGCTCGCGTGCCTGCCGACGGGAAACCTCGACCTCGCCACCATCGCGCAGTCCCAGTGTATAGCCATCGGAAACCGACGGTTCCACCGTGCGGATGTGGCGCAAGTTGACCAGGGTGTTGCGGTTGGCGCGGAAGAACAGTGCCGGGTCGAGGCGGGCTTCCAGCGCCGACAGGCTGCGCGCCAGAAGCGCAGCGTGCTCACGGAACCAGATACGAACGTAGTTGCCATCGACCACGATGCGCGAGATCTCTCCGGTGGCGACGAACCAGCAGCGTTCGCCATCGCGCAGGAACACCTGATCCTCGGCACCCAGTGCGCTGCGCCCGTCATTCGCGACAGGCGCAGCGCTCATGGATCGACTGGCACGAGCTTTATCCAGCGCCGACGCCAACCGAACCGGATCCACCGGCTTGAGCAGGTAGTCGAGCGCATTGGCCTCGAAGGCTTGCAGCGCGTAGTGGTCGTACGCGGTGGTGAACACCACGGCGGGCATGACGTCGAGCGCATCGAGCACATCGAAACCGCTGCCGGACGGCATCTGGATGTCGAGCAGCACCAGATCGGGATGCAGGCGTGTGATTTCGGCGCGCGCCTGCGGCACGTCCTCGGCTTCGCCGACCAGTTCCACGTCGTCGATGCACGCCAGCAGGGTGCGCAATTCGGCGCGGGCGAGGCGAGCGTCGTCGACGATCAGGACACGAAGCGGCGGTGTGCTCATTGTGGAATCTCCAGTGTGGCGCGGACGGTTTCGCCGCTCTGTTCGAGCGCGAAACGGCCATGCGCGCGCCCCAGCACATGACGCAGGTAGGCCAGTCCCACACCATGGCCATCGCCGCCATGGCCCACTGTTCCCGGATTCTCCACCGTCAGACGCAGCAGACCGGGCAGCGTTTCGGCACGGATGAGCAGTTCGCCGCCGCCGGGGGTGACCGCGATGCCATGCTTGATCGCGTTCTCGACCAGAAGTTGCAGCGCCATCGGTGGCAGGAGCGCCTCGTGCGTGGCCGGATCGATATCGCGAAGCACGCACAGGCGGTCTTCGAAATGCACCGACTCGATCGCGAGATAGTCCTCGACCACGGCCACTTCTTCGGACAGCGGCACGGCATCGTGCCGGGTGTGTCCGAGCGCGTGTCGCAAGGTATTGGATAGGCGGCCGACCAGTTCGCGGGCACGCTGCGGATCTTCCAGGATCAGCGCGCGCAGGTTGTTGAGCGCGTTGAACACGAAGTGCGGATTGAGGCGGGCGCGCAGTGCGTCCTGTTGCATCTGCTGGCGTTCGGACTCGGCACGGATTCGCGCCTCACGCGCTTCGCGGGCGTGGCGCAGCGCACGCCAGCCAATCCAGCCGGCCACCCACAGGCCGAGCATGATGGATGTGTTGATCCAGTAGCCGAAACTCGCCCCCATGCTGAAGTCGCCCCCATCGGGCAGCGTGATCCAGCCCAGCATCAGCATTGGCCGCAGCACCGCGGCGATAGCGATCTGCACCAGCGCCGCACCGACCAGCACACAGGTGAGCAGGCGCCAGCAAAGTGCGCCCAGTTCCTTGTCCAGCCAGCCATGGCGCTGCGCCAGATGCCGGATGGCACCGGAAACCAGATACAACGCTGTCGACAGCAGGACGCAGATCATCGTCATGCCGGAGGTCCAGCTGGCGTAGTTGCTTAACAACACCAGGTTGATCAGCAGGTAGGCCAACCACGGCGCGAGGTTGGTCCACCAGAACCGGGCGGAGGCCTCGTCGCCGGGCATCGTCCGCATTTCCGCCATCACGCCTGGCGCTTTCCGGACAGCGCCAGCTGCACCACACCCAGGGCGGCTATGCCAGGCGCGGCCCCCCAGATCGCGACTTTTCCGGTGGCCAGGCCAATCACGAGAAGCATCGTACCGACAAGCACCAGAACCAAGCCGCAGGCTTTCATCAACGGGATCGGATTCATCGGGATTTCTCCTTTCAGTCGTCTTTGGCCGGATGCGCTGTCAGAAACTGTCCCACCTGCGCCTGCAGCCACTGCGGATCGTCCCACATCAGGAAATGATAGCCGGCCTCGCTCAATTCGATCCGGACACCGGGCAGGGCGGCGTACTGGCCCTCGAAGATCGCGCGGGTAGCCTCTTGGGTCTGGCCAAACGCGGCATAGGCGGCCCAGGCACCGAGCACCAGCGTCGGCGAGCGCACGGCACCCAGCTCGCCGCGCAGGTCGGCGGTCATCAATTCCACCATGGCCTGTGCGGTGGTGGCGCGGTCGCTGTTCTCGCCCCAGCGCACCAGTTCTTCCACACGGACCAGGTCACGCGCCATGTTCCGCACGGAGGCGGCAGCCTGTTGCCGATACGTGGCATCGTCGGAGGACAGCATCTGCTGGCGGACTGCCTCGGCCATCGGCCTGACCGATTCAGACGTCGCCGTCGGATTCATCGCCGCCGAGAAGAACGGCAGCGAGTCGACGATCACCAGCGGCCCGACGGCATCCGCGTCGGCCAATGCCAGTTTCAACGCCAGGAATCCGCCCAGACTGTGGCCAATCACCACCGGCTGGCGCAGATCGTTCTCGCGTACATACGCGAGCACCTGCCGCGCCATTTCATCCAGGAATTCGTCGTGTCCGGCGGGTTTGGCACCTGCAAATCCGGGCAGTTGCACCAGGTGGCACTGCACATCCTTCAAGGCTTCGCAGGTCTCGCGCCAGACGCTCGCATGGCTGTTAAGCCCGGGAATGGTCAGTACCGGGCGGCCTTGGCCGAGGGTTTCCACCTGGATGTCGAGCGGGGCGGTGGTCTTTCCGGCCGCAGGCGTCGCAGGTGCGATGACCACGGCGGCCAGCAGTGCCAGGCACAGCGAGGAAAGGCGGTTGCGCGGGGAGATGGGTATGCGGTTCATCGTGATTCTCCGTCAGTGGGTGGGACGGAGTCAGCCTGCCAGCCGGTGTCGATGGCGGGGAAACAACATGATGAGCGGCCACAACGCCGTTCCAATGGCCACGATGCAGGGCGAACGGCGCACAGATCGGCGCGGATGCGAGACACTCCCCCTGTGCTGTCGCGCCAGACCGCGGCGAGTTGGGCGAAGCGCAGCACGTCCAGATGGGTGTTGTAGAGCGGCGCAGGCGAGATGCAGATCACGTCCGGCTCGCGCCAGTCGCCGAGCACGCCGCTCTCGCAGAGGAATTCGAACAGCGCTCGTCCGGCATCGCGCCCGGTCGGTGCCGGGGGCGGGCACGAACTGAGGCCCCATCGCAAAGCGTGATGCCTTCTCATGCCCCCACCAACCGGAAAACCGCGGCAGGTCGGCGCGTGCGTGGCGGGCGTGCACGAGCGCCCCGGCGACCGCGCCCGGTTCCGCGTTGACGCACTTGTAGTGACACCGCGCAGCGAAGTCCGCATCGGCATCGTGCAGCGCCAGTGGCAGATTGCCGACGGCATGGACAAGAGCTTGGGTCCCTTCCAACAGGGTGTCCGTGCTGAGCGTGGTCTGGTGCCGACAGGCACGGCACTGGCAGTAGACCACGCCGGCTTGGCCGGATGCGGCTTCGATCCTAGAATTCGCGGCTTCGCGCACTGCGCGTTGCGGGACAGCACCCCATGGCCCTGGCCCTCTTGAGCCTTGGCAGCAACATCGATCCCGCGGCGAACCTGCGCGCCGCCGCGGCCGACCTGCGCGCCGCGTTTCCCGGCGCGCGCTTCTCGCCGGTGCTGCGCTGTCGCGCGGTCGGTTTCGATGGCCCGGATTTTCTCAACGCCGCGGCGGCGGTGGAGACCGCGCTGGAGCCGGGGCCGATGCACGACTTCCTGCACGCGCTGGAGGATGCCCGCGGCCGCCGCCGCGACGCGCCGCGCTACTCCTCGCGCACGCTCGATGTGGACCTGGTGTTTCTCGGGGCGCGGGTGTGCGATGCGCCGCGCCTGCCGCGCCCGGACGTGCGGCACGCCTTCGTGCTCGAACCGCTGGCGATGCTGGCCCCGCAGTTCGTCGATCCCCTGTCGGGCAGGACACTGGCCGCGCTGTGGGCCGAACACGCCGACCATGCGCGGCCCGCGCCGGTCGAGCCGTGGGCGCTCTAGGCGCGGAGCGGGCGGGCAGCGCGGGGCGGGGCGGCCGACTCAGATCTCCAGCCAGCGCCCGCCGTCCACGCGCAGCACCTGACCGGTGGTGTAGCTGGCGGCGTCGACGAGGAACACCGCCGCTTCGGCGATTTCCGCCGCGGTGCCGGTGCGTCCGAGCGCGGTGCGGGCGATGACCGATGCGCGCAGTTCGGGATCATCACCCGCTTCGGGCCACAGGATCGCCCCCGGCGCGATCGCGTTGACGCGAACCTCGGGGGCCAGCTCGCGCGCCAGCGCCAGGGTCATCATCGACAGCGCCGCCTTGCTCATGCAGTAGACCGCGTGGCGTTCGCGCGGACGCTCGGCGTACACGTCGGAAAGGTTCAGGATCGCGCCGCGCGATTCGCGCAAATAGAACGCCGCGGCCTGCGAGAGGAAGAACGGTGCCTTGGCGTTGGCACCCATCAGCGCATCCCACATCGCCTCGGTGGATTCGCCGATCGGCGTGGGGAAGAAGGCCGAGGCGTTGTTGACCAGCGCATCGAGGCGGCCGAACCGCACCACGGTGCGCTCCACCAGCGAAGGCAGGCGCGCGGTATCGGAGAGATCGGCCTGCAGCAGCGCGGTGCTGTGGCGGCGTCGTGCCTCCAGCGCATCCTGCAGCGCCGAGGCTTCCGAAGCGCTGCGGTGGAAGTGCAGCGCGAGGTCGTAGCCGGCCGCGTGCAGGGCGGTGGCAATGGCGGCACCGATGCGGCGCGCGGCACCGGTGACGAGGGCGACGGGGCGTGGCGTGGTCATGCCGTCACCTTATCCTTTTCCCGACCGCCGAATCCATGCTGCCCGTCACCAGGCGCGTTCCAGCGCCCGCCGGCGTACCATGGCGGCCCTTTCCGCCCGGAGGCGAGGCGTGCAAGCCGACCTGCCCGAACCCGACGAAGCCGCGTGCGCCCACAGCGCCGTCCTGACCGCCGTGATCCGCGACGCGGTCCGCGCCGAGGGCGGCGCGATCCCGTTTTCGCGCTACATGGAGCTGGCGCTGTATGCACCGGGCCTGGGTTACTACAGCGCCGGCGCGCGCAAGTTCGGGCGCGCCGGCGATTTCGTCACCGCGCCCGAGCTGGGGCCGCTGTTCGCCCAGTGCGTGGCCGAAGCGGTGGCACCGGTGCTGTCGCGCTTTCCCGACGCGCAGTTCCTGGAGCTGGGCGGCGGCAGCGGTGCCTTCGCGCAGGATGTGCTGGTCCACCTCGCCCTGCTGGACGCGGTGCCGGCGCGCTACGCCATCCTCGAACCTTCGGCGGACCTGCGCGAGCGCCAGCGCGAACGCCTGACCGACGCCCTGCCGCCGGCGCTGATGGAGCGCGTGACCTGGCTGGACGGCCCGCCCGAGGCGGACTGGCGCGGGGTGCTGTTCGCCAACGAGGTACTCGATGCGCTGCCGACGCCGCGCTTCACGCTGCGTGGGGGCGAGGTTTTCGAAGAGCACGTCGCGCTGGATCCGGAAGGGCAGCTGCTGCGCGTCGATCAGCCGGCGGACGCCTTCCTGTGCGCGGCGGTGCGCCACATCGAGCGCGACCTGGGCGAGCCCTTGCCCGAAGGGATGCGGTCGGAAGTGCTGCCGCAGCTGCCCTACTGGATCCAGGCGGTCGGCGGGCTGCTGCGCGAGGGCGCAATGCTGTTCGTCGATTACGGCCATTCCCGGCGCGACTACTACGCGCCCGAGCGCTTGCAGGGCACGCTGCGCGGCTTTCACCGGCACCGCCTGGTGGATGATCCCTTCCTGTGGCCGGGCCTGACCGACCTGACCGCCTCGGTGGACTTCACCGCGCTGGCCGAGGCCGGCGTCGGTGCAGGTTTCGAGCTGGCCGGCTACTGCTCGCAGTCCGCGTTCCTGCTCGGGAACCGGCTGGTCGACTGCTTCCAGACCCTGCACGGCATTGCCCCCGACGAAGCCACCCGCTACGCCCTCGCGCAGCAGGTCAAGCAGCTTACCCTGCCCGGCGCGATGGGCGAGGCGTTCCAGGTGATGGGCTTCACGCGCGGGGTGGAATTGACCCACGCCTTTCTTCAGGGCGACCAGCGCTGGCGGCTGTGATGCGCCCCCTCCGCTGGCCGCGGCTGTGGCTCGGGCTGTGGTGCGCGGCGGTGCTGGCGGTGATCGTGCTGTCACTGGTTCCGCCGCCGCCGATGGCGACGCAGATGCCGCGCGATTCGGACAAGCTGCTGCACTTTTCCGCCTACTTCGCACTGGCGTTTTCCGCGATGCAGCTGTTCGCCTCGCTGCGGACGCGCTGGATCGTCGCGATCGGCCTGGTGGCGCTTGGCCTTGCGCTGGAGTGGGCGCAGGGCGTGCTGGTCCCCGAGGCGCGCAGCGCCGATGCGCTGGATGGGCTGGCCAACGCGCTGGGTGTGCTGGCGGGCCTGTCGCTCGGCGCTACGGGTGCGGCGCTGTGGCTGCTGCGGCTGGAGTCGCGCCTGGCGGCCTGTCTGGCGCGGCGCTGATCCATCGCTGAGGTATCGCCACCCGGCCCTTGAACCGGCGGCGCGCGCCCCCATTTGGCAAGCATCCGCTTCCTGAGCGGTTTTCGTTTCGGCTAGAATTGGCACTCAACACTTGCGAGTGCTGACAGACCGCCGGTGTCATCCATCAATCAAGAACTTACGAGAGGTTGTCATGAAACTCACCCCGCTCCACGACCGCGTGATCATCAAGCGCCTGGAAGAAGAGAAGGTCTCCGCCGGCGGCATCGTGATCCCGGACAGCGCCACCGAGAAGCCGATCCGCGGCGAAGTCATCGCCGTGGGCGAAGGCAAGCTGCTCGACAACGGCCAGGTGCGCAAGCTCCAGGTCAAGGTCGGCGACACCGTCCTGTTCGGCAAGTACTCGGGCACCGAGGTCAAGGTCGACGGCACCGAATACCTCGTGGTGCGCGAGGACGACCTGTTCGCGATCATCGGCTGATGATCGGGGGAATGGGGAGTCGGGAACCGGGAATCGCAACGGCGCGTCGCGCTTCGATCCCGCCCGCAACTCCATTCCGCCGCAACGCCTCCGCTTCAACCATTCCCCATTCTCTATTCCCTATTCCCGGAGAAACCCATGGCCGCAAAAGACATCCGTTTCGGTGAAGACGCACGCTCGCGCATGGTGCGCGGCGTCAACGTGCTCGCCAATGCCGTCAAGGCAACCCTCGGTCCGAAGGGCCGCAACGTCGTGCTCGACAAGAGCTTCGGTGCCCCCACGATCACCAAGGACGGCGTGTCCGTCGCCAAGGAGATCGAGCTGGCCGACAAGTTCGAGAACATGGGCGCGCAGATGGTGAAGGAAGTCGCCTCCAAGACCTCCGACACCGCCGGTGACGGCACCACGACCGCCACCGTGCTGGCCCAGGCCTTCATCCGCGAGGGCGTCAAGGCAGTGGCCGCCGGCATGAACCCGATGGATTTGAAGCGCGGCATCGATCAGGCCGTCAAGGCCGCCGTCGCCGAGCTGAAGAACCTCTCCAAGCCCACCGCCGACGACAAGGCCATCGCCCAGGTCGGCACCATCTCGGCCAACTCCGATGAGTCGATCGGCACCATCATCGCCGATGCGATGAAGAAGGTCGGCAAGGAAGGCGTCATCACCGTCGAGGAAGGCTCGGGCCTGGACAACGAGCTGGACGTCGTGGAAGGCATGCAGTTCGATCGCGGCTACCTGTCGCCGTACTTCATCAACAACCAGCAGAGCCAGCAGGTCGAGCTGGACGACCCCTTCATCCTCATCCACGACAAGAAGATCTCCAACGTGCGCGATCTCCTGCCGGTGCTGGAAGGCGTGGCCAAGGCCGGCAAGCCGCTGCTGATCGTGGCCGAGGAAGTGGAAGGCGAGGCGCTGGCGACCCTGGTGGTCAACACCATTCGCGGCATCGTCAAGGTGTGCGCCGTCAAGGCCCCGGGCTTCGGTGACCGCCGCAAGGCCATTCTGGAAGACCTGGCCGTGCTCACCAACGGCACGGTGATTTCCGAGGAAGTCGGCCTGTCGCTGGAGAAGGCCACGATCAACGATCTGGGCCGCGCCAAGCGCGTCGTCGTCACCAAGGAAAACAGCACCATCATCGACGGCGCCGGCGACGCCGAGCGCATCCAGGCCCGCATCAAGCAGATCAAGGCGCAGATCGAGGAAACCTCCTCCGACTACGACCGCGAGAAGCTCCAGGAGCGCGTGGCCAAGCTGGCCGGCGGCGTGGCCGTGATCAAGGTCGGCGCGGCGACGGAAGTGGAGATGAAGGA